>DATCFI010000204.1:0-39504 GCA_036509585.1 Hanamia sp. | reverse complement strand
ATTTCTTTGGCTTGTTTGTCCATATCTTTCCCAATAATAGCACCCGCCGTACCGCCAACTGCAGCTCCTATAATGGTTCCCAAGGTTTGATTCCCCGCTGCTTTTCCAATAATAGCCCCTCTGACTGCGCCTGCCGTGCCTCCTATAACAGCACCTTTCTGCGATTTAGTTGCATTACATCCCATCATTAGAAAGGCAATAACCGGCAAAGCAAAAATTAAATTCTTTAAATGTTTCATTGATAAATATTTTAGTTCATCTCCTCCGTTTTAAAACATTGTACCAATATTGGAAATAGACAATTTTAAAAGCAAACCCTAACAACAAATATGTCAGAATAACAACGCTAGATCTCTATTGCCGATAAAAGAACAATTATAAGATGGCTTTTAACAAAGGTTTGTAGCTTGTTGAATAAAATATTTTTTTTCCTTTGAAAGATCAAGGAAGGAATACGCTTTTTCTATCTTATGAATTTTTTTTAATTGCATAGTAATAAATGTTTGATGGGCTTCACTTTCCTTAAAGAAAGGTTTATGATTTGCCGCAGAAACAATCTGCTTCACTTCTTTCATAATGTTTTTGGATTCAATATTTAAAAGTGACTCACAAAATTTTTCAAATACAAAATTTATAGCTGTTTCATTGGGATGAACCAAATCATTTTTATAAAAACGGTAATCCCTTAAAATATCTGTTACCAATTCATACGAAGGGAAATAAAATACGTTTTCTTTTTGTTCTGAAATCGAATGTACGGCATCTATTAGCTTTGCTTTGCTTCGGTTATTCTCCACCACGCCATCGCGCACATGTTTTACCGGGCTAACGGTGAAAATAATTTTTAAAGTAGGATTAAAAATTTCCAAAGCCGTCAATAGACTTAAAAAATCCGAAACCAGGTCATTCACCGATAACAATCTTTTTTCAAAAATAGTTGCAGAGGCTTTATGGCAATTTGCCACATTTTCGTTATTGTCTTTTAGTCGATAATAAAATGCCGTTCCGAGGGTGATGATTAGAAAATCTGCGTCTTTTAAAAAAGCGTGTGCCCCTGACTGCGATGTATTTATTTTTCCCAAAACATCGTCTTTATTCTGAGCCGAAAAAGAAGAATGATGTTTCCAGCTATGCCATAAACCATTCAACTCAAAAAGATTCTCTTCCTCAAATGGGTTATTTTCAATGTAAGAAAACAGCGATTCTGAAATACTCAGCGGATCGTATAAAATCCCGTTTGGATTTTGAAGAATATTAAATTTTAATTCCTTCAACTTATTTCCAATCTCTTCAGAAAAACAGGATCCGATAAAAAGAATTTTATCAGAATACGAAATTTGAAAAGGGAATGTTTGTATTTGAAACGGTAAAAAGAATTCCATCTATATAAAAATTTCAGAAGCCATCTGGCTTGCTTTTAATAACTCAGTTTCATTAATATTTTCGAGGAAATCTAATTTTTTAAAATAAGGAATCATCAATTCTGTATTCATATTTCCCACTAATTCATCTTCTGCAAAGGGGCAGCCACCGAATCCTTTTAACGCGCTATCATAGCGCATGCATCCGTTTTGCAGAGCAGCGCCAATTTTTTGTTGCCAATTTATATTGGTTGAATGAAGATGAACGCCCGTTTCCAAATCAGGAAATTGAGAAATAACTTTGTTTACTATAGATGCCACCTGGGAAGCATCTGCCAGACCAACAGTATCTGCCAGGGAAATGATCCCTATCCCCTCTCCTGCTATTTTTTTTATCCATTTTAAAACGATGTTTTCATTGTAGTCGTCACCATAAGGATTTCCGAATGCCATAGAAATATAGACAACTAATTCTTTCTCATTTTTATCGCAGACTTTTTTTATCTCCTTCACTCTTTCCAATGATTCTTCAATCGTGCTATTCGCATTACGCATTTGAAAAGTTGGAGAAACAGAGAATGGAAATCCGAGATAATTAATCTTTTTAAATTCTGCAGCTTCCTTTGCTCCGCGTACATTAGCGATGATAGCGAGTAATTTTGTATTGCAATCATCCATATTTAATTCCTTAATAACCTCTTTGGTATCTGCCATTTGCGGCACTGCCTTTGGCGAAACAAAACTTCCAAAATCAATCGTTTCAAACCCAACCTTTATCAGTTGATTGATGTATTCAATTTTCTTTTCGGTTGGTATAAAAGTCTTCCAACCTTGCATGGCATCGCGGGGACATTCTATGAGTTTTAATTGGGCCATGCCTAAAATTAATGCATTATTTTCTATTAAAAAGTATGCAATGGATATTAGGCCTCAACTTTTGGAAAGTTTTTAATCACATTATTTAGAGCAGGTATTTGGGGAGCTTTTAAAAAGTTTTGAGCCATAATTAACCACCAATTCAACGACTCTAAAGTTTAGGGCAGATCCTTCTTATTCTTTGATTTCCGAAGGATTCGAAGTCTAAATACCAGAAAGCCATTGCGGCTTTATTTGCTGTAATAATTGAAATTAAGGATTTTTAAATTGTATTTTAAGCTTGCTCAAGCGATTCTTTGTTTCATCGCTTCATACAAGATCATTCCAGCGGCAACTGATACATTCAGGGATTCAAAATCTTTTTGCATAGGAATTTTAAATTTTCCGTCACATAATTTATAGAGCGAAGATTGAATTCCTTTGTCTTCACTGCCCAAAATGATAGCGCATGGTTCTTTCAGGTTTATGTCAAATACGTTTTCGCTGGCGGTCATTTCGCTGGCGAAAACTTTTATGCCGTTCAGATGCATTTCATCAATGGCACTATGCAAGGTTTTTACCCTACAGACCGCTAATTTTTCCAGTGCTCCCGCGGATGTAGTGATAGCGTCTTCACTCAAAGCCCCCACCCCTTTTTCGGGAATTACAATGGCATGAATGCCGCAACAATAAGCGGTTCTGGCCAAAGCGCCTATATTCCTTATATCGGTAATTCCATCGAGCATTAATAATAAAGGGATTTCACCATTTTCAACAATTAACGAAATTACATCTTGTAAATTTTGGTATCTTATTTTTGATTTTATGGCTACGCATCCTTTTGGATTCTCCAGGTTGAAATTTCTTATTTTTTCAAAAGGAACTTTATTTACGGGAACTTCAAATTCCAAAGCCACACGTTTTAACTCATCTGCTTCTTCACCCGAAATGGTATCTTGTAAATAAATTCTTTCTAATTGTTCACCATTCTTCATGGCATCAATTACAGAATGGATTCCACCTATTAGAAGATTTTTTTTTGGCCGGTGTTGCTGGGTAAATGTTTTATGTTGAGGTCTCACTTTTCAAATTTAGTTGATTATTTGCGGAAACAAAAAACCCTCATTTGTTGAGGGTTTTAAATTTATTGTAGCTAGTTTTATTTTATACCAAATGCCTTCTTCACTTTAGGAACATAATCCAATTTTTCCCACGTAAATAATTCGACCTTTACTATTTTAGGAGAACCGTTAGGTAAATTGAATGTCTTAGTAACCACTTCATTCTTGCGTCCCATGTGGCCGTAAGATGCAGTTTCCTGGTAAATAGGGTTGCGAAGTTTCAAACGTTGTTCAATAAAGTAAGGACGCATGTCAAAAATAGCTTGCACTTTTTTTGCTATGTCCCCATCTGATAATTTGACCTTTGCAGTGCCGTAAGTATTTACGTTTATGCTGGTAGGTTGCGCTACGCCGATGGCGTAAGAAACCTGCACCAATATTTCATCACAAACCCCTGCTGCTACCAAATTTTTTGCAATATGCCTTGCTGCATATGCTGCGCTTCTATCTACTTTGCTGGGATCTTTTCCACTGAATGCTCCGCCGCCATGAGCACCTTTTCCTCCGTAAGTATCCACTATTATTTTTCTTCCTGTAAGACCTGTATCGCCATGTGGGCCGCCGATTACAAACTTTCCGGTAGGGTTGATATGGTATTTTATTTTATCGTTAAAGAAATGCGCATATTTCGGATACTTTGTCTTCATGCGCGGAATTAATATCTTTTTTACATCTTCAGATATTTTCTTCAGCATTTTATCTTCTTTATCAAAGTCATCGTGCTGTGTAGAAATAACGATCGCATCAATCCTGGTAGGTTTGTTATCATCATTATATTCTAGCGTAACCTGGCTTTTAGCGTCAGGACGCAAATATTTAATTTCTTTATTTTCTCTTCTTAATGCAGCCAACTCTACCAAAAGACTATGAGCAATGTCCAGTGAAAGCGGCATGTAATTTTCAGTTTCACTGGTTGCATATCCAAACATCATTCCCTGGTCGCCGGCTCCCTGGTCTTCTTTATTCTTTCTAACTACACCCTGGTTTATGTCCGATGATTGTTCGTGAATGGCCGAAAAGATGCCGCACGAATTGGCTTCAAACATGTATTCGCTCTTGGTATAACCTATCTTACGAATAACACCTCGTGCGATTTCCTGCACATCGAGATACGCTTTTGATTTTACTTCTCCAGCAAGGACTACCTGTCCTGTGGTTACCAAAGTTTCACAAGCAACTTTACTTTGTGGATCAAATGCTAAAAAGTTATCAATAAGCGCATCGCTGATCTGGTCAGCCACTTTATCGGGATGGCCTTCACTTACCGATTCGGACGTAAATAAATAGGGCATAGTGTTTTATTTTTTGAGTCGCAAAATTATGCGTTCAAATTGATAGGACAAAATAGAAAATCCAGCAGGTGCAATTGCGGTTGTTCGCTTGCGGCTGTGTTCCCAAATTCATAATCAATTGATGCCGGAAATTGATGGAACATGTGGATCGCAGATGCCAGGTCTTTATAGCATAGAAGACATTTCGATGGCGGTAAACAAAGCTATTTACCGATTTTTCATTTTCTAACCATTGGCCCACGAACCAGCTAAATAGACTTTCCTTTTGAGCCTGACGAAAAAATCCCCGTTAATTTGTAAGGGGATTTTCTTTCTTATTGGGCGATTACTTAATTAAAAAATGGTTTCACGATCGCGCTTACCTGGTCTTTTGTCAACGGTTCATCAAAGGCTTCTGAAGCTGCTTTTGCTGAGATAGGGAAACCTCCGATATTTGTGATGGTTACGCCAGCCTGCACCACACTTTCTTCTCCATCATAGCTCGCCTGTACTGCCGGAGATGCAATGCCACTTTGATTTAGTGTAATCCAGGGCTTCACATCCACACCGGCCGGAACCAGCAAGTTAGCTTTCTTTCTCATTTCGCGAAGACGCGCCGCGTGCCTTGCTTCAACAGAATGTATCTGAAGCGCTGCCTGCAGGTAATCATTATTCGAGATAAGATTTGGTGCCTGTCCTTTATATGCTCTCACTCCGGTATCTTCAAATGTTTGCGCAACGGCCAGGAGTGTACCGTAATCCGTAAAGACACCGGGGAAATTTCCTTTGGCAGTAAAGTCAAAATCAGTTGCTTTAAATGAAACCGGTGTTCCACCTGCGGCCGTTATGGCTGTGGAAAGAAAAGCTACGTGTTCATTTTCATGATCCCTGATAACAGTGAGCGCATTAAGTGATTCGCCTACAGGTATGATTCCTGACGCGACAGCTTTAATGTAAAAATTAGATTCGAGATACTCTAACGTCAGCGCAAAATTGAGGGTATCTATAATAATTCCTGACGTGCCTGTAGGCGAACCATAAGCTTTTTGAAAAATGGAGCCTAATGCAAAAGGTATAGAAGCCAATGCAATTTTTCCAGATGTTTTCGCAAAACTTTTCATTGCGTTCCTGCGTGTATCGAACTTGTCGTATACTTCTGGGTCAGTAGTTTCTATTTCTGAAAGAATATTTTGTAGATTCATGATTTTAAATTTTAACTGGTTGGTAAATTACTTGCGTCAAGTTTTGTTTTAATATAAGCGCCCGCGATTGACAGAACTTCATCAGGGGTACGTGCTCCGTCTAATCCGTTGGAATCCACAACGGTCATATCTGCGAAGCTTCCAGGCATTATGAGGTCGCGTATTAAAGCCGCGTGTCTCGCTTCTACCGAAACAATTTTACCTGCAATGGTCAGATAATCTGCATTGGAAATTAATTTGCCGGCTCCGTTGTACGCGCTCACACCAAGATCTTCAAAGGCTTTAGCGGTGCCTAATACGCTGGTCCTGTCTTTGAAATTAATCGAACTAAAATTGACTTCGAGTTTTTGAATGGCCATCGAGCCTAAAGCGGCTTTAAAGAACTCACGGTGGGCTATTTCATGATCCCTTACATCTTTTAAATAATAAAGTTCCGTGCTGCTAATTCTCGAATAAGGCGTGGCGATTACCTGTGTGTAAAACGCAGCTTCTAACTGTTCCAGAGCATAAGCATAATTTAGAATGCCAATGTCTCCGCTGCCGAGGTTGACACCTCCGTTGCCGGTGTGATGGCCCCCACCCTCGCCCGGATTATATTTTCTACAAGCCGCGGCCGTGACCATTAGCGCGGTGCCGGCGCCCATGATTCCAAAAAAATTTCTCCTGGAAAAAGGCTGAGCCATTTCTTCCAGAATTGAGTCTGGCTGACTTTCTTTTGAGACTTCGTTTGACATAATAAAATTGGTTGAAAGATTAAAAAAAATGTTTGTGAGCTTTTAACAACTCTTTATCATCTACGAGAGAATATTGGGATCGGTTTTGCCTTGTGAAAAATAGGTTTCAAAGTTTTAGAAATAGAAATCACAGGATTTTGTCCGTTTACTGTCATTTTATCATGCACGCCTAACTGAATTTAGGAGACAGGATAGCCGTAGTATTAATCGTGTATACGTTACTGTAATATTCAAAGCTGTTTATCTTTCGTGCCTGGTTTACAGAAATGTATTTTAATCAGGGTTTCATTTGCTCATTTTTTTTGAAATAATAGAAATTGGAACAGGTTTAGAAAGAAATTAGCCTTGGCCTTATCAATCTAAACAGGCAACTTTTTCAATTTTTGTTCACTTACGGCAGATCCCTTTTTTGCGTGAAGTTTTCCCATTATCATCATAATAAAAAATTACCGTAAGCACATAAGCCTTATTTTTTAGATCTTTGTAAAAAATGACATGCGAGTTGCAATAAACGGAATGGGGCGTATAGGTCGCCTTTTGTTCAGAAGACTTATAGAAAATGATAATTTCGATATAGTAGCGGTTAACGATTTAATGCCTGTTGATAACCTAGCTTATCTTTTAAGATATGATTCAATATACGGAGCGTTCCACAGCAATATAAAAACGGATGGCCAATCTTTGGTTGTTAATGAACATAAAATCATTTATGTTCAAAAAGAAAATCCCGATGAATTGCCATGGAAAGAACTGAATATCGACGTTGTTTTGGAATGTAGCGGAAAATTTTCCAGCAGAATGAATGCTTCCAAACATTTGAATGCAGGTGCCAAAAGAGTGTTGCTGTCAACTACCGGCGCAGACGATATCCCTTTAGTTGTTTACGGTCATAATCAAATGGACGCAAGTGCTAACATAGATATTCTATCACCGGGAGGTTGCATGACTAATTGTTCCGTTCATATTCTTTATATTTTAAACTCTATTGGAATACGCTCGGCACACATTAATATTCTTCACTCTTATACTTCCAGGCAATCGCTGGTGGACGCTGCACATGAGCAATTTCGCAGAGGCCGGGCTGCTGCTGAATCTATTATTCCTGTTGCGATTGACCTGTATCAATCGCTCAATCGCACCCTGCCCGCCCTTAAGGATAAGATAAGTACCTTTTCAACAAGGGTGCCAGTGGCCAATGGCGCTATGGCAGATTTTTCTATACAGTTAGATTCTGAAATGAGCGCCACGCAGGTAAATCAGTTATTTAAAACAGCCGCAAAGAATGGGTACAAGGGAATCATTGATTTTACGGAAGAACAGCTTGTGTCATCAGACATCAAGGGCAACAGTCATTCCTGTATTATTGATGGCACACAAACTTCTGTAATAGGTAACCACGTAAGGTTGGTTGCCTGGTTTGATAATGAATATGGTTTTACCAGCCGCATGATTGATTGGCTAAAATATTGGAATAAGTAATTGACTAACAGGAAAGGATACCCGGTTTTATTGTTAACGACAGTAGAGTGACTTTTAATTGTATTTCCTATTTATCACCAGCTGCTTCCACCGCCGAAGCCACCACCGGAAAATCCTCCTCCACCACTGAAACTACCGCCACTACTGCCACTACTGTGCGGCGAACTATAAAAACTACAAACGCGGTGCCAACCTTCGGTGTTGTCCGCTAACTTCAACCTTTTAAATCACCTGAAACCCATAAGCATGAACATCTACGATCGCGTAAAAATTTCCACCATAAGAAACATCAACATTTAATTTACTCAAATCGGGTCATTCAACTTCAATGTGTTCGGCCGCAAAAAATGAAGGGACGTTTGTAAGTCTGACAGAGGTGACTTTTTTACCTTTCGTTTATACATAACTGTTACCAATCCGGCAGGAGTTTCCATAAGTATCATACCTGGAGCTGTTGGCTGATAAGATCTGGTACCAATAATTTTTTATTTTTAGCCCCGGGTGCTCATTTATAACACCTGGCAGGTTTTAAAAAACCTGCCAGGTGTTATGGAACATCAATGAATCGTTTCCTTTGTCAATTGATTATTCACTGTGCGCCAGATATGTAATGGATTTTCATTTTTTAATTCATCGGGTAACAATTTATTTTCCCAGTTTTGAAAAGCGAGTGGCCTTGCAAAACGTTTGATGCCGTCTGCACCAACAGAAGTAAATCTTGAATCGGTAGTAGCGGGAAAAGGGCCTCCATGCTGCATACTTAAACAAACTTCTACACCGGTCGGAACTCCATTTATAATAAATCTTCCACAAATATTTTTCACGGCTTCTACCAATTCTTCATTGGAAATAATATCATTATCAGTTGCCATGAATGTTGATGTTAATTGACCTTCCAGATGTTTGGCAACTTCAATCATTTCGTTCATGTCTTTGCAACGTATTACAATTGAATATGGACCAAAAACCTCCTGGTGCAAAACAGGATTACTGAGAAAATCTTTGCCTGCTGCTGTTGCAACGGTTGGGGTTCCTTCATTTTCTTTTTTTAATGTAGCCGAAACTCCAACAGTTGTTACATTATTTTGTTCCAAAGCTTTGTCTCTTTTTTCATCAAAAGCTTTCGCAATGCCCGGGTGCAACATTTTTGCAGGAGCTGTTTTCTCTATTTCCTTGCCAACAGTTTCAATAAACTTCTGCAGATCATCGCTTTCAATCCCAATGATTAATCCCGGATTGGTACAAAATTGACCAACACCTTGTGTGATAGATCCTGCATAAGCTTTAGCAACTTCTTCAGATGAATTTTTTAATTTTTCCGGTAATAAAAAAACCGGATTAACGCTTCCCATTTCCGAGAAAACAGGTATCGGAACTTTTCTTTGATTGCCCCAATCGAACAACTGCTTTCCTCCGCCTAAAGATCCGGTAAAGCCAACTGCCGAAGTATGTTCATGCATTACCAATGCTTTTCCCACTTCAACACCTGCTCCGTGGATATGAAAGAAAATACCTTTTGGCATTTTTTGTTTGTTTACTGCTTTTAAAATTGCTGAGGCAACTTTCTCCGATGTTTCTGCGTGCGCCGGATGGGCTTTTACAATTACAGGACAGCCTGCCGCAAAGGCGCAGGCTGTATCACCGCCCGCCGTAGAATAAGCGAACGGAAAATTACTGGCGCCAAAAACAACCACAGGTCCAAGAGGAACCAGCATCTTTCTAATATCAGGTTTCGGCGGGGTTTTATCATTGTTAGCCGTATCTATCCTTGCTTCCAGCCATTCACCACTTTCCGCTGCATCACCATATTGATTTAATTGAAAAATAGTTCTGGCCAATTCTCCCCTCATTCTTGCTTCGGGCAAATTAGTTTCTTTCATTGCTATCGGAACTATTTCATCTTCCATGTTTTTTAACTCTTGTCCAATAGCGCGCATAAAATCAGCACGCACTTTCAAAGGCATTTTTCTATATTGATGAAAAGCCTGCCAGGCATCGGCCATAGCACTATCAATTTCTTTCGGAATTGCATCTATAAACATCTTATTTATTTTTTTTGAACAACGAATTTACGCGAATTATTTTTTATAGGTACAAGTCGTGACCTGTCCTGGATAAAGTTCGTTCCATACAATCGCCATATTTCTCTTTCAAAGGTAAATAAATGGTGATGCAGGATTCTCTCAGCCATTAATATTAAACCGACTTCACGCTTTAGTAATAGCGTTAAGCTGGGCCATTAAAAAAAATAATGGAATGCACTGAGCGGCTCCCAGCAGTAATTTTTTCAAAAAATGTAAACGATAATAGTTGCCCGGCTATTCCATCTCAATCATTGCTTTAATGACTCCGTTCTCAGGATCTAAAATGCCACGGAATTCTTCTTTAACATTTCCAAACAAAATCTTTTGAGTGATAAATGTGGCAGGATCTATTTGCTTATCTTTCATGGCCGACATTACAAGATCAAAGTCATCCCTGGTAGCATTGCGGCTGCTCATTAATGTAGCCTCTCTTTTATGAAACTCAGGATGGCTAAAACAAATTTCTCCTTTTTGCAGTCCGATCAGAACATACCTTCCCCCATGGGCCATATATTGAAAGCCGGTATTAATTGCTTTTAAATTACCTGTAGCATCTATTACCACGGTTGGCATATCGCCGTTTGTGATATGCATTAATTGAGAAGTGACATCCGATGAAAGCGCATTAATGGTATGTGCTAAGTGAAGTTTGTCTTTGCAAAATTGCAAACGTTTATCATTAACGTCGAGCGCGATTACATGAGCACCGGCTATTCTTGCAAATTCCATTGTGCCCAAACCAATAGGTCCTGCACCCATAATCAACACATATTCCCCCTTCTTTATTTCTGCTCTTCTCACGCCATGTGCCCCGATAGCCAATGGCTCCACGAGTGCTAATTCATCCACACTTAATCCATCTCCGTGAACCAAAGATGCAGACGGAACAGAAAGGTATTCTCCCATGCCTCCATCCTGGTGAACACCGCATACTTTTATGTGGGTACAACAATTCGGTTTTCCCATACGACATGCAATACATTTACCACAACTAAAATAAGGTATAAAGGTTACCGTTTCTCCAATTTTGAAACCAGGTGCATCATCAAATTCTACTAATTCTCCTGATAATTCATGCCCTAATATTCTTGGATATTCAAAAAAAGGTTGCGTTCCTTCAAAAGCATGAAGATCTGTTCCGCAAATCCCAATCCTTTTAATTTTTATGATTGCATTTCCTTTTGTCAATTCCGGCTTAGCCACTGATTGATATTCGAAATGTCCGGGTTCTATACACACCAAAGTTTTCATTTCTACTTAATTTTTTAATTGCAATTTACACTGCTATATTCAAATACTTTTTTTCTCTACGATTCTAACAAAGAAAAAGGGCACAAATGAATAAACATTTGCATACTTATAGTCCTTAAAATATTTTCTTAATTCCTTTTTCAAAAAATCCCCAAAAAGGTTTTTCAGGTTTCATATATTTTAATCCAAACGCCATAATACTTTTTTCTTTGATGTATTCAATGGCTTCAGGTATGGAATCTGTTACGATATAAAGTTTTTGGTCACTCAGTGAGATCGTTCCTTCCTCCAACATTTTTTGATTGTGTTCAATTATATTCTGATAGAATTCCCGGTCAAAAATAATAATCGGAAACATTTCGATTTTCCTGGTTTCAATTAAAGTTATGGCTTCAAAAAATTCGTCCAGCGTTCCAAATCCTCCAGGCATCACAATAAATGCGTAGGAATATTTCATTAATAACATTTTTCGAACAAAAAAATATTTGATGTCAACCCATTTATCAACATAAGGGTTGGGGTTTTGTTCGTGCGGTAAAACGATATTGCAGCCCACACTTTTTCCCCCAACGTCTTTTCCCCCACGGTTTGCAGCCTCCATGATGCCGGGGCCGCCACCAGTCATAATCGTAAAACCGAGCTTCGCTATTTCGCCTGAAAGTTCCCTTGCCTGTTTGTAAAAAATATGATCCTCTTTAAAGCGGGCTGATCCAAAAACAGTCACACAAGGCCCAACGAAATGCAGTGCCCTGAAGCCTTTTATAAATTCAAAGAAAACACTTAAAGCATATTTAAAATTTTCCCAACGATCCTGGTGTCCGGCAAAAAAACGAATTTCAGTTTTGGTCTTAGGGGTTTCCTGTATCATTAAAATATTTTATTCAAACTTAGTGGATTTGGATTTCTCATAATTGATTTTTTTGATCATTATTTGAAAATGAAAGATTAAATATAAATCCAGGTTATTTATTGGTTTACTGATCATTCTATTTTTTGGAATTATTTTTTTATGCGAAATTTTCTCATGAATAGAACACTAAGAAATTCCATTAATTAATTACCTTACATGCTCAATCTATACAGATGGCTCAGGAAAAGACACCAAAACGAAATAAATTCCTGAAATTTTTATCCATTCTTGGCCCTGGAGTAATTACTGGCGCGGCAGATGATGATCCGTCCGGGATTGCCACCTATTCTCAAACCGGCGCCCAGTTTGGTTATGGACAATTATGGACAGCGTTATATATGCTTCCGTTTATGATGGGGGTTCAGGAAGCCTGTGCAAGAATTGGAATGGTTACCGGGAAAGGCATTACAGCGAATGTGAAGACTCATTATAATCCAAAAGTCGTATACTTTACCGTTGCACTTTTAGTAATTGCAAACGTCATTAATATCGGCGCAGATATCGGTGCGATGGCTGCCGCAGCGGGATTAGTGCTTCCATTACCGTTTGCAGTATGGACATTGCTTTTTACAGCGAGTATTTTAATACTGGAAATATTTACCACTTATAAGGTATATGCCCGAATATTAAAATGGCTGGCTCTTTCTTTGCTTGCCTATCCTATCACTGTTTTTATTGTACAAATGCCGTGGTTCACGGTTCTTAAAGCAACTTTTATACCTCACTTAGAATTCAACTTTGCATTCTTTTTTATTATTACGGGTGTTTTAGGAACTACTATTTCTCCTTATATGTTCTTTTGGGAAACCTCCCAGGAAGTAGAAGAAGTGAAAGAAAAAAACTGGATAAAAAGGGGATTACCTTCCATCCGAAAAAGCAATATACGGGCTATGCGGATTGATAATAATGCCGGAATGATTATTTCTGAAATTACGACATGGAGCATTTTAGTGGTTGCCGGAACTGTATTGCATAATAGTGGCGTAACCAATATAGAAACGGCTGCAGACGCAGCAAAAGCGATTGAGCCGCTCGTACATTCTTTCCCTCACTCAGGTTATTTATCTAAGCTCATTTTCTCTATTGGCATTGTAGGATTAGGATTCCTGGCAGTTCCGATCCTTTCTGGTTCTGCTGCCTATGCTGTTTCAGAAGCGGTAAACTGGGAATCAGGTTTGAATTTAAAATTAAAAAAAGCTCATGGGTTCTATGGCATCATAACCATTGCAACTATAATAGGTTTAATTATAAATTTTGTAGGAATAAATCCTGTAAAAGCGCTTGTATATTCCGCTGTTTTAAATGGTGTAGCCGCAGTACCACTCATTTTTCTCATAATACATATCTCGGGTAATGAAAAGATTATGGGAGAATATAAAAGTGGGTTACTCTCAAAAATAATTTTATGGATCACTTTTTTGGCGATGGGCGCAGCAGCAATCGCTATGTTTTATATGATGGCGCAACAGTAAATACGCAATTGATGAATGTTGCATGGTTAAAATAACCCGGGCAGATAAAATGAAATCACGATTATTTGTTTCTTTACTGCAAACGCTTTTGAAAACCGATGAGCTAATAATTTAATAAGTTTTCTAACACTTCACTCACCTTTTCTGCATTCGGCAACATTGCGTTTTCCAAAGCAATATTCATAGGGACAGCCGGAAGATTTAATGCACCCAACACTTCAACTGGTGTATCCAAAAATTGAAAACATTCTTTTGAGATACGCCCTGCAAGGGCTTCTGCAAAAGAATTAGTTTGTTGTTCTTCAGTAAGCACCAAACACTTACCATTCTTTTTTACCGTAGAAAAAACCAATTCTTCGTCCAGCGGAAATAAAGTCTGCAAATCAATAATTTCAATTTGTCCGGGGAATTTTTTAGCAGCATTTTTTGTCCAATACACGCCCATCCCATAAGTAATGACGCAACAACTTTCGCCACTTTTAATTTTTTTTTCACCGGCTTTTAAAACAATATTTCCTTTGCCTAACGGTAATATATATTCGCGGGAAGGCTCTGCACGTTTTGCATCTTCTGTTCCCGGAACTTTGCTCCAGTAAAGTCCTTTATGCTCGAGCATTATCACAGGATTGGGATCAAAAAATGCTGCTTTCATCAATCCTTTCATGTCAGCAGCGTTAGAAGGATACGCAATTTTTATACCTTTAATGGAAAGCAATAAAGTTTCGATGCTTCCGCTGTGATAAGGTCCGCCACCACCATACGCACCAATAGGTACACGAATAACTGTTTGTACAGGAAATTTTCCATCACTTAAAAAACAGCTCTTTGCGACCTCCGTATATAATTGATTAATCCCCGGAAAAATATAATCAGCAAACTGCACTTCTACAATCGGTTTAACGCCAGTGGCGCTCATGCCTGCTGTAGAACCGATGATGTACGCTTCCTGGATGGCAGTATTAAAAACGCGATGATCACCAAACTGCTCGCCAAGAGTGGCTGCCTCCCTGAAGACGCCGCCCAATCTACGTCCTACATCCTGCCCGTATAAAACTGCTTCGGGAAAATCTTCCATGATTTCCCGAATAGCAAACAAAGCTGCATCTACCATTACGATTTTTTCTTTTGCCGCAGGCGTTCTTTCTCCCGCTTCTTCTACAATTGTTGTTGGAGCAAAAATGTGTTCTGACACTTTTGATGGATCCGGTTCCGATGCCGATTTTGCTTTTCCAAATTGTTCAGCGACATCTTCTACCGCAGTTCTTTCAATTTCATTCAAATCGTTTTCACTTATTTCTAATTGAAGCAACCGGTTTTTCAATTTAGGAACAGGATCTTCTTTTGCATGCTAGGCAAGATCTTCTTCAGAGCGATAAAATTCTTTTCTGACCCCGCTTGTGTGATGGCCAAGCAATGGCACTTTGGCGTGGACTAAAAAAGGAACTGAATTTTTTCTAACCTCTTTGACTACGTTTTTCATCGTTTCATAACTTTCTAAAAAATTACTACCGTCAACGCGTACACGTTCCAAACCTTTAAACCCTTTTGCATATTTAAATGCATTCATGTTTCGTGATTCGGAAGAGGTAACACTAATTCCCCAGTCGTTATCCTGAACTAAATAAATGATAGGAAGTTTTTTTAAAACGGCGACCTGTAAAGCTTCACTCACTTCTCCTTCTGTAACGCTGGCGTCGCCAAGAGAACAAATGACAATCTGTGTCTCGCCATTTTTTCCTCTCTTATAAAAAAGAGAATTGATCTGTTGTAAGTATTGTAAGCCCTGCGCAATCTCAGTCGCAGGAATGGCCTGCATTCCGGTTGCGCTGCTTTGGGGAATTATAGTTGGTTTATCATCGCCGCGATAATTAGGATGAGAATAGTATGCTTTCCCTCCGGTGAAAATATCATCCGCTTTGGCCAGTAGTTGCAACATTAAAGTGTAAGGTGAAAAACCAAGCCCAAGCAATAAACTTTCGTCGCGGTAATAAGGGCTCACATAATCACAAGGTAATAATTGAAAAGCAGTTGCCAGTTGAATAGCTTCATGCCCTCGCGAAGTTGAATGAACATATTTACAAACAGAACGATTGGCTTCATACGTCTTAGCCATTTCACCGGCAGTCAACATTAAACAATATGCATCTAAAAGAATTTGTTTGTCCATTAGTTAGCCGATTAGCTAATTAGTTACTTGCAAATTCAAACATCAAAGATAGGGCCTAATTCATTTTGAAGCAGTGGGGCTGATTCCTATTCTGAGGCGCCGCCAACAATTATATACCGCACTTCATATTTATTCAAGACCTTACAAATTCTAAGAATACCATTAGTTAAATTACTGTTCATAATACAACTATGATATTTTCAGGTTTTTCTTTTGTAATTCTTTTTTCTCAACCAATCTACGTCTTAATAAGTTTACAAAACTTTCCATAGCCACATGTCGTTCTATAGATTGCGGTGAATTTGTCTTACTTGGTTTAATGTCAAGTTTTAAAGTCTCAAAACTGTTATATCGTATCAATTTTGCCATAAATAACGAATATTGTTTATTTGCCGCTAAGGTTAACTTTCTGTAATTACGCCCAACTCCATCTGTAAAACCGTCCGATAATTATCGGATTTACCACTTCAATGTAATATTCTTATTTAATCCCTCCAAAAGATTTGGAAGGCCTATTTTTCTTTGGGAGTTAAAATAAAACCTTCCTGGTTTTGCCTAATTAAGAATCGACGATATTTATTGGTTTACTGTTAATCCTGCTGACTTATTTATTTGCCTTCAAATACTCCATCGCCTCTCCCTCTCCTTCTTCAATCGCCATTTCCACCGCTTTCTTTGCTACTTCTAATAATATTTCACTTTCTGCTTTTAGGTGGAAACTTTCTTCGACAAATGAGGCGATTTGTTGTTGCTTTTTGAAATCAATAATTGGGACAACTACTTTTTCAATTTCTTCTTTTCGCCAGTGTAAAATAATGGAACCACCAGCATCCCTTTCTGCCTGCATTTGAACTAATTTAGAATTGAGCGCCAGCGTTAAATATTCAGGAACAATTTCTTTTTCGTCTTTTACTTTTAAATGAAGAATAGCGCCGGATGTAACGCCTGGTAAATCTTTGCGCAATAAGTAAGCTGTGCCTACGCTTCCATCTTTAGAAAAAAGAATCGTTCCCGTTTTGGGTTTTAATTTTTTAATCTGCTCTTTATTATCATTTACAAATGAATCAGTTAATTTTTTATCTGGTTCGCTTAAACCAAATTTATTATAATCTGCAACACGATAAAACGGCAAGCCTTCATCTTCTGAATAATTATCCGACCCGGGTTCAATGGATTTGGTAATCTTTACCAGATTTATTAAAGTATCATGCTTTTTGGAAACAATATGATTTATTATTTGCTCATACTTTTTCTGATAATACTCCGCATCCAACCTTCCTGTTTTAAAAAAAGATTCTTTAAAAGATTTGATATTTGTTTTCCCATCATGAAGCGGTATTTCTTTGTTGCCCAATAAACCTATATTAAATAAAAGGAGTTGTTCGGCTGTGGTGTAAGTATTATTTGAAGTTTCAATTAATTTATGTGCTTCTTTTACAACTGATTCAATAGCCTTAGAAAAAGAAATTGAGGGGATTTTTAAATTACTTATTGCCTCTAAATTCAACCATTGTTGAACATTTCCTGTCGAACATCTGTTTATTTGATCTCTTCCAATTTTCGATGTTAATAGAGTTGAAATATAATAAGGTGAAATACCCTTTTTTAAACGAAGAATAGCTAAATTTTTGATTAGCACTACAGGGTAAATGCTTTTTCTCGATAACACCAGCATTTCCTAATGTTCCAACTCTCGGTATTAAAACATCGTTTTCTTCAAGTTTAAGTGTCAATTTTTCATACACTTTATCTTCTATATACACATTACTTTGTATTGAAATTTGATTTGCTTTTACATCTTGGTTTCTTAAAAACAGAATTCCGTTTTGAACAAATTCTACTATATTCATTTGAGAATAGGCTCCAAAATCAGTAATTTTTTCTGATAAATCTTTCAATTTGGAAAATCCAAAGTTTTTGATGCTTCTGTCAAGTTTAATATAACGAGTTAGAAAATATTCATTATCGAATCTAAAATTTACATTATCATTTTTAATGTCACTTAGCTTTAATTCTACTGCTTCCAGCCCTTCCAACAAACGCTTGTATTTAGCTTCGTTGAAAGGGCTTAGAGAAAAAAACTTAATCGTTCCTTTTTTGCAAATTCCGCAAAGGCTTCTGCAATCCCTTCCGGTGTGCGGATATTATCTTTCAAAGTATTACTAAACAAATCATGTTTTACTACCAAATGATTATTTTCATCCAGCACATATTCGCTGATGTCTTTTGGAACCACATTGTAATGGTCAACCGGCTCTGCGGCTACGTTTGGTTC
This sequence comes from Hanamia sp., assembly GCA_036509585.1. Classification (GTDB taxonomy): domain Bacteria; phylum Bacteroidota; class Bacteroidia; order Chitinophagales; family Chitinophagaceae; genus Ginsengibacter. The sequence goes on along the minus strand of DATCFI010000204.1, from coordinate 21,322 downwards.
CTCTTCTTCAGTAACTGCATCTCTTTTTATTCCCCATTCGTAAAGGTCTTTTTGTTTTACATAAATCTTTTCACCACTATTATCTTTGCTTGGTTCCTGCATGGTGGCAAAGAAAATAGGATAATCATCTGTTTTAGGGCAAAGTTTGCCATCCCATTTTTGCACCAGCAATACAGAAGTTTTGGTGCCAGTGTGCGGTTTAAACACATTGCCATGCAAACCTACCACAGCCAGTATCCTGCAACGCTCTGCAATAAACTCGCGAATGTTTTTGTCGCTGCTGTTATTAAATCTTCCCTGAGGTAATACAACCGCCATTCTGCCACCGGGTTTTAAAAAATCAAGATTACGCTCTATAAACAAAATATCCCTGCCTACAGCATTTTGTGACTTGCCATTTGGTTTTTTGCCTAATTCATATTTTGCGAGAATGCGGCTTTCTTTTATATCGCCTGCAAAGGGCGGATTGGCCATTAAAATATCAAACTGAAAACCAAGATTGCTGTTTTTTTCTTCACGCAGTTTTTTTAATTTTTTCCAGCCTTCATGATAAATATCTGTCCAGGCTTCATCGTCGATTTTTTCATTCCAGCGTTCATAATCCAGGGTGTTCAGATGCAACACATTTGTTTGTCCGTCACCTGCAATTAAATTTAAAGTTCTGCCTACTCTTACCGCTTTTTCATCAAAATCTATGGCAAAAACTTTTTCCTGCACATAGTCTGTACATTCCTGTGGTTTATTTTCCAGCGTAAATAAATGACTTTTATTATAACCTTTCTTTTTTAGTATTTGTTCCCACACATGAAAAATGGTATGAACCGGAAAACCGCAACTGCCAGCCGCAGTATCTATCATGGTTTCCGTTTCTTTCGGGTTTAGCATTTTTACACACATATCTATTACATATCTTGGCGTAAAATATTGTCCTTTTTCACCTTTGCTGCTTTTATTGATCAGATATTCAAAAGCTTCATCCACCACTTCCAGGTTAGAGTTAAAAAGTTTTACATCCTGCAAAGAAGCAATACAGATAGAATGATGCGATGGCGTAAGCATTATTTTATCATCTTCGGAAAAAACGCCTTCCCATTTCCTTTTTGCCTGGTCAAATAAGTTCTGAATTTTTGTTTTCAGTTCCGTTTCTGTATCGCCATAATTCCTGAATTCAAGGTAACGGCTTTTGTTGCGCCCGCTTTGCATTTCATCATACAGCTTGGTAAAAATAAGTTTAAACAATTCTTCAAAAACATCTACGCCTGCGTTTGCCAATACCTCGTCTTCCATTTCCAAAATCAAATCTTTTAAAGATTTTTTTTCAGTAACCAATTTATCTTTTTTGACAAGGTCATCAATAGTCCATCGTTCTTTTAAAATATCTGAAAGTTTCTGGTCTGCTCTGGGTATGGCGGTGAGGTCTTTAAAATAATTGGGGTCTTCTCTCTGGTAAAAAGAAATCGTTTCACCGTTGCTCCAGATACCGATTGGCGCACCTGTTGCGTTGCAATAAGATTTTAATTGTTCTTTGCCATCTTTCAGTTTCGGTTTTTTCAACTCTACAATAATGTAGGGCGAAGTAGTTTTTTGTTTATCGAATATTACAATATCAGCCCGCTTTTTTTCCCTGCCAAATGAAATTGCAGATTCAAATTCCATTCTTTCTGCCGGATACCCAAACTCATCTCTGAGAACCAATGCATATAACTGTCTTATAGCTTCTTCCGGCGTAAGTTTTATTTCTTTTTTACGAATAATACAATCTTTTTGCCGTTGCTTTCTTTGTATGTAATGGCATCTTCAAGTTGCCTGATTTGTTCGTCGCTGAATTGGGTCAGTTTGTAGTTGGTATCTTTGAGAATATCAGATAATTTCATTTCAGTTATTAAATTGTAAGTTATTTTTTCAAATATACACCTATTGAATAAAGCCAAAATAAAACGTGACAGCAAACAAAGAAATAGTGAAGATTTAGATTTTAGCTATTATAAAGCGGTTCGTGAGACACGAAACCAGGGCATAGTAATAATGCCAAACTGAAGATGAAACAGTAAACAAAGAAATAATGAAGATTTCAGTATTCTGAAAAATTAGCACATTAACGAATCAGCACATCAGCTAATTAAAACTTCTTCTACAAAACCCGCTTCCGATGCAGTCGCTGCCTCTTTGAAAGATTCCCTTGGCTTCAATCCCAGCAATTTAAACATGGCATTATCTTCATCAAAATCGGGGTTAGGCGTAGTCAATAATTTTTCTCCAGAGAAAATAGAATTGGCGCCCGCCATAAAACACAACGCCTGTTCGGTGACAGTCATTTCATTGCGGCCTGCGCTCAGTCTCACCATTGCTTTGGGCATAATAATTCTTGCGGTAGCAATCATTCTTACCATATCCCAAATGTCCACTTTCGCATTTCCTTCGAGGGGGGTGCCTTCTACCCTTACCAATGCATTGATAGGAACGCTCCCCGGATGCGCAGGCAAAGTTGATAAAGTATGCAACATGCCTATACGATCTTGATAGGTTTCGCCCAAACCAATGATACCGCCGCTACAAACGCTGATGCCGGCTTTGCGAACATTGCCTAAAGTTTGAAGACGGTCGTCATAAGTGCGGGTAGTAATGATTTCTGAATAATATTCTCTTGAAGTATCTACATTATGATTATAAGCATACAAGCCTGCTTCGCGTAATTTTTCGGCCTGGCTTTCCGTAAGCATTCCCAGCGTGCAACAAACTTCCATTCCCATTTCATTTACCCCTTTCACCATGTCAAGCACTTTGTCAAAATCACGATTGTCTCTTACTTCGCGCCAGGCGGCGCCCATGCAAAATCTTGTTGACCCTGCATTTTTTGCTTTTTGCGCAGATGCAAGCACATCTTCTTTTTTCATGAGTGCTTCTACTTTAAGCCCTGTATGGTTCCTGATGGATTGGGAACAATAGGAACAATCTTCGGTACACGCTCCGGTCTTTATCGAAAGCAGGGTACACACCTGTACCTCGCCGGTCTCCTGGTACTCACGGTGAACCACAGACGCTTTATAAATCAACTCCAATAAAGGAGTCCTGTATATTTCTTTAATCTCTTCTTTTGTCCAGTCGTTTCTTATTTGCATAGAATATGGTTAATTCGTTAACTCGTTAATTGGTTAATTAGTAACATCAAAAATAACTCAAATTTGTTTTAGGAGTTAACGTCAGCAAACTTTCATAAATAAGTTTGATGGTATTTTCAACATCATCTTTATGAAGCATTTCAACTGTAGTATGCATATAACGCAAAGGGATTGAAATCAATGCAGACGGGCAACCGTCATTGGCATAGGCAAAAGAATCAGTATCCGTACCAGTGCTTCGGCTTACAGCAGCTAATTGAAACGGAATCTTATTTTTAGTTGCTGTATCCTGTATTAATGCTAGTAACTTATTATGTACAGCCGGGCCATAAGTCAATGAAGGTCCTTTACCACAAGAACACTCTCCTTGAACATTTTTGTTGATCATCGGTGTGGTGGAATCATGAGTAACATCAGTAATGATAGCCACATCAGGCTTTATTCTCCTTGCTATCATCTCCGCTCCCCGCAAACCTATTTCTTCCTGAACCGCATTTACAATATACAATGAATAAGGAATAGTTTTTTTATTTTCTTTTAATAATCTCGCCACTTCCGCAATCATAAAACCTCCAACTCGATTATCAAATGCACGGCCAACAAGATTCCCGTAAGCCAATTCATCAAAGCCTTCGGTATAAGTCACCACTGCGCCAACATGGATTCCGAGGTCCTCTGTTTCCTTTTTATTTCTTGCACCGCAATCCAGAAAAAGATTTTCCACTTTAGGTTGTTGTTCTTTGTCCCCATTATTGCCGTGGCGTGTATGTATAGCAGGCCATCCAAAAACAGCTTTTACCGGGCCTTTTTTACCGTGAATAAGTACTCGTTGCGAAGGAGCAATCTGATGATCCACGCCCCCATTTCTTTTTAGATAAATAAAGCCCTCGGGACTGATATAATTAACAAACCAGCTAATCTCATCGGCATGCGCTTCAATAACTACTTTAAAATTTTTACCTGGATTTATCACTCCAACTGCAGTTCCATATGGATCAGTAAACGTTTCGTCCACATAGTTTTTTACATAATTAAGCCACACTTTTTGCCCGGCAGTTTCAGAACCAACGGGCGATGCGGTATTCATATAAGTTCTTAAAAATTCCATGGATTTATTACTGATACCTGCAGATGATTTTTTTGCTTTTGCCATATTTTAGTTATTTATACTTTTTTTATAAAACGCAAATTTATTATTTTAAGCTGAATACATAAACGAGCACTGCCTGTAAAAGCATCATCCCATCAATTCCCGCCAGGTAAACAAAATCAGAATTGCTCTTTTTAGTAAGTTCAATCGTGATAAAAGTCGCAACAGCAGATAACAGCATGGCGGGAAGAAAAGCTGATTGCGGAAAAAATTGATATTGCGCAAATGATAATCCGATAAAGGCAATCAATGAAAAGTATGCTAAATAATAGGATTTCTTTTTTCCTAAAAACACGGCCATGGTATTGATCCGTTCATTGCTGTCAATTTCCATATCCCTGACATCGAACAGTAAACAAAGAATAAACATGAAAATGAATCTTTTGATAAACACAAGAATAAAAACAGGCGTTGCCACGTCCATGTTATTTACAGGAAACCATACGGTTACTAATGTCCACAATAAGGAGAGCGTGATAATTTTTAAAAATCCGTAATCTTTAATACGCTTCTTTTTTCCAAACGGAAGAAAAGGGAATGAATATAAAAACGCGATTCCTCCAAGGCAGATAAGGATAGCATAATGTTTCAAATGAAAACTAAAAAAACTGAATAGAATCAACACGATTCCGGCCACTAAAAGAATGAGATGAATATTTCTGTTGCCAAGCGACCAGCTAAGGCGCTCAGAATTTTTTACGGCCACCTTCTTTGCTATGTAATGAAGATTGTATTGAGCCAAAGTAGCTCCAAAAACAAAGCAATAAAAGCTAAAGCTATTTAATGGAACGCCAAGAACGATGCTTGTCTCGATGCAAAAGGCTACCGCGCAAGAAGCAATAAATATGCTGCTGAATAAGATAAATTCCAGTGCTTTTTTTATCCACACGGTTATTGGTAATAAAGAATGACTTTCGGAGAAGATACGGTATCGCTTGTATGTAGTTTGTCATCCTTCAATGAAAAACGAAATACTGCCGTATCATTCATGCTGCATTTTGGTGATATGTCCACAAACCCGCCGGCGTTAAAACCATAGGTTACTGTAATATCGCCATTCTGGTTTTTACTAACTGGATATGATGGCAGCGGGTAGGATGTTATAAAAGAACTTCCTGTGCAATAGGGAACTATTTCTTGCACAGTGATCGTATCATTACCGGAACCACCTTCAAATGATAATGTAAATTGAACTATATTTCCTGAGTATATCTCTGTTGCGTTAACGCTTTTAAATTTGAGCTTGGGCGCGCTGCCTGCATCACCTTTCTTACAACCTGTGAAAATAACAAATAAGAATATTGAAAATAAGAGAGTGTATCGCATCTTTGTATTTTAATTCTTCAAATTTAATTATTAAAACCTGAATAAAAAGTTACAAATACCAGATTGGAAAAATAAAATTTTTAATGCAAGTTATTACAACTTTTCCAGCCTGTGTTTAGACCTGTTTCACTGGCAATACGAGCATAACGAATTGTATAAAAAATACACGGATTCCCTTGGCATTATTCCTCACAAAATTGCCTCGATAGAACACATTCCTTTCCTGCCGATTTCGTTTTTTAAAACGCATGAAGTTTCCACGACCGATTTTAAGCCTGAGATTACTTTTGAAAGCAGCGGAACTACAGGAAGCAATACCAGCAGGCATTTGGTTAAAGAAATGCCTGTTTATCAACAAAGTTTTTTAAATGGATTTGAACTATTTTATGGCAAACCACCCAAATGGTGTATTCTGGGTTTATTGCCGGGCTACCTGGAAAGGGAAAATTCTTCTCTGATAGTAATGGTAGATGAATTGATAAAGAAGAGCGGGAACCCGAATAGCGGATTTTATTTGCATGATCACGAGAAACTCTTTCAAACGCTGGTCCACAATGAAATTATCCAACAACCAACCTTATTGATTGGGGTGACGTACGCTTTACTCGATTTTGCCCAAAGCCATTCTATGAAATTGCAAAACACTATCGTAATGGAAACCGGTGGCATGAAAGGGAAACGGAAAGAAATGACCCGTGAAGAAGTGCATAATGACTTAAAAGATAAGTTGGGATTGAAAACAATTCATTCAGAATATGGAATGACCGAACTGCTTTCGCAGGCTTATTCCGCCGGAAAAGGAATCTTTCGTACGCCGCCGTGGATGAAGGTTTTGGTGAGAGAGTACAATGATCCGTTTGCTGTTTCTTCAAGCCCAAAAACAGGAAAGCCTTTAAATGGATTGATTAATATTATTGACCTTGCCAATATTTATTCCTGCTGTTTTATCGCTACAGATGATGTTGGCAAAATATATAAAAATAATACGTTTGAAGTGTTGGGAAGAAGAGATATGAGTGATATTAGGGGTTGCAGTTTGTTGACTTCTTAATTTTATTAGGTACAAGGTATGCCTTGTGCTTACAACTTGATTTAAATAGTCACTAAATGAGAATCACCACTTTTTATTGCCTTACTGTATTTCTCTTGGCTAAATCAAAATAGTTGCCCTCAAGAGAATCTTGTCATTTCCTAACTGCTTCCGAAGGATAGATTATTTTTGTAGAAAATAAGAATCATCAATGACAAAATTATCCGTAAACATTAATAAAATAGCCACGCTTCGCAATTCACGTGGTGGCAATAATCCCGACCTGATTAAGACAGCCGGGGACATAATAACTTTTGGCGCCGAAGGAATTACCGTGCATCCGCGCCCCGACCAAAGGCATATCCGCTACGCAGATGTTTTTGAACTAAAAAAAATGCTTCCGAAGCATATCGAATTTAATATAGAAGGAAACTCAACTGAACAAAAATTTGTAGACCTGGTGTTGGCTAATAAACCAGACCAGGTTACTTTGGTGCCCGATGCTTTAGGACAATTGACTTCCGACCACGGCTGGAATACTATAAAAAACAAACACTATCTAATCGAAATAGTAAATGTGTTTCAGAAGGCCGGAATCCGCGTTTCACTTTTTGTAGATCCGGTAATAGAGATGGTAGCTGCAGCAAAAGAAACAGGAACAGACAGGATAGAATTATATACTGAAAATTATGCTAAAGAATTCTCTAAAGGGCATTATCAACAGGCAGTTGCGCCGTACGCAGCCGCAGCAAAAAAAGCAGTAGAACTTAAGCTGGGAATCAATGCAGGCCACGATCTTGATTTACACAACCTAAAATATTTTTCCGAAAATGTACCGGGGCTTTTAGAAGTGTCTATTGGCCACGCGCTCATCTGTGATGCGTTGTATCTTGGTTTGGAAAATACAGTGCAGTTGTATAAGAGGCAGTTGGTTAGCTAATCAACTAATTCAGCAATTCCCCTAACTTCTGTTCCAGCGCTTCGCCGCGCAAGTTTTTTGCAACAATTTTCCCATCAGGGCCTATCAGAAGATTTTGTGGAATGCTGGTAACATGGAATAATCCGGCTACCTCGTTGCCCCATCCTTTCAGGTCGCTTACCTGCGTCCACGCAAGTCCATCCGCTTTAATTGCGGTTAACCATGCCTGTTTGGCCTGGTCTAATGAAACGCCCAAAATAGTGAAATTCTTATCGTGGTATTTTTTATAAGCAGCTACTACATTAGGATTTTCCCTCCTGCAAGGACCGCACCAACTGGCCCAAAAATCGATCAAAACATATTTACCACGGAAGGAGGATATCTTAACTGTTTTTCCTGCTGTGTCATTCTGAGCAAAATCTGTCACCTTTGAACCAAGCGGATTTATTTTTGCAACAGCCAACTCCTGATCTACGTATTTCCCCAGGGAAGAATTTTTTATATCGCTGGAAAGAGATGAAAACAATTTATCAGCTTCTACCGTATTGCCCGAAGACTGTAGTATCCGGATGATAGCAATGGGGGAAACGTAAGACGAAGGATATTTTTTTACAAAATCACCGCTGATCTTTTCTACCTGGGCCACCGATGCGGGATCTTTAACGGCCCCTTCAGCAAACATGGCTTCATAAGGCTTTATATTTTTAGAATATTCTGCAAATTGATCCTGGGTTTTGGAGCCTTTCACAGATACGTTATCAAGGTCGCTCTTATCTCCTGTAATGGTGATTTTGCTGTTATCAATAAATAAAGGAATAGCAGGTGGCTTATCACCCAAAACCAAGACAATCAGAGAAGGTTCTGCAAGATTCCCCTTTATGGTAAATTTTCCTTTTACAATAATTGTTTGCTTTTCAAGCACTCCTGTCTGTTGATTCAGATAAGATACAGCAGTACTGTCATCGTAACCTGTTATGTTACCATCAATTTCGTATCCATCATTTGATGTCGATGAAGTCTGCGCGGTTCCATTTATTTGGGCATATCCAAAAAAAGGCAAAAGAAAAAGCAGGTAAACAATTTTTTTCATAATTTACAATATTATGGCAAATTTAATTTTTTTAAAATAAAACCCAAGCTATTCCAGTGGTGTGCTTTGTAAAATTGAGTTAAGAAACTTTTTCGTCCCGGAATCAATATCAGCCCCGTTTTCAATCGCTTTAATGTACGCAGTTCCGATAATTGCTCCGGAAGCATACTTGCAAGCCTCGCTGAAAGTTTTATGATCTTTTATACCAAAACCTATCAACACCTTGTTTTTAAGATTCATATTTTTAATCCTTTCAAAATAAACCTTTTGCGCACTCATATCCTGGTCTCTCCCTGTGATCGACGATGAAGACACGGCGTAAATAAACGCTTTACTTATACCGTCTATTTTCCGGATTCTTTCTTCGGATGTTTCGGGGGTGATCAAAAAAATGAAATTTAAATTGTTTTTGGCCAGAATTTCGCGGTATCCATTTTCAAATTCAGTTATGGGCAGATCAGGTAAAATAATTCCACTTATACCTGCATCTTTAGCATCTTTACAAAAATTTTCAAAACCATATTGTAAAACCGGATTGAGATATCCCATAAGTATCAAAGGCACCTTTATTTTTTCTTTGATGCTTTTTAATTGTTCGAAAAGCAGTTTAATCGTCATGCCATTTTTCAAAGCCCGCATGTCGCTATTTTGTATAACGGGGCCATCAGCCAACGGATCGCTGTATGGCATACCGATTTCTATCATATCGGCGCCATGTTTCTGTAAAGCTTTAAGGACTATATTCGTGTCCTCTAACTCCGGAAACCCTGCAGTGAAATAAATGTTTAAAATATTTTTATTCTTTTGTTGAAATAATTCTTGAAAGGAATTCATAATTTTTGTTTGTAAAAAATACCGATTTTTTTTGGTCTTAAATATTTCGCACAGATTTTATAGTAGCAAAACAATAAATAACACCAATTCTTATTCAGACCTAATCTTATTATTTATTGGTTACCACTTAAATCGATCAAACTTCTAAACTTTCTAAACCTATTATCACTTCAAATTTACTAACCGCTTACTCATAACTCTTCGCTCTCTAACTTCTTCATATAAGTATCCATATCCTTATCCCCTCGCCCACTCAGGTTTACCACTACCATATCATCTATCTTAAATTTCATTTTTCCTAAAACAGCCAACGCATGCGCTGATTCCAAAGCAGGAATGATGCCTTCAAGTTTTGTTAGTTCGAAAGCAGCTGCAACGGCTTCATCATCGGTTGCATTCATAAACTTCCCTCTCTTTGTGGCAAATAAATTAGCATGAACCGGGCCTATGCCCGGATAATCAAGCCCCGCTGAAATGCTGTGTGGCTCTATTACCTGGCCGTCTTCCGTTTGCATCACGTAGCTTTTGCTTCCATGTAAAATACCAATGGTTCCTAATTGAGTAGTGGCCGCACTCATACCACTATCTACGCCAAGCCCCGCCGCCTCTACCGCTACTAACTGAACAGATTCATCTTGCATAAAATGATAAAAAGCGCCTGCGGCATTACTTCCACCACCAACACATGCAATCACATAATCAGGAAGTTCAGTTCCTTTATGTTCTTTTAATTGTTTTCTGATCTCCGCACTTATTACGCTCTGAAAACGCGCTACCATATCAGGATATGGATGCGGCCCCACCACACTTCCTATTAAAAAATAACTGTCATTGGGATTATTTATCCAATCCCTCATTGCCTCGTTAGTGGCATCTTTCAGGGTTTTGCTCCCGCTGGTGGCGGCAATCACTTTCGCTCCCAACATTTTCATCCGGGCTACATTTGGCGCCTGGCGTGCAATATCTTTCTCCCCCATGTAAACAATACATTCGAGATTTTTAAGCGCACAAACGGTAGCAGTTGCCACCCCATGTTGACCCGCACCAGTTTCCGCAATAATTCTTTTTTTGCCAAGCCTTTCAGCCAATAAGATTTGTCCTATTGTGTTATTAACCTTGTGTGCTCCCGTGTGGCAGAGGTCTTCGCGTTTCAGGAAAATTTCAGCCCCATATTTTTCACTTAATCGCTTCGCAAAATAAAGTGGCGTTGGTCGTCCGACATAATCTTTTAGTAATTCATTAAATTCTTTTTGAAAACTTTCGCTGTTGATTATTTTTAAATAATTTTCTTTCAGATTTTCTACATTACGATACAGCATTTCGGGAACGAAAGCGCCGCCAAATTGGCCATAGTAACCGTTTTCGTCAGGTTGATTGTATTTAGCTTCAGATGACATCTTTTAATTTTCTTCTTTTTAGTTAAACTACTTCTTTTTTCAAATCATTCACAAATTCCTTTACCTTATCCATGTCTTTTATTCCGGGGCTAACTTCAAATTTACTGTTTATGTCCACTCCATAAAAGAACGGATGTTTTATTTCTTTCAGCTCCTCTGTGTCGTTGATATCAATCCCACCACTTAAGAAAAAAGGTTTACCAATCCGGGCCTGAACCAATAGTTGCCAATTAAATTTTTGTCCTGTACCTCCATATAATCCAGGTGCGGCTTTGTCAAATAAATAATAATCACAAACTTCATCATACTCCTTCACTAACCAGTCGACATTTGTTTCATGATCACTTATCCGGAATGCTTTGATCAATTTTATCTGATCGCTTATCCGCTGACAAAATAAGGGTGTCTCATCTCCGTGAAGTTGCACTGCGTCAAGACCAAAATCCTCCACTTGTTTCATGATATATCCTTCAGATGAATTTACAAAGACACCGACTTTTTCTACGGATAAATTTGCATCTCTTACTTCTTTGCCAGTCAGGTTTTTTAAAACATATCTTGACGAATACTCGTAAAATATGAGCCCAACGTAATCTATTTTGGCTCCGATAAGATTCGGATCATTCATTTCTATTAACTGATGAATATCTCTATTCCCACAAACTTTAATTTTCATTTTTATCTTTTCAATTTTCAGGATCAATCTTTCCAACTCTTCAATAACATTGAAAATCTGATCGACCTCCTTCATTTCGGAGGTGCAAAGTTCCATTAAAAAATGAAGAATGAGGCTGAAAATTTAATAGAATTCCTTTAAATTATATAAGCGGAAATCCCGTAGCTGTTCCTGAGCAATTTTTTACACGCAAAAAAATAGAAAACTCATTTATTTGTTGCTTTACTACAATCATTATTTCCCCCATCATACAATCTGTTACTGATAAAAAATCGATTTTTGCAGGCCAAACTATTTGTTTTCCGAAATATTTTTATGAAAACTTTTTTTAACATAAAGACCTGCAGACATCTTCTGATACGCTTACTGAACTGGAAGATTATTTCCGTGTCTGATATTTTCAAAAGCACAATGGGACAGTAAACAGACAAATATCCTTGATTCCTGTTTTTAGCTATTCAGTTCAATTTCTCTATGAATCACCTGTAGAAAAAGATTGAAATATTTAGTTCTTAATAATGGAGTATGGAAGACTTTTCAGAAAAAACGGAGTAAGTGTCAGGGCTTATACAGGCTAAGCCTTATGTTATTGTGTTTCGGCATTGATAAAAAATTAGCTTGAGAACTTAACGGACTATAATATAAAAGTAACACTGGGGGAAAACCGATCCCTGTTATCTCTATAACCGCTTGCCCTGTCCGTCCGCGGTGATCCATTGCTATAAAAAGCGGGAAATGAATAACATTATTTTAATTTAATTATTTTAAAAAAATTACCTTAGAAGTTTGAGAGCGAAAAAATTGCTATGAGGAAAGGAATTGTTTGGGAGTGGTTTGAGCTGGAAATTAATTAGGCGACTCAGATAAAACGATTAAATAATCAAATAACAAAAATAACAATGCCGCATTACTGCGGCACTCCTATAAATGTTTTCACAACGGAATAATCCTTATTGTGATTTGCTTTCAAGAAGACAAAAGTAAAATAAATATTTAAAATAAATTGCTATGAGTAAAAAAATTTTAGGACTGGATTTGGGGACAAATAGTATTGGGTGGGCATTGATTGAGGTAAATGAAAATAATAAACCAATCCGAATAATTGCAATGGGATCCAGAATCATCCCTTTAAATTCTGATGACAGAGATCAATTTCAAAAAGGGCAGGCAATCTCAAAAAATCAGGACAGAACAATTAGACGCACTCAACGAAAAGGATATGATAGAAAACAGTTGAAAAAAAGTGATCTGAAAAAAATTCTGAAAGATCTTAATATTTTCCCATCTGAAGAATTAATGAAACTACCTTCCCTTGACCTTTGGAAACTCAGAAGCGATGCGGTAACTGAAGATATATCCGCCCAACAGGTAGGCAGAATTTTGTATATGCTTAATCAAAAGCGTGGATATAAGTCTGCAAGAAGCGAAGAAAATCAAGATAAAAAAGATACCGAATATGTTGCTGAAGTAAAGGGAAGATTTGCTCAGCTTAAAGAGCGTAATCAAACTATTGGTCAATATTTTTACGAAAATTTGTCAATGGCAAATAAGAACGATTCTTATTTCAGGATAAAGGAAAAAGTATATCCGAGAGAAGCTTATATAGAAGAATTTGATATAATTATTAATACTCAAAGAAAAAAGCATGATTTTCTTACAGATGAAATAATAAGTAAGTTGAGAAACGAGATAGTTTATTATCAAAGAAATTTAAAATCTCAAAAAGGATTAGTAAGTGTTTGCGAGTTTGAAGGATTTGAAACGAACTATACCGATAAAGAAACCCAAAAGGAAAAAACTGTCTTTGTGGGGCCAAGAGTTGCACCCAAAACCTCTCCATTATTTCAACTATGCAAAATATGGGAGAACGTGAATAATATTTCTCTTAAAATAAAGAATCCTGAAGGAAGTAAATATAAGTGGGCAGATAGAATACCGACAATTGAAGAAAAGAAAGAAATAGCAAACTATTTATTTCAAAATCCGACCCTGACTTTTGCAGAACTATTGAAAATACTAAAACTTAAAAAAGATAATGTTTATGCAAATAAGCAATTATTAAAAGGGATTCAGGGAAATATTACCTATTCAGAAATTGAAAAAATTGTTGGAAGCAAGTCCTCTTTATTAAATTTTGATATTCAGATTATTCCAGGTAAACATTCATCGGTTTTAGTAGATAAGAAAACAGGAGAAGTTTTAGCAGAAGAAGAAAGCCTTCAGGCAAATCCAGCATTAGAAAAAGAACCACTTTATCAACTATGGCATACCATTTATTCCATCAAAGACTTGAAAGAATGTAAGAATGCCCTGGTGAAGCGTTTTGCAATAGATGAGGTAGTAGCAGAGAAACTTTCAAAGATTGATTTTAACAAGCAATCGTTTGGCAATAAATCTAATAAAGCAATAAGAAAAATTTTACCTTATTTAATGCAAGGCTATGATTATTCTCAGGCCTGTAGTTTAGCAGGATATAATCACAGTAACAGCCTGACAAAAGATGAACAAGAAAAAAGATTGACAGCCGATAAGTTAGAATTACTTTCTAAAAACAGTTTGCGGCAGCCAGTAGTAGAAAAAATTATTAACCAGATGATCAACGTGGTAAATGCTATTTTTGAAAAACATGGTAAGCCCGATGAAATAAGAATCGAATTAGCAAGAGAATTGAAACAAAGCAAAGATGAAAGGAACGATGCTGACAAACGAAATTCGGACAACAAGAAACTCAACGATGAAGTTGCAAACAGGTTAGCGGAGCTAAAACTACCTGCAACAAAACGATACATTCAAAAATATAAATTCATCTTCCCTTCTTCAAATAGAAATTTAAAAGATGCCCAGGTTGCCAATCAATGTATTTATTGCGGAGAGCATTTTAATTTATCCGAAGCTTTATCCGGCGATAATTTTGATGTAGATCATATTGTGCCTAAAGCATTATTATTTGATGATTCACAAACCAATAAAGTTTTGGTTCACCGCAAATGTAATTCTACAAAAACTAATCAGACTGCATACGATTACATTTCAAAGAAAGGAGAAACCCAGTTAAATGAATATTTGAACCGGATTGACGATTGGTTTAAAAAGGGCATTATTTCGTATGGCAAAATGCAAAGATTAAAAGTTTCCTATGAAGAATATTTAGAAAGAAAAAAGAACAAAAAAGAAACAGAAGCAGACAAAAAAATATGGGAAAATTTTATAGATCGGCAACTAAGGGAAACACAATATATTGCGCGCAAATCAAAAGAGATATTACAACAAATTTGTAATAATGTAACTGCGACTGAAGGTACAGTTACGGCTAAACTTCGAGAATTATGGGGATGGGACGATGTATTAATGAATCTGCAATTACCTAAATACAAAGAATTAGATCAAACCATTATCAAAGAATGGACAAGTGATCATGGCAAGCGTAAACACCAGAAAGAAGAAATTGTTAATTGGACTAAAAGAGATGACCACAGACACCATGCCATTGATGCCCTCGTAATCGCATGTACGAAACAAGGATACATCCAGCGAATCAACACACTCAATTCTACAGAAACAAAGGATGAAATGCAAAAAGAGATTGATGCCGCTAAATTAAAGTTTGGTAAAAATTATGATGAGAATATTTTAAAAGAAACAAATGAAATTGTAAAAAACCATTCTGGAAAACTTACTCAACTTGATGAATACATAATTACGGAAAAGTCTTTTACTACAGCAGAAGTAAGCAAAGAGGCCGAAAAAATATTAATATCTTTTAAGGCAGGAAAGAAAGCGGCAACGAATGGTGTGAGAAAAGTAAAAGTTAAAGGAAAGAAGAAAATAGTTCAAAAAAACATCATTGTACCAAGAGGAGCTTTACATGAGCAATCAGTATACGGAGTTATTAAGGTAGAGAATAAAAACAAGCCAATAAAATATCTATTAGAAAATCCCGAAAAAATTATCAGCAAAAAAATCAGAGACTTAATTGAATCCAGATTAAAAGAAAATGACAATGATCTTAAAAAAACAATAGCTACCATCAAGAAGAAGCCGATTTATTTAGATGAAAAAGAAGAACAAGTTTTAGAAAAAGCATCATGCTACAAAGAAGAATATGTAATTAAATATCCAATTCAAAATTTAAAAGCTAAAGATGTTCTATTTATTGTTGATGAGAAAATTAAAGCAATAGTAAAAGAAAGATTAGAGCTACACAATAACAAAGAAAAAGAGGCTTTTAAAAGTACCCTATGGTTTAATGAGAAAAAACAAATTCCAATTTTAACTGTCAGATGCTATACAGGGCTTTCCGCTGTAGAAGCCATTAAGAAAGATGAACAAGGAAAAGATATTGGGTTTGCAGTTCTTGGTAACAATCACCATATTGCAATTTATAAAGATGATGATGGGAAACAAGTTCAACATTCATGCACTTTTTGGAATGCCGTAGAGAGAAAAAAATATGAAATACCGTATATAGTGAAAAACACTCATGATCTATGGAATGGTTTACTGGGGAAAGAATTGCAGCAATCTTTTTTAGATAAGCTTCCGCCTGATAATCTGGAACTTCTTTTCAGTATGCAACAAAATGAAATGTTTGTTTTGGGCTTACCCCAGGAAGAATTTGATAAAGCAATCCAACAAAATAATAAACCGCTATTAAGTAAGTATTTGTATTTGGTTTGGAGTATTGCGGATAACAATTATTGGTTCAGGCATCATTTGGAAACAAAAAATTCGGAATTGAAAAGTATCATGGGAGCAAAAGAGAGTAAAAGACTTTATAATATTCGAAGTGTTGGTGCATTAAATTCTCTAAATCCAATAAAAGTTCGTTTAAATCATTTAGGAGAAATTACAAAAATTGGAGAATATTAAAATGAACGAGATAGCAATATATCGTACAAACGACAATGAAACCGAGATCGAAGTTAGATTTGAGCAGAAAACCGTTTGGCCCACTCAACAACAAATGGCAACACTTTTTAGCCAAACTAAATAAAATATTAGTTTGTATATTAAAAATTGCTTTAAGGAAGGTGAATTAGAACAGATTCAGTTGTCAAGGAATCCTTGACAACTGCTGTTAATGATAAAACTTATTACCTAACCCATCAATAACAGTTGATATGATCAAACGCACCCTCTATTTTGGCATTCCGGCTTATCTTAAAACCAAAAATGAACAATTGGTTATTGAAATACCGGATTCAGATGAAAGCAAATCGGTATCCACACCTGCCAGGTTTTTAAAACCTGGCAGGTGTGACAGTAAACTAACAAATAATCAATTTTTCTGTTTTTCAAAAAGTAAAAGCATGGACCAACTTCTACCTTCTACTTACTACCATATTTTTAATCATGCCAATGGTGATGAAGACCTTTTTCGTGAGCCGGAAAATTACAGGTACTTTTTACAACAATACCATAAGCATATTGATAAAATAGCGGATACTTATGCTTATTGCCAGATGCCTAACCATTTCCATTTGCTGGTAAGAATAAAAGCCAAAGAAGAGGTAACATCACACCTGCCAGGTTGTGAAAACCTGGCAGGTGTGGACGCCTCTAATTTTCTGAGCAAACAATTCTCCAATTTTTTCAACGGCTACACCAAAGCGTTCAATAACAAATACGACCGAACCGGATCCTTATTTTTAAAGCCTTTTAAGAAGAAAGCAATATCAGACAGGGAGTATCTTGCTGCCTCCATCTTATATATTCATCTTAATTCAGTAAAACATGGTTTCAGGAAGCATCCAAAAGATTGGGAGTGGTCATCATACCATTCCTTACATCTTGAGCGTTTAAATTTTATAGATTCACTTTTTACCAACCGGGAAAAATATTTTCAGGCACACGAAGAAAAAATAAAATTGTATGATGACTACGGTAAACTCGAAAGTTATTTTTTAGATTGAGGCTTGCACACACCTGCCAGGTTTCCAAAACCTGGCAGGTGTTGCCGTTTAATCGAATCATAATAAAACTAACATTATATTTCGGCAATCCGATTATCTTAAAACCAAAAATGAGCAAACGACGATTGAGATGCAGTATAGCGGCTTAATCGAAACATGGTTAGATAAAATAATCAACTTTTTCTGATACCTGGAAAATTGGCTTCTATTTTCATTACAGAATGATTTCTTTATTTTTGGCTTTTCGATTTGGCCGAAAAAAAATTAAAAAAAATTATTTTTATAGTACTCTTACCAATTGTAAATAAACAACTCATGACTCAACTCATATCCGAAGGCGAATGCCTTTATTGTAAAGAAAAATTTTCGAAAGTTGCCATTAACCGGCACTTGCAAAAACATCTTACCGAAAAATCAAAAGAAAATAAGTCCGGAAAATCCTTTCTGCTAAAAGTAGAAACCAATCCGAAATGGGGAAGTAGCCCTTACTTTTTATCGTTGTGGGCGGACGGGGAAGCCCTCATAGAAGACATTGATTATTTTCTTCGGGAGATATGGTTAGAATGTTGCGGCCACATGAGTTCGTTTACCAATCCTAAAAACAAAGCCAAAGGTGGCGGATGGGATTTTTTTGAAACAGAAAATTTGCTTATGAAAGACAAAATAAACGAATACGAAAAAATGATGGAAGAAGCCAATGGCGAAATCCCAAAAAGCCGGAAAATAAAAGTAGCATTGAGCAAAGGCATGAAAATAAATTATGAATACGACTTCGGAAGTACTACCTCCCTGCTACTAACTGTAGTAGGGGAATACCCTATAGAAGCGGATAAGGGAATAGTATTATTATCCCGGAATGAGCCTTTGCAAATATTATGCGATACCTGCGGCAAAGAGGCTGCCACTAAGCTATGCATGGTATGTGCAGGGGATGATGAAAGTGCTTTTTGTGATAAATGCGCAAAGCAACATGCCAAAACATGCAGTGATTTTGCTGATTACGCAGCTATGCCCGTAGTCAATTCACCCCGCATGGGTGTGTGCGCTTATACAGGTGGCCGCATTGATAAAAAACGGGATGGCGTTTACAAAAAAAAAATGATCAATAACAATCGCGATTAAGTTATAGTTATATCTAATCAGTCCGGAGCATAATAATCAAAAATATTACGCGTTCAGGATTATATTAATAATGCTATGATCAAGCGCACTCTATATTTTGGCAATCCCGCTTATCTCAAAACCAAAAATGAACAATTGGTTATTGAAATGCCGGATACGGGTGAAACCAAATCGGTACCAATAGAGGATATCGGGATTATTATTCTTGACCATCAGCAGATCACCATCACGCAGGCCGTAATGGCAAAGTTGCTGGAAAATAATACGGCACTCATTACCTGTAATCAAAAACACCATCCGGTGGGGCTTCAACTTTGTCTCGATGGCCATACACTACAAAGCCAGAAATTCAAAGCCCATATTGCTGCTTCGGCGCCTCTTAAAAAACAATTGTGGCAACAAACGATAGCAGCAAAAATTGAAAACCAGGCCATTCTTTTACAGGCTGAAAAGGTAGAGGCAAAATATTTAACTAGGCTTGCAGCCACCGTAAAAAGCGCTGATAGTACCAATAACGAAGCTAAAGCGGCCTTATACTACTGGAAACATATCTTCCCCGATTTTCTGCAATTTAAAAGAGACTCTGAAGGCTTGCCGCCAAATAATCTCTTGAACTATGGATATAGCCTGTTGCGCGCCGTAGTAGCACGAAGCCTTGTTGCAAGTGGCCTTTTGCCTACGCTGGGCATTTTTCACCGCAACCAATACAATGCCTATTGCCTGGCGGACGACATTATGGAACCTTATCGGCCTTTTGCGGATAAGGTGGTTTGTAATATTGTAAGGATGAACGGCCGGTTTTTGGAAATGACGCCTTTGATGAAAAAGGAATTGCTGTCCATCCCCGCAATGGATGTAACAATAGACGGGCAAAAAAGCCCGCTGATGAATGCGGTTCAGCGCACTACAGCCTCGCTCGCCAAATGTTTTGAAGGAAGTACAAGAAAGATTTTGTACCCGGTATTGGAATGATTGAATTAACCTGGATCATTAAAAACTGGGGCGCTAAAAAATAATTGGAAGAAAACATTCGTTCACTGTATATAGTAACCATTAAAAAATGTTTGAGCGGCTGAACGCATACCGTATTATGTGGATCTTAGTACATTTTGACCTGCCGACGGAAACAAAAACCGACAGGAAGAATTATGCCAAATTCCGGAAAAGAATAATGGCCGATGGTTTTACTATGTTCCAGTTCAGCATGTACATAAGGCATTGTAGTAGCAAAGAAAACACCGAAGTCCACATTAAAAGAGTAAAAGCCATTTTGCCGCCGAAAGGGCATGTAGGAATCTTAACTATTACAGACAAACAATTCGGCATGATGGAAATTTTCCGGGGAAAAGACGGCGTTCCCGCTCCGGAAACATCGCAACAATTAGAACTTTTTTAAACAAAAACAGGAATAAAAAAACGAAAATGATTCATTTTTTTATTCCTGTAAAACCTGTTCTAACTCAATAACAATAAGCCTTTCAACGAAACGAGATGTGAAAGAACTAAGTTATTAAAATCTTGAAAGCAAATCACAACTATGCAATTTTAAGTGAGGATTTTTTAAAGATGTGAAAGAACTAAGTTATTAAAATCTTGAAAGCAAATCACAACCCAAGCTGCAAGCCTATCTCTACTTGTGTGATGTGAAAGAACTAAGTTATTAAAATCTTGAAAGCAAATCACAACAAAGCCACTCTTGCTAATATAGTGGCACAGGATGTGAAAGAACTAAGTTATTAAAATCTTGAAAGCAAATCACAACCCGCACAGTTGGGCATACCGGGTTATGCTGATGTGAAAGAACTAAGTTATTAAAATCTTGAAAGCAAATCACAACATCGAATAAGTTTCCACAATTTCATCGTCGATGTGAAAGAACTAAGTTATTAAAATCTTGAAAGCAAATCACAACTGTTTCTTTCGCTTCCTTAATTTTAGCATCGATGTGAAAGAACTAAGTTATTAAAATCTTGAAAGCAAATCACAACTACCTGCATACCGGTATGGGTTAGTATATGATGTGAAAGAACTAAGTTATTAAAATCTTGAAAGCAAATCACAACAGAGTATGACAGATTGCAATTAGTAACACTGATGTGAAAGAACTAAGTTATTAAAATCTTGAAAGCAAATCACAACAAACTGGACAGATTAAAAAGGCGGCGATACGATGTGAAAGAACTAAGTTATTAAAATCTTGAAAGCAAATCACAACACAGGGACAGTAAGAACGACAACATAAAATGATGTGAAAGAACTAAGTTATTAAAATCTTGAAAGCAAATCACAACTCCGGGCTTGTGGCGACTGCAAGTTCTTACGATGTGAAAGAACTAAGTTATTAAAATCTTGAAAGCAAATCACAACCTAACTTATGTTATTGGCGCAAAAGCAATGATGTGAAAGAACTAAGTTATTAAAATCTTGAAAGCAAATCACAACTAGGTAATTATGAGGGTGCATTCAGTAAAGGATGTGAAAGAACTAAGTTATTAAAATCTTGAAAGCAAATCACAACCGTTAAATTATTTTCCTCCCTGTTGTTTATGATGTGAAAGAACTAAGTTATTAAAATCTTGAAAGCAAATCACAACAATGTGGTAAAGTTCCTATGACTACTCTGGATGTGAAAGAACTAAGTTATTAAAATCTTGAAAGCAAATCACAACTCCTTTTGCTGTTGGTATCATTTTACTTCAGATGTGAAAGAACTAAGTTATTAAAATCTTGAAAGCAAATCACAACCG
>DATCFI010000203.1:0-35556 GCA_036509585.1 Hanamia sp. | reverse complement strand
TCTGAATGAATTCTTTTATCGCTTTAACAGACGGGGATTTGATAAAACTATATTTCACAACCTTCTAGAAAGAATGGTTAAGAGTGACCCCATTTATCAAAAGGTATTCACGACTTAAACGATTTATTCTATAATTTTATTTACCTCGTTATTTATCGTCACCAGATTTCACCACACTATTTTTTAATTCAGCCGCTTTTTTCACCAGACTGATAAATTCTTTTCTATAACCTTCCTCATCTTTCCCAAGAGAACCATCTGCCATCTGTAATATCATGCTATAATGTGCATTTTCCTTATATTCACTATCCCGAAGCAGCATGGCAAAACCCGCTACCGATGCGGCAAACCTGAAATTGTCAGAAGCACTTTTGAAAGAGTTGGGTTCATTGTTTACAGAATGAACCATCAATTTACTTTCATTACCATCCGGTGCTTTGTAACGAAATTTGATAGTAACGATTTCATCATTGAACGACGAGGCTTTCTTCTTTTTATTATCCTGGTATTTCAAAGGATCCACATCTTTTAAAAATGGTGACTTTACTCCTGCAGGAATGATTTCATAAAGCGCAGTAACGGTGTGTCCACTCCCTAATTCGCCCGCATCTTTTTTATCATCATTAAAGTCTTCTTTATTGAGCATCCTGTTTTCATAGCCAATGAGTCTGTAACCAGCCACCAGTTCGGGATTGAATTCCAGTTGTAATTTTACATCTTTGGCAATCGTAAAAAGAGTTCCGCCAAATTCAGTCACCAACACTTTTTTTGCTTCGCTTAATCCATCTATATATGCGTGATTGCCATTTCCTTTATCAGCCAGCTGTTGCATTTTACTATCCTTATAATTTCCCATGCCATAACCGAGTACGGTTAAATAAATTCCTTTGTTTCGTTCCTGTTCTATCATTCTTACTAAAGCATCATCACTACTTGCACCTACATTAAAATCACCGTCGGTACAAAGAATGATACGATTATTTCCTCCCTTCATCAAATTTTGTTGTGCAATTTTATAAGCCATTTGTATTCCTTCGCCGCCGGCAGTAGAGCCGCCTGCTTCCAAAGCATCAATAGCAGTTTTGATTTTCATTTTGTCAGTTCCATCTGTTGCTGGCAGAGCAACGCCAGCATTCCCTGCATACACAACGATAGAAATGCGATCATTCTCCCTAAGCTGATCCGTCAGCATTTTCATCGAAGCTTTTACGAGTGGCAATTTGTTTTCATCCATCATAGAACCGGAAACATCGATCAGGAAAACAAGATTGGATGGGGGCAATTTATCGACAGGAATATTCTTCCCCTGCAAACCAATCAGCAATAATTTATTCTGTGGATTCCACGGGCAATCGCTCAATTCTGTATTGATAGAAAACGGGTCATTTCCTGTTGGCTGCGGATATTGGTATTTAAAATAATTGATCATTTCTTCTGTGCGCACCGCGCCTGCAGGCGGTAGTTGGTTACTATTTAAAAAGCGGCGCACATTGCTGTACGATGCGGCATCTACATCAATAGAAAAAGTAGAAAGGGGGTTGTCTGTTACTTTTTTAAATCCATTTTCAGTTATGTTATCATAGCCTTCAGTGTTGTAGTTGTCTTGATAAAAACTCTTATCCTTTAGTGAAGGCGAAACCATGACGCCTGTTGCCGCTCCGGTAAGCATTGACTTCTTGTCTGTACCATAACCCGTCACGACAACCTCCCGCATAGCCGTCGCAGATGACTTCAGTTTAACATTAATTATTTTCTTTGAACCAATCGTTATTTTCTGATCTGCGAACCCAACCGCAGAGACGAGAAGATATTTTTCATTTTCGTTTAGAGATATCTGATAGTGGCCTGTGCCGTCCGTAACCGCATATACTTTTCCCGCATGAACCGTGGCGCTTAACGGGTTTCCGGATTCATCCGTTACGGTTCCGGTAATGGTAATATCTTTGGCAGGATGGAATGCTGTAACGCTTATTAAAAAAGGCAACAGCAGTAAAACAACTTTTTTCATGATTTTCTATTTTATAGCAATCAGGATGCATAGTATGCGCTGACCACATGGTGAATTTTAAGAAGGATGCATCTTCTTTTTGGATTACATAAATCAGGAAAAATTTATTTTTAAATAATTTTAAACCACTTGGCTTTTTTAAAAAAAATATTATCCGCTCAAAACGATGCAGAACTTGTAGAACAATACAAGTCTGGTGGAGACATCAATGTTTTGGGAGAACTGTATGGCCGCTATATGGAATTGGTATATGGCGCTTGCCTCAAATATTTTAAAGAGCCGGAAGAAGCCAAAGACGCCGTGATCAATATTTTTGAAGAACTAGTAACCAAGCTCAAAAAATATGAAGTAAGTAATTTTAAAAGCTGGTTGTACCAGTTGGCAAAGAATCATTGCCTCATGAAAATACGCAGCGGCAAATCGAAACCGGTGATGGTAGATGTGGACATTATGCATTTAGGGGAAAATAATCATCTTGATAATATATCGGAAAAAGAAGAGCAATTAAATGGTATGGAAAATTGTATAGAACAACTTCCAGGGGAACAGAAGCAGGCGATTCAATTATTTTATCTCCAGGAAAAATGTTATAAAGAAATTGCGGACCTTACAGAGACAGAGATTAATAAAGTTCGCAGCTTCATTCAAAACGGAAGAAGAAATTTAAAAATATGTATGGAAAAACAGGCTTTGGAAAAAGCATGACCCATGAAAGAAAACAATAAAAAATATAACGCGATTGATTTTGCACTTTATCATTCAGGGGCGATGCCCCCGGATGAAATGCATGCATTGGAGAAAGCTGCGTTGGAAGATCCTTTCCTGGCCGATGCATTGGAAGGTTATGCCTTTTCAAAAGATCCCGAAAAAGAACTGGATGAGATAAGAAAGCGTTTGGATGAAAAACGAAAGCAATCAAAAGTGTTTTCAATTTCTTCCATTTCATCAGGTTCCTGGTGGAAAATTGCCGCGATGTTTATTCTATTTGCGGGAATAGGCTATTTCTTTTATGCAACCAATTCCAGGAAAGAAAATTCATTAGCCGTAAAAGAAACCGTGGAGAAAAAAGAAACTCCAGCAATCATTTCCCCGCGCGCAAATGACACAGCCGCATCAGAAGGGAATCTCGCTTTTGAAAAACCTTCAACTGAAAAAGACAGAAACAATCTCGCTAAATTACCTGCACCCGTTTTAAAATCGCTACAACCGGCACCTAAGAACTCAGGCCATGACGAAGAAAGAATTAAAGAAGAGAAAATTTTTTCCGAGAAACAATTGACTGCAAAAAGGGAGAGTGCGATGGCGATGAGTACCGATAAAATAAAATCAGCGGATATCACTATTGCTGAATCCAGAGAAAAATCTTTTGATCGTTTATCAGATACGACTGCTTCTGAAGCTGTTTCTCCCAATGTATCTTCGGATGACAGCGGCAACATGGTTGCGATGAATAAAAAAAATGGGGCACTGAACGAAGTTGTCGTTACAGGTTATGGGACGCAAAAGAAAAAAGATCTTACTAGAGCAAATACAGAAGTACTTCAGGGTAAAGTAAGTGGAGTCCAAGTAAATTATGAATCCCCCTACCCCAAAGAAGGAAAGGAAAAGTTCGACAAATACATTAAAGATAATGCTATCCCGGTTTTAGATTCAAACGGAAACAGGATCGCTGCGGACATTTTACTTTCATTCAAATTGGATAAAAAAGACAAACCAAATCACATAAAAGTTATCGAATCATCCTGTAAAGTTTGTGAAAAAGAAGCTGTCCGGTTATTAGAAGACGGCCCGGTTTGGGTGGGAAAACAAGGTGAGAAAGGAACCGTAAGAATACAATTCTAAAAAACTTCATTCTTATTTCAAGAACGCAAAACAAGGAAAGATTAAAAAAGTTTCTTCCTAATTTTATCTTTCTTTGTCTAAAAATAAAAATAGAAAATGTCTTTAATAACCTGTCCGAATTGTAAACATGAATTTGTAGCAGAGGATGCTATTTCAAAATCTTTAGAAAAAGATTTTGAACAAAAATTTAATACTGAAAAGCAACGATTGTCAAAACAATTTTCCGAACAGCAAAAAACGCTGGAAGATCAACAAAGAGAATTTGAAAAGAAGAAAGAAAAAGAAAATGAGTTGTTTGCAGAAAGAATGCAAAAGGAAAAATTGAAAATGGAAACGGAGCTGCAGGAAAAGCTAAGAAAATCCATCAGCACCGACTTTGAAAATCAACTGAAATTATTGCAGCAATCCAATAATGACAATGAAGAAAAATTAAAAACAGCAAGGCAAAAGGAACTGGAATTTCTAAAAAAAGAAAGGGAACTGAAAAGCAAATCAGAAGAATTGGACATAGAGTTGGAGAAAAAACTTGCCAGGGAAAGAACGCTCATGGCAGAACAAATACAAAAGCAGGAAAAGGAAAAAAATGAAATAAAGGAAACAGCTTATACCTTTAAATTAAAGGAACTCGAAAAGCAACTGGAAGATCAGAAAAAGTTAGCCGAAGAGATGAAACGTAAAGCGGAACAGGGTTCCATGCAATTACAGGGCGAAGTACAGGAAACCGCTTTGGAAGAAATTCTACGAAATTCATTCCCTTTCGATGTTATTTCCGAAGTAGGAAAAGGAGTTCGCGGTGCGGATTGTATCCAATTAGTAAGAAATAATTTTGGCCAGGAATGCGGTAAAATAATTTACGAAAGTAAAAGAACAGAACATTTTGGCGCCGACTGGATTGAAAAATTCAAAAAGGACATGCGCAGCACAGGTGCCGATATCGCAGTGCTGGTCACCAAAGCCATGCCCAAAGATTTGGATTGTTTTGGATTAAAAGACGGAATATGGATCTGTACCTTTGATGAGGTAAAACCACTTGCGAATGTCTTACGCGATGGGATCATCCGTGTTTATAATTCCACAAAAAATCAGCAAAATAAAGGTGATAAAATGCACTTGCTCTATGATTATCTCACCAGCAACGAATTCAGCGAACAATGGAAAGCCATACGCGAAGGGTTTGTCTCCATGAAAATGAGCATTATAAAAGAAAGAGACGCCATGGAGAAATTATGGAAGGCGCGCGAAAAACAACTGGAAAAAGTATTGCTCAATGCCGCGCACGTAAAGGGCTCTATCGAAGGAATATCCGGAATGGACGCGATAGATCTAAGACTAACAGACGAACAAAATTTATTGGAAGAAGACTAAATAGAAAAACGAAAAATTTGTCGTTTTACTGCCCGGCCTTAGACGAAGACTCCTTGCTGCCTGGTGTTTTGAGAGACAAGTGAAAATAGAAATCGCTGTAATTTATTTGCCTGCTATAAATAAGTAGCTCATGTAAAAATCTAAAAAACTACCGCTCAACCAAACATTTGCAACTTTTATTTCCGCTTCCTGTATATTGCATCCTAATTTTTTCAATCATTTTTTATGCCTGTTCTTACCGTAGACAATTTATCGAAATCGTATGGCCGCATCCAGGCGCTCAAGAATGTGAGTTTCCAGGTACCTGAAGGAACTATTTTTGGCATACTTGGGCCAAACGGAAGTGGTAAAACAACCACGCTCGGAACGATTACGGATATACTAAAACCAACGTCAGGATCGTTCGAACTCTTCGGTAAGCCCGCGTCAGCGGAGAGCCGCAGAAAAATAGGGACGCTACTGGAAACGCCTAATTTTTATCACTACTTATCAGGAGCAAAAAACCTGGAAATAGCAGCCGAAATAAAACAACATGGCAAAGAAGACATAAATCATGTTCTTGAAATGGTAGATCTTACCAAACGAAAGGATTCTAAATTCAGCACGTATTCATTGGGAATGAAACAGCGGCTTGCTATTGCATCCTGCTTGCTGGGCAGTCCCTCGGTATTGATTTTTGACGAACCGACCAATGGCCTGGATCCGGTAGGGATTGCAGAAATAAGAGAATTGATGAAAAGGCTTCACCGCGAGGGAAAAACCATCATCATGGCAAGTCATCTTTTGGACGAAGTAGAAAAAGTATGCACAGATATGGCCATTTTAAAAAGAGGTGAATTAATCATTTCCGGAAAAGTATCTGAAATATTGTCTAGCGAAGATATAGTGGAAGTAGCAGCCTCCGATCACCAAAAATTGCTTGAAACGCTAAACGGAATGATAAATAAAACAAAAGTAGTTGATGAGGATTCCGTGGTAAAAATTTATTTCCCCGTAGGGACTGCGGATCTTTCTTTGGTCAATAATTACTGTTTTAATAATGGCATTATTTTAAATCACCTTCTGCTAAAAAAGAAAAGTCTTGAAGCCCGTTTTCTTGAACTTACCAATAACTAAATCTTATGTTACATCTATTAAAAATCGAATGGCTGAAAGTAAAGAACTATAAAGCATTCTGGATTTTCGCTATTCTGTATTCATTTTCCATTCTTGGTATTAATTATACCGGCTTTTATATTAATGAACTGGCGGTACAAAATATGCCCGCAAGCCAGATGGTATTAGGTACGCCGTATGCCTTTCCTAAAGTATGGCAAACGGTAGGTTTTATGAGCAGCTGGCTTTTGTATTTCCCGGGAATACTTTTTATCATGCTATTTACCAACGAATTTAATTTTAAAACGCACCGCCAGAATATTATAGATGGATGGACGCGCAAGGAATTTGTAACCCTAAAATTTGTCTTCGCAATTATATTTTCGGCTGTGGCTACTATCTTTAATGTTCTTGTTGCATTGCTGTTTGGACTGATTACTACGGGCTCTCATTTTTCTTTTGCGGGAATGGAGAATATAGGATACATTTTTATTCAAACAGTAGCCTACATTACGTTTGCTATGTTCCTTGCCATTCTATTCAGAAAGAGCGGCGCTGCTATAGCTGTATTCTTTTTGTATGGTTTAATATTCGAATGGCTGATTACAGCCTTAGTTAATTTCCAATTAAATTTAACGCCCATTGGTTATTTCTTGCCGTTGCAGGTTACAGATGTGATGCTGCCTATTCCTTTCGGTGATAAGGTAATTTATAAGGGCGCGCCTGACCCATGGATTTTGGTAATCGCCAGCCTGGTGTATATCTGCGCTTATTACTTTTTTGCTTTGAAAAAATTTACCAAAGACGATTTGTAAGGTTAGGATTGTTTCACGATATCTCTAAGGCTTCGGCAGTAAAGCTACATTTATAGAAGATTCTTATTTATGCATCAACATAAAAGCTATTTATCGCTCTCAACCAATTCATCAATGGCGGCCTCAATTGATGGGTATAGAAATGTGAATCCTGCGTCCTTTATCTTTTGGTCGTTTACGGTAGCGCTCTTTAAGATTTCAATGCTTCTTTTGCCAAAAATAATTTTAAGAAAAAATCGCGGTACATGAACGGCGGTGAAAAACCTGTTTTTTATTTTTTTGCCTAAATAAAGGATCAGTGTTTTTTGCGAAACGGGTTCCGGCGCTGTCGCATTATAGCTTCCTTCCAAAGAATTATTTTCGATGCTTTCTAAATACATTCTGCACAGGTCTTGGATATGTATCCAGCTAACAATTTGTTTTCCATTTCCTAAAATAGCCGCTATACCAAAACGAACCGGGGATTTATATTCTTTAAACGCACCGCCTTTATTACTTAAAACGATTCCTGTTCTTAATTTTACCAACCGTGCTCCGAGCGCTGTAACTGGCTCTACGCTTGCTTCCCAAAGCTTGCAGGTTTCGCCCAGGAAACTATTTACGGGAGGATCCGTTTCAATAAATCCTTCTTTCCTGATCAATAGTTTGCTATCGGCGCCATACCAGCCAATTGCTGAAGCGGAGACGAATGTTTTTAATTGGTGCTCTTTGCCTTTCAAACATGAAATGATTAGCTCGGCACTTTTTGTCCTGCTCTCGACGATTGTTTTTTTGTAACGGACGGTCCATTTTTTATCCATAACGCCAGCGCCGGCCAGGTGGATGATATGATCTGCTTTCTTTACAACATCGACATCAATAGTATTTTTATCAACATTCCAGTAACTAAAACTGACTTTTGGATTATTGGACGCATCATTTTTTTTTCTTGTGAGTATAATTATTTCGTAGCCTCTCTCCGTTAAATAATTACAAAGGTGAGAGCCGATAAGGCCAGTACCTCCGGAAACTAAAATGTTAGGCATAAAATGTTTTATTAATTCAAAAATAATTGATTTAGCTCTGATCTGAATCCTTGACAATTAAAAACCAGGAGTCCAAATAATTCCTTTAAATCTTTAACGAATGGAAACCTCTTGTTAAAAATGCTTCCTAAGGAATTCTTTTACAAAAGATTGAGATTTCTGTAATGCAATTTTATACTAAATTAGTTTAGCTTTAGCTGATTATTATATTAAGTTCAAATAAATCATAATTAAACAATCAATCCTCGATAGGCTTGCCAAGTCCCGGAAGCTACAAGCGGAAGAAAACTTTTGATCAATGATGAAAAACATTTTTTTATTTTTTTTATTGGGTTTATTTTATAGCACAGTTTTTTCGCAGCACATTTCTTATACCCAGCCTGAATCCCAGGACTCAAAATCAATGGATTTTCAGATTATCGGAAAAATAAAAGGTAATTTTCTGATATATAAAAACAACAGAACTGATTATGCCATTTGTTCGTATGACGATCAAATGAGGCTGATAAATCGTACCAAACTGACCATGATGCCAGATAACGTACTCAATGTGGATTTTGTAGTGTATACTGATTTTGCGTATCTTATTTACCAATACCAAAAAAAGAACACAGTGTATTGTATGGCATTTAAACTGAATAGTGAGGGGAAATTATTGACAGATCCGATACAATTAGATACTACTCATATCAATTTTATGGCTAATAATAAAATTTACAATACAGCCTCCAGCGAAGACAAGTCAAAAATAATGATTTATAAGATTCGGAAGATCAATGGTAAATTTCATTTTACGACTCTTCTGTTTAATGACAGCTTAGGATTAGTGCATACTTCTGATATTCAGACAAACTTTGATGATAGACTGGTTAGATTGAGTGATTTTTTAGTTGATGATGGCGGAAGTTTTGTCTTTACCAGAGGTAATAAATCCACTTCAAGGGATTATATGGATGATCTTGCGCTCGTTATCAAAGCACCAGACGAAGACACCTTTCGTGTTAATGGTCTTAAGCTTTTAGGGAATTTTCTAGATGGTGTCAAACTAAAAGTTGACAATGTAAATAATGATTACGTGATTAATTCATTTTATTATACAAAAAAACGCGGAAATATAGACGGTTTATACAGTGCGGTTTGGGACAAAGACAAAAAACAAATGATCACCCAACAGTTTCTGCAGTTAGGTGATTCTATCAGAAACCTGGCAAAACCTGATAAGAACACTAAAGGCGCACTCGATGATTTTTTTGTTAACGATATCCTTTTGAAAAAAGATGGTGGCTTTATAATTACTGCTGAAAGTCACTATTCTGATTCCCGGTCGGACCCCTGGAACAGATATAACTATCAATACGGAAATCCATTATTGTCTTATAATTCTAGCATGTATTCCCCATATTCTTACGGATATGGTGGGTCTTATGGAGGTTATCCATACTATAATTATAATAACAATAATAATTCCAATCAACGATATTATTACAATAATGTCATTATTTTAAATCTTGACAAGAATGGGCAACCTATTTGGGTTAGCGTCATCAATAAAAGCCAGTACGATGATCAAAGCGACAATTTTCTTTCTTATGCGTCCATGCTTACAGGCGGACAGTTACATTTCTTATTCAATACCGTTGATCGGCGCGCGCTCATTATGAACGACCAGAGCGTTTACAGTTCGGGAAAAGTAACCCGAAATCCGCCACTAAGAGACCAAGACAGGGGATACCAGTTTATGGCAAGGTATGGCAAACAAGTAAGCGCCACGCAAATTATTATACCATGCATTTATCGTAATTATCTTTGCTTTGCAAAAATTGACTATCAATAATGGTAACGCAAGAGATACGCCT
Organism: Hanamia sp.; assembly: GCA_036509585.1. Taxonomy (GTDB): domain Bacteria; phylum Bacteroidota; class Bacteroidia; order Chitinophagales; family Chitinophagaceae; genus Ginsengibacter. The sequence continues at coordinate 25,550 of DATCFI010000203.1, read as the reverse complement.
GTTGTGAATCCGTTTTAATTTTTTATTTTTGTTTTTCAACTAACATTCAATTGTGACAGGAATTTTTCGTGCCAATAATCCGCTCAACGCATTCCTGCTTTTTGTATATGGAATACTTTTGAAGTTTGTGTGGTTGTTTCATCCACAAATTCCGGAAATTAAAAAAAATAACGGTTTCTTATTTAATAACCTGCTTTCCTGGATAAAGCCATGGTTTGATACTTACCCTGTTAGTTATTTTATCGTAGCTTATTTGCTATTATTTACGCAAGCGGTTAATCTGAATCAAATCATTATGAACAGGAGGCTAATGGAAAAGCCTAATTACCTGCCTGCCATGACTTATCTACTAATTACTTCCTTGTTTAGCGAATGTAATTTGTTAAGTGCACCTTTGATAATCAATTCGTTTTTGATTTGGATATTCTCTAAAATGAGTAATCTGAATCAAAACCAGCATGCAAAATCAACATTGTTTAATGTTGGAATGGCTATCGGAGTCTGCTCATTTTTTTATTTACCGGCAATCACGTTCAGCTTACTCATCATTTTCTCACTGTTATTTACCCGGCCCCCCAAAGCTGCTGAATGGTTTATCACCTTCATTGGAGTACTTACGCCATGGTATTTTCTGGCTGCCTTTCTTTTTCTCGATAACACGTTATACTCTTTCTATTTACCTGGTTTTGGTATTACTTATCCCAGATTGCAAACAATTAATCCCAACGATATTGGTGCCATTTTAGTTATCACATTGGTGATCATAGGCGCATTTTTTGTACAAATGGTTTCTTCAAAACAGATGGTACAGGTTAGGAAAAACTGGGGATACATCTGCTTATATTTACTAATCGCAATTTCGATTCCATTTATCAATCAGGCTTACCAAACAGGCCAATGGATATTTGCATTGGTGCCTGCTTCTGTGTTTATTGCTTGCGTATTCTATTATCCACGCCTCCACTGGATACCACGCATTTTGCAATGGCTCATGGTAGGTTTGGTATTGTATTTAGAGTATTTCAATAAATAATTTTTGTGGATTATCTTTGCACCTATTAAAAAATCAAAAAAATGAAGTTTGGTGTAGTAGTATTTCCAGGTTCCAATTGCGACAGAGACATGATCAACGCTTTGCAAAATGATCTGGGTCAGGAAGTCATTACTTTATGGCATAAAGACAAAGACATTTCGATGTTTGCTAATTCAGATTGTATCGTTCTTCCAGGTGGTTTTAGTTTTGGCGATTACCTGCGATGTGGCGCTATTGCCCGCTTTAGCCCGATGATGCAAAGTGTAATTGAATTTGCTAATAAAGGGGGGAAAGTGTTGGGGGTATGTAATGGTTTTCAAATTCTTTGCGAAAGCGGTCTACTTCCAGGGGTTCTTTTGCAAAACGCGCACAGGCAATTCACCTGCAAAAATATTTTTTTAGCAGACGCAGAAAATCAGCCTGGAGCAATTTATAAAATTCCCGTTGCACATGGTGAAGGCAGATACTTTGCAAAAGAGAAAGATCTGGAAGAAATTCAGAAAAACAAACAGGTACTTTACAGCTATTGTAATGAAAAGGGCTACATTGATGTGGAACATTCACCAAATGGTTCTATTCAAAGTATTGCCGGAATTACGAATAAAGAAAGAAATGTTTTTGGCATGATGCCCCATCCCGAAAGAGCTTGTAACCCTATGCTCGGGAATACCGACGGACAGAAAATTTTTAAAGAATTGTTTTCTGTAAACTAATCGGTGTTAGGCGCAGTCCAATTAGTTGCCAGTAAACAAAGCAATTTCCGATATTTTTATTTTCGTCACCATAAAAAAATCCCCATCAAAAAAAATGAAGGGGATTTGTATTTGTGGTTACAGAGGTAAAATTATAATGCGATTTGTTTTTCTATCATCATTTTCCGTAAATTAATAAGACCGTAACGCATGCGGCCTAAAGCAGTATTGATGCTGCAATCAGTAAGTTTGGCAATTTCTTTAAAACTCAGGTCAGCGTAATGCCTCATTACGATCACTTCTTTTTGATCTTCAGGAAGCATGTCAAGCATTTTTCTTACTCTTTCATGGCTTTGTCCCTGCATCATTTTTTCATCAGCGCCTGCTTCAGAAAAATTAAGGACTTCAAAGATGTCATGGTCGTCACTTGTCTTAATTGACGGGCTGCGTTTTACTTTTCTGAAATGGTCTACGCATAGGTTATGTGCAATACGCATTACCCATGGCAAAAATTTTCCTTCGTCAGTGTAGCGACCGCCATTGATAGTGTCAATTACTTTAATGAAGGCATCCTGGAAAATATCTTCGGCAAGATATTTGTCTTTAACTAATAAATAAATCGAAGTGTAGATTTTGTCTTTATAGCGTTCTATAAGACTTGAAAGTGCCTCTGTATCTCCGTCAAGATAGAGGTGGATCAATTGCTGATCTGTTAAATTGTTCATGGTTTTCATAACCGGTTACGATTTTGGTTTAGGATATTGTGTAAGTTCCAATTTAAAAGAAAGGGAATGTATAAAACTTTTAGCGCGGGGGCAGAAGGCTCTTCATTCTTTCAGGAAAATTGGAACAGCGAAGATTAGTCAAAAAATTTACACTTCCAAATATTTTGATAAAAATTTTTAATTATTTTTTTTAACACAATAAAATTATTGTGCTGACCTGTAAGAATTGTGAATGATTATTTTTGTGTAATCACATGACTAAAGAAGAAAAAAAATCGACGAAAACAACGGCTGCCTCAACGAAACCTTCACAGGATATTTTTATAAAAGGCGCACGGGTACACAATCTTAAAAACATAGACGTAAAAATTCCTCGTAATAAATTAATTGTCGTGACGGGCGTTTCGGGATCTGGCAAATCGTCCTTAACCATAGACACTTTATTTGCAGAAGGACAAAGACGCTATGCAGAAAGCATGAGCGCCTACGCCCGACAATTTATGGCGCGTATGAATAAACCTGATGTAGATTTCATCAAAGGCTTGTGCCCCGCGATTGCCATAGAGCAAAAAGTAACTACTAAAACTCCCCGATCTACTGTGGGCAGTATGACAGAAATCTACGATTACCTGAGACTTCTGTTTGCAAGAGTTGGCAAAACCATTTCACCCGTCGCTGGAAGAGAAGTAAAAAAAGATGATGTATCCGACGTAGTGGGCGCCATCAACAATTTAAAAACCGGTGATAAGGTACTGATGCTGGTAGCCTTCAGGCAACTGCATCATCGCGATATAAAAGAAGAACTTCATATTTTAATGCAGAAAGGTTTTTCCAGATTGGCTGCCTCTCCTAACTCTTCTAAAGGGGGAACGGAAATAATCCGCATTGAAGATTTAGAAGAAGAAAAAGACCTGGCTTCATTTTTTTCCCATAAAACTGTGTACGTTTTAATTGACCGGCTTGTAATTAAAGCCTTTGATGAAGACGATAACCACCGCATTGCAGATTCAGTGAATACGGCTTTTTATGAGGGAGAAGGGGAAGTAATGCTTCAAATAAACGGGAAAGAGAAATTGCATTTTTCTAATAAATTTGAATTGGATGGAATCAAATTTGAAGAGCCGGTGCCCAACCTGTTTTCTTTCAACAACCCTTACGGCGCATGCCCGGTGTGTGGCGGATTTTCTTTAGTGCTTGGCATTGATCCCGACCTGGTAATTCCTGATAAAAGATTAAGTGTTTACGAAAATGCTGTCGCGCCCTGGCGTGGCGAGAAACTCGGCCAATGGAAAGAGCGACTTATAAAGGTGGCAAATAGATTTGATTTCCCTATTCATAAACCAATTATTGATCTTACATCTGCGCAATACAATTTATTATGGACAGGCAATGAATATTTTGGTGGCTTGAATGAGTTTTTTAAAGAAGTAGAACAGAATTTATATAAAATACAGTATAGGGTTTTGTTGAGTCGTTACCGTGGAAAAACATTGTGCCCTGAATGCCATGGATACAGGTTGAGAAAAGAGGCGTTATACGTGCAAGTCGCTAATAAAAATATTGGCGAGTTATGCGAGATGCCGGTTAAAGATTTGAAGAAATGGTTTAACGACATAGACTTATCTAATTTTGATAAAACGGTGGCGAAAAGAATATTGATTGAGATTCATAACCGTTTAAAAACTCTTTGGGATGTTGGCCTTGGTTACCTTACACTCAGTCGGCTGGCCAATTCATTAAGCGGAGGCGAAAGCCAGCGCATTCAGCTTACGCGAAGCCTCGGAAGTAATTTAACGGATTCGCTTTACATTCTGGACGAGCCTTCTATTGGCCTGCATTCAAGAGATACAGAAAACCTTATTGAAGTGTTGAAAAATTTACAGGCATTAGGTAATACAGTGGTGGTAGTAGAACATGATGAAATGATGATGCGAAAGGCAGATCACATCATTGATATGGGCCCGCTGGCAAGCCATCTTGGGGGTGAAATAATAGCGGAAGGAAACTATAGTCAAATCGTTAAAAATCCTGAAAGCCTTACTGGAAGATATTTGAAAGGAGAATTAACAATTGAACCACCAAAGAATGTACGTAAATGGAATCGCTCAATAAAAATAGAAGGAGCGCGACAGAATAATCTAAAAAATATTGACGTTGTTTTTCCTTTGAATGTTTTGTGCGTCATCAGTGGAGTAAGCGGCAGTGGTAAAACTACATTAGTAAAGCAAATATTATACCCTGCATTAAAAAAAATTAAAGGAGAATTTTCTGAAAAAGCAGGTTCCAGTAAAGGGCTTTCCGGAGATGTTGATTTTATTTCAGAGGTAGAAATGATTGATCAGAATCCTATCGGAAAATCATCGCGAAGCAACCCTGTAACTTATATCAAAGCTTATGACGAAATCAGGGAATTATTCAGCAAACAACCTCTGAGCAAAATACGTGGTTATCAACCGAAACATTTTTCTTTCAATGTAGACGGAGGAAGGTGCGATGCGTGTAAAGGCGAGGGCGAGCAGGTGGTGGAAATGCAGTTTCTTGCAGACGTTCATTTAGTTTGCGACGTATGCCATGGAAAAAGATTTAAAGATGATGTGCTGGAAGTAAAATTTCAAAATAAAAATATTTTCGATGTGCTGGAGATGAGCGTAGATGAAGCGATAGCGTTCTTTTCAAACGAAAAATCTTCTCCTAAGAAAAAAGAATTGTCGGGCGACGACATTGCGAAAAAGATTCAGCCACTTAGCGATGTTGGATTGGGCTATATTAAATTAGGCCAATCGTCTGATACGCTTTCAGGCGGCGAAGCACAGCGTGTAAAACTAGCTTCTTTCCTGGGCAAAGGACGTGGACAGGGAAACTTGCTTTTCATTTTTGACGAACCTACAACCGGTTTGCATTTTCATGATATAAAAAAACTATTGGGGTCCTTTAATGCCTTAATTGAACAGGGACATTCCATCATTGTAATAGAGCATAATACGGACGTGATCAAGTCTGCTGACTGGGTCATTGATCTTGGCCCAGAAGCCGGAGATGAAGGCGGAAATATCGTTTATTCCGGCATTCCGACAGGATTGAAAAAAGTGAAAGAAAGTTACACAGGGAAATATATTTAGAAAAGAATCCAGTGGGTGTCAAGAAGAATATATTTTTTTTGATACCTGCTACTTTTCTTTCTTGCAGTTACTTTCCCTCACCTCAACCGGTTACTTTCTTTGATCAATTTTGAATCGCGATAAATTCCCCTTCCCGCAAAGAACAGGAATATAATAATGAGAATGTGAAGAATGGCCCAGAAGCTATAGCTTCCCTGAGAAAATTTATTTGTTTCGCGGAAATACAAATAGATAATCAGACACTCTGCCAAAATCGAAACGAGTATAAGCCTTGTCTGAACAGTGCGATGTTTGAATAAGAAAATATTTACCACGATGCAAGCGCCGAGGGCACTGGTGAGAATTAAAATCAAAAAATTATCACGTGCCGTTAAAGCGTGGTAGCTTCCATCCGGTGTTAATACGGTTGCCGGATTTGTTACACTTTCCATTATGAGCGTCCCACTATAAAATGAAAATTTGATCGTAAGAAAAATGGCAATAGCTGCCAGTAACATCCATAAAGTTTGTACACGCTGTATCATAATAAAAATTTATTGTACGAAAGTAAAGAGGATAGATTAAAAAATGACAGATTCATTTAACAAACGGGAGATAAATAAGAATTTGCTTTTTTTGTTTGTTTACTGAAGACGCTCCGATAAATCCAGAAAATAAGCTTATTTTTTTCTTGATTAAAGCTGCTGTCAGTAATTTTATATTTTACGAAATAAAAAAAAGAAATGTATGGAATCTATTCGCTGGGGAATGATCGGCTGCGGGGATGTTACCGAAGTAAAAAGTGGGCCGGCTTTTAATAAGGTCGCCAATTCATCGTTGTTAGCCGTGATGCGCCGGAATGCAGCTAAAGCAAAGGATTATGCGGAACGGCATAAAGTTCCCAAATGGTACAGTGATGCTTATGAGATAATAAATGACGACGAGGTAAATGCTATCTACATTGCTACGCCGCCCGCTTTTCATGAAGAGTATGCTATTGCAGCCATCAATGCAGGTAAGCCTGTTTATATTGAAAAGCCAATGGCTATAAATTTCGCGTCAGCTAACATGATCGCTAAAGTGGCCAATGAAAAAAACATAAAAGTGTCTGTTGCACATTACCGTCGCGGCCAGCCGCTTTTTAATAAAGTAAAACAATTACTGGCAGATAAAATTATTGGCGATGTACGCTTTGCACGTTTAGCATTTTATAAAAAGCCGTTAAACGAAGAAGCGCTTCAAGTTCCAAAAGTTGCGTGGCGAGTGAATCCCTCGATAGCCGGTGGCGGCTTATTTCATGATATTGCACCTCACCAGTTGGACTTGATGTATTGGTTTTTCGGAGAGATTCAAAAAGCATCGGGCTATGCTTTCAGTCAATCAAAACTTTATGAAGCAGACGATATTGTCTCCGGAAATATCTTGTTCAAAAGCGGAGTTGTTTTTAATGGTTTATGGTGTTTTAATGTAGCGGAAGAAAATGTAAAAGACTATTGTGAAATCCAGGGTTCCGAAGGAAAAATATGCTTCCCCATTTTTGAACATAAAAAAATTGAGGTTATCAAAAATGGTAAGACAGAAAATATTTTGTTTGAACCAGTTGAGCACGCACAACAATTCCTGATACAAAAAGTGGTTAATTATTTTTTAGACAAAGGCCCTAACCCTTGCGGCGCTGAAGACGACGCTATTGTGATGAGATTGTTGGATGAGTTTACTGGCAAATAATTGCTTTACCTTACGATAGTAAACTAACAAATAACCGGCATTTTCAATTTAACGAAACAACCATAAGTAGTAGTTACAAAAGTCTTTCCGTTTCTGAAAAAAATCAATTCTTATCTTCGTCGCCAAAATGTATTCATTACTTCGTAACATATTATTTTGGTTTAATGCGGAAGAGGTTCATTATTTTTCAATGAACAAGCTTCGTTTTTTTTGTCGATTTCCTTTACTGAAAAAATATTTAAAAAAGACATTTGCGCCTTCCGGCAAAAGCCTTTCAAAAGAAGTTTTCGGAATTTCATTTCCCAATCCGGTCGGCCTTGCGGCTGGTTTTGATAAAAATGCAAAGTACCTGCATGAACTGGAAATATTGGGGTTCGGTTTTGTAGAAATAGGAACCGTAACGCCTTTGCCGCAGGAAGGAAATCCCAGACCAAGATTGTTTCGTTTGCCAAAAGACAAAGCAATAATAAACCGCATGGGTTTTAATAACGAAGGCGTAAAAGTAGCGGCAATAAGGGTTAGAGAATATAAACGCCAAGCGAAAAGAAATGGAATAATCATCGGCGGCAACATAGGTAAAAATAAAATTACACCCAACGAAGAAGCATGGAAAGATTATGAGATTTGCTTTAATGAACTTCATGACGCAGTAGATTATTTTGTGGTGAATGTGAGTTCGCCCAACACACCTGGATTAAGAGATTTGCAACAAAAAGATTCTTTAGGAAAAATTCTCACCCATCTTCAACGTATTAACCAAACAAAAGAAATTCAAAAGCCTTTACTATTAAAAATATCACCTGATTTAAGTCAGCACGATCTGGATGACATTATTGACCTGGTCATGGAGATTAAGCTGGATGGATTGGTTGCAGCCAATACAACGATCAACCGAAACAACTTAACCACACCCGGAGAAGAAATCAACAAAATCGGCGCTGGTGGCCTTAGTGGAAAACCTTTACGGGAAGAATCCAACAGAATTACGGAATATATTTATCAACGAACGGGCGGATCCATTCCGATAATCAGCAGCGGTGGTATTTTTTCTGCTAGTGACGCAAAAGAAAAAATTGAAAAAGGAGCCAGCCTGATCCAGGTTTGGACCGGATTTATTTATGAAGGTCCGGGAATAGTGAAGAAGATTTTAAAAAATTAGAGATAAAATATATTTACTGGTGTGGTTATTTGTGAAACTTTTAATTAGTCATTCACTACAACAGTAAACAAACATTTGAAGAAGATTTTTATTTATATCATTATCACGGTTGCACTTTTTTCTTCCTCCTGCAAAAACCATGTTCCCGCGCATGGAGGGCCAGTAATAGAGCCGGACTATATTCTTAGCAATTTCATGAATTTCTGGGCTTACTGGTATTATGATGTAAGATTATCAGAAGATTTTGTTCCTTATAATGAAGACGACTCCTTAGTGAGCAAAGATTTCTTTTTGAAAAAAGTTTTGTCGGGCGACTATCTTCCTTTGAAGTTAAAATCAACTGATTCTTCAAGTTATTATAAACTCTACAAAATAAAAAAGCCAGTTGACAGTTCGATCACAGCAAATATTATAAGATTTGGAGAGGAATATTATCAGTTTTTTAAAATGGAAGGAAAGCCTCTACCCGTTTTTAACTTTGTTGATGTAAACGGAAAGGTTTACAACAAAGAAAACTGTAACGGGAAAATAGTGGTTCTTAATTTTTGGTTTATAGGCTGCACTGCTTGCAAAGAAGAGATGCCGGATCTTAATAAACTTGTTGCTTCTTATAAAAACCGTGATGATGTAGTCTTTGTAAGCATTGCGCCGGATAAAGTAGATTCCTTGAAAAAATTCTTGCAAAAAACGCCTTTTAACTACGCAGCAGTTTCTGACATTAACCATCTGACAAGAACGCTCAACATATACTCGTTCCCAACCCAAATGATCGTAAACAGAAAGGGGCAAATTGCTAAAGTGCCTGAGGATGATAAGCAACTGGCAATCGAATTGAGAAAAGAATTACTAAAATGAATCACGTTTATTTAGCCTGATCGCCCATATTTATTTCATCCTGGTGATATTTCGGTTCATCCAGTTGAACCACTCTCCTGTTTTGCCTTTTTATCATCGTCATATTCAATATTTCAACCACAAAGGAAAAAGCCATCCCAAAATAAATATAATTTTTTAAATGCATTTCTTCTGCTTGTTCAGAAGACCAGCCTTCTATCACAAGGCTCAGGCCAATCATCACCAGGAAAGAAAGTGCCAGCATCTTGAATGTCGGGTGTTTTTGAATAAACGCCGCAATATAAGCGCTGAACGCAAACATAATAATCATAGCAATTACAACTGCTGCGATCATTATCTCTACATGTTTTGCCGTACCTCCGGCTGTGATCACGCTATCGAAAGAAAACACCATATCAATTAACACAATCTGAAAAAGCGCCTGCGAAAAACCGAGTGGTTTCTTTTTGGCTTGTGGTGCATTTGGATCTTCGCCTTCCAGTTTTTGATGTATTTCATGTACCGATTTATAAATAAGAAACAGACCTCCGGCAAGCATTACAATACTCGCGAGATCAAACCCCTTGTCAAAAATAGTAAACACCGCTTTCCCCTTTTGCACGAGCAGCCATCCTAAGCCTAGCAGCAGCATGCTTCGCACGATAGATCCCATAATCACCCAGGCCAACCTCGCCTTTTTATGTTTTTCAACCGGCAGCCTGTTGATAATAATGCTCACGAAAATCACATTATCAACCCCTAAAATAATCTCAAGAATTACCAGGATAAAAAAACTGATAATACTATCAGTCGTTAATAAATGGCCCATTCAATCAATATATATTTTTATAAAAATTAAATTTTAATCTCCATTATCGGGTTTTACCGATACTACTTTGTCTACAATATATTTGGTATCGCCGCGCCACGGAAGTGTTCCCATCTTTTGTTGGTAATGTACACTGATCTCGCGGCCTTCCAGTTTTAACAACGTATCGGCAACAGCCTCGTCAACTACCGAAAAATCCCACATGTAATTCATCATCATACTATTGTTAGCAGCATTGGAAACCCCGCCAAGGTTCATTTCTCCCTCATACGTTTTAAACATAGCACCTTGTTTTGCAAACTTGATCAGCCTGCCCGCCCGGTTGCCTTCGCTGTATGTGTAGCTGAATCTTGCATAGAAGAAAATCGCCAAAGCTACAATTATGATCGTAATCGCATAAAAGAGAAATTTTTTCATTTGAATAATTTTCACAAACATAATCATTTCGCTTAAAAAAAACTCAAGGCTACAAGCCCAAGGCAGAAGGCTAAAGGATCAAAGCCGAAAGGTTGTAAATTGCATGAGTTTTCTATAAAAAATAGATTGTTTTTGGACTATAAAAAATAAACATGAATATAGGTATCGTTTGCTATCCCACTTTTGGCGGCAGTGGTGTTTTAGCAACAGAACTGGGGAAAGCACTGGCGGAAAAAGGCCATAACATTCATTTTATAACTTACGACCAACCGGTAAGATTGGGGGGATTTCACGCCAATATTTTTTATCACGAGGTAACGGTACCCACTTATCCTTTGTTTGATTATCCGCCTTATGAAACAGCGCTGGCGAGCACGATGGTAGATGTGATTACCAATCAAAAGATTGATCTCCTTCATGTGCATTACGCTATTCCGCATGCCTCTGCCGCTTATATGGCGAGGCAAATACTTCTAAAGGAAGGAATCAATGTGCCTGTAATAACCACTTTGCATGGGACAGATATTACGCTTGTAGGAAGAGACAAAACCTATTCGCCAGTTGTTACATTTTCCATGAATGAAAGTGCGGCGGTTACGGCTGTGTCTAAAAATTTAAGGGACGAGACGTATAAGAACTTCAAAATGGAAAAAGAAATTGAAGTAATCTACAATTTCGTAGATGTAAAACGCTTTAATAAAATACCTGTAACCCCTTTCAAACAAGTAATAGCGCCAAATGATGAGAAGATTTTATTACACGCATCTAATTTCAGAAAGATAAAAAGAGTGGAAGATGTTGTAAAGGTTTTTGTGAAAGTAAACAAGGTCATTCCTTCTAAACTGTTGCTGGTAGGCGATGGCCCCGAACGATCTGCGATTGAGGAATTATGCAGAAATACCTGCTCTCGCGCTGATATCAGATTTTTAGGCAGGCAGGAACAAATGGAAGAGATACTGGCAATTTCTGATCTTTTTATTTTGCCGAGTGAATATGAAAGTTTTGGCTTAGTAGCGCTGGAAGCAATGGCTGCAGAGGTTCCCGTTATCTCTACCAATGTCGGCGGATTACCGGAAATTAATATCAATGGAGTAACCGGATTTCTTAGCGATGTAGGCGATGTGGATGATATGAGTAACAATATCATTAAACTACTTTCTGATGAAAAGGCATTTGCCAAAATGAAAAAGAACGCATTGGCGCAGGCGATGAAATTTGACATCAATAATATTGTTCCCCAATATGAAGATTTGTACAAAAGGGTGTTGGAGGAAAAATAAGGAATAAGAAAGTACGGAAAAAAATATCCAGTATCCGATATTCAATATTCAAGTGAAAGAAGAAAGTAATCAGATAGTAAACAAACAATTAATTAATATTTCTCTTTAGCTTACAGGCCTGAACGAGCGATATGTATTAGCATTGGGTAACGCACAATGAAATAAGAAATAAGCAATAACAAAGATAAAACCAGCAAAACGACTGTAAGATCTTTTACAAAGTGGCTTACGTTGGAGTTTAGAATCAACTAATGTCAATGCAGTGAACCAACAAATATTCGGAATTTTGATTTTGGAATTATAGAGTTCAGATACTTTTCCATTCCTTATTTATTATTTATTATTTTTTATTTTAAATGACTAATCGTCAAATATTTTTAAATCATATCGGCCAAACTTCTTCGGCCCCTCTTGCATTGGAAATTGTATACGCGAGTGGTTGTAAACTGTATGATGTTCAAAACAAAGAATATATTGATCTTATCGGCGGTATAAGCGTTTGCAATATCGGGCATGGTAATAAAAAAGTGATTGCGGCAATTAAAAAGCAGGCGGAAGATTTTATGCATGTGATGGTGAATGGGGAATTGGTTTTATCGCCCCAAACGGCTTACGCCAAATTGCTAACCGATCATTTACCCTCGTCTTTAAATAGTGTTTTTTTTACAGCTTCAGGCACTGAGGCCACGGAAGGCGCTATGAAACTGGCGAAGCGTTTTACAGGGCGAACACAAATCGCAGCTTTTAAAAATTCTTATCACGGAAGTACGCAGGGTTCGCTGAGCATCATCGGTGATGAATACTGGCGCAATGCTTTTCGTCCTTTATTACCCGGCATCCTGCACCTCGACTATAATAATTTAGAAAGTCTTGAATTAATAACAACAGAAACGGCATGCGTAATTGCAGAAACAATCCAGGCAGAAGCCGGGGTGATCGTGCCTAAAGAAAGATGGCTGAAAGCATTAAGAAAAAGATGCACTGACACCGGCACGTTATTAGTTCTTGATGAAATACAATGCGGTTTTGGGCGTAATGGCTCGTTGTGGGCCTTTGAACAATTTGATATAGTTCCTGACGTATTGCTATTGGGCAAGGCTTTGGGCGGAGGGATGCCTTTAGGTGCTTTCATTGCCGATAAAAAAATCATGGACTCCTTTACCAAAAACCCTGTTCTTGGACATATAAATACTTTTGGCGGACACCCCGTTTGCTGCGCCGCGGGAAAAGCAGCAATGGAATTTCTTTTAGAGCAAAATATTATAAATAATGTTTTTGAAAAGGAAAAAATATTCCTGGAAAATCTTGATGGTTCCAAAATAAAAAACGTCAGAAGCCGCGGATTGATGATCGCGCTTGAATTTGAAGATTTTGATCAAAATAAAAAAGCGATTGATCGTCTTTTAGAGAAAGGTATTTTTACAGACTGGTTTTTATTTGCTTCACAATGTTTAAGAATTGTTCCCCCACTCATCATTTCAAAAAAAGAAATAGAGTACGCCTGCGAAATGATAAATGAAGTTGTTTGTGAATTATAAAATTTACTTGAAAATGAAAAGAGTTATCAAATCCTTTGCCTTCGCTTTTAGCGGCTTAAAAGATTCCCTTGCTCATGAAAAAAACTTCCAAATACAATATGTAATTGCCTTGTTGGTAGCCGGTGCGGGCATTTATTTTTCATTGAGCGCTACAGAATGGATGATCCTGTTAATTTGTTTTGCCGTGGTATTGAGCTTTGAAATGATCAATTCAGCCATTGAAAAATTATGCGATCTGGTTTCCCCCGAAATAAATCCTGTTATCAAAAAAGTAAAAGATATGTGCGCGGGGGCGGTATTATTTTCTGCGATTATTTCCTTTATTATAGGCTGCATTATTTTTTTACCCAAAATAAAATGGATGTTTTTTAGGTAGGCACCAATCGAACAAAGGAGAATAAGAATTCGTGATATTTGTTGCCTTGCTGTTAACGATACACCCTCAGATTTTAAAAACCTGGAGAGTGTATGTTAGAAAAAATAAAAATAATGACTAATTGTTCGTTTACTGTAAACTTACCAGGTTAAAAATCAAATCCCATACTGAAATAAAGAATAGGTTTTGCATTGAAGAATCCGCTCATTGGCCAACCAACATCAACTTTCAGAAAATACCCCAGTAAGGTACTCCGGGCACCAAATCCATATCCACCGAGGAACGGACCTACTCCCGGCGCTTTAATTTTAACGGTAACTGTTGGATCTTGCGAATCTGTGTAAGTTATTGACGGACGCCCTATCGCATTGTAAGCGCCATTCCACGCCGTTCCCAAATCTATAAATTGCGTTAATTGAAAATTTCTGATAAAGGCGTTATTAATCGGGTTGTCCATAAAAGTAGTAAATACCGGCAACCTGAATTCACTATTTATTATCACATTATTATTACCGTTTGCCGCATTTTGAATAAACCCGCGAAGATTTACAGCTAATGTTTGAAAGGCGTAACTCTGATCGGGTGCGGGCTGGTTTGCGGGATTGAAGTATCGGTATGAAATACTCCCGTCCTTGTTCACTTTTTGATTGTCGCTAAACATAAACCAGTTGTCAATTCCGCCGACATAGTAGATATATTTCTGGGCTCCCCAGCTAAAGTCGCCTGCAACCCTACCCGCCCATATAAAGTTGCGGTAAATAGAATGATATACCCTGCCATCGAAACCAAAATTAAACATGTTGCGCCCAACCTCCCCTCCAGGATGATTAAGCTGCGAATTCCAGTCCATGTAAACTTTATACCGGATGCCGTCCCAGATGTTCTGTACCGGATTCAATGTGTTGTCATATACATATTCAATATGCGTTAAGCCGTAAGAGTTTACCGAATTTGGATAGGCCAGTGAGACCTGATCAACCGCGCTAACAACTACATTGTCTCTTCTTACCCCAAAATTTGCACGAATACTTCTTACTTCATCCAATGGATAAGAAAGACTTGCCTGGAATAAGCCTGAAAATATATTTCCGGGATAAGAATTAGTGCCACTAGAAAAGCCTGTTTGGCTCACCCTTTTATAATACATTAATCCCCAGTCCAGCCGTTTTCTTAAATTAGAAAACTGGACTATCCAATCATTATTTTTCAGGTTAGTTGAAAGTCGAAAACCACCGGAAATCTTAATGTCTTCCATCAAGTCGGCAGCGCCCACGTTTACGATACCATTCAGTCCGTTGTTAGATGTAAGTGTAATCGGTCCTGCCCCACCCTCGTAAACCTGGTATTGGGTTCCAAGCACGTTGTTATTAAATCCGGCAACAATATAGTCAGTGGCAAATTTCATAGGCTTATATGAAAATTCGGCGGCTGTGGATAGTACATCCGGTCGATTATTTTTTTCCACGCTTTTTAATGTCATAGACACAGCGGTATCTCTTTTAAACTCATGTTGAAAAATATCATCTTCCTGTTTCTCAACCGGCGCCGTTATTTCTTCACCTTGAGATATCCTGCTTGCCGCCATTTTTTTCTCCATGTAATCCGAAGGCCTTGCGTTTACATTCCTTCGCCGCAGGGCGTTTTCATCTATTTTTAATTTGTAAAGGATCTTATCGTCGTCCTGCCTTGTAACCTCGCTAACCTGGCGATCCTCACCCGCTTCCCTGCTTTCAAGAAGACTGTTGGAATAATTAGTCAGAGGGAAAACAACTGCAGAATCTTTGGAAACAGAAACTACCGCAATGGAATCCACATCAGTACGATGCATAGTTTTCAAAAGCGAATCTACCTCGTCGGCAGTTGGGTTTCTTAGAATTTGATCACCTACTATAACAACGGTATCCAGACCATCTTTGGTAGAGGTAAAATAGCCGGCATATCGGTTTCCTATTCCATTCAGATCGCTTTCAAAAGTAAAATGGGTATTACTATATTGAGTGGGATAACGAGCGTCGCCAAATTTTAAATTAGTTAACTGAGTTATCTGGTTTAATGATGCGGCGTTTTTTGTATCAAAATCCGTCACCATAAAAATATTAAATCGATTAGGCATTAAAGAGGTGTCACCGCCCCTGGCATTGGCTGATGGCCTGTTGCTTGAAAATAGTATCCCGGTTTTATTGGGAAAAGCGACAAAAGATGGGTCCAGTTCATCGTAAACATCGTCAGTGATTTGCCTGATTTTGTCATTTTCAATATCATACACATAAATGTTGGTACGTCCATTTTTGACGGCACTTAAAAGAAGCGTTTGGCTGTTGATCATATATTTCATATCCAGCACCTGGTCAAAGAATTTGGTAAGATCTCTTTTATAAGGTTTCACCTTCGTGATCACATCGTAGACAAAAAATTGAATTCGGCTTTCGTCTTCGTAAAGGACTGCCAACCTTGTGCCCTTAGGATCCCAGGCTATGATGGGATAATTAGGATTTATTTCATCCAGTTGATTCTTAACGCCGAATTTCAATAACGTTTTATCGTCATAACCGTCGTTATAAATAACTCTATACTGGCCCCTTTTGTATTTCACTACTGAATAAGAATAATTCCGCTTATTGGGGTTTACATTAAAATGATAATAGTTAACCTGTTTACTGACCGTAAAGTCTTCGATCTCACTTCCCTTTGGATTATTTTTGCGACGGCTGATATCATTATCATATTTATCCCCCTCATATTTCATAAATTCTGAAAGGAGATCGTTAAAGTTTTTGTGGTGCGTCACCTGCTCCGTGGCCTTCTTCAAGCTTTTATAGATTCTTGCGAGATACAAAAGATAGGTGGTATTTTCTCGTTTATATTTTTCTTCGATAAAAAACCAAAATGCATGCCCCGCCAAAAGTGGCTTGTCAAAAGCAAACTGATTAAAGTTTTTGTACTTGCCGCTCAATATTTCATTCTTTAGTTCATCATCAAGTTTTGTACTCCAGTTTTGTCCCGCATAGGCTATGTATCCGTCCGTAAGCCACTGGGGCAAATCCAGCAAAGCTGCATTGCCAGCTACTTCTCCCAGATCTTCGCCAAACAAAAGATTCTGAACCAATACACCGGCGATTCCTTCCCTAATCTGGCGCCTTAAGTCATCATGATTGCCATTGAAATAAACAATCATTTTGTTGTTTACCAGTTTGGTAAGTCCGCCTGCTACCTGCGCGTCATTTCCCAAGCCAACGTTTGTTTGTTTCATGTCGCCAAAGCTGTTATAGATCAGGATATTGACCCTACGTTCCAGATTAAAATCTACAAATCTTTCAATACCCGGCAATTCTTCTTCAGCTACTTGAGCAACAAATTTTCCAAGCTCCTGTCCATCCTGGTTGAAATAGGAATTGAAATTCCTGGTTTGATAATACTGCCATTTGAATTTTTTATACTGTACCCGGTTTCGTCCATATATTACAGAACTTACCTGCGCACTGGCAAAGCCAGCAAAAACAAATGAAAAAAGCGATAGGAGAAATATTTTTTTGTACATTGATTTCTTGTGATCTTGCATGCGCGTTAAATTAAAATCGCCTAAAATTAATCGTTTCAGGTTAATCAATGAAATGAAATTAAAGGGATACAAAATTAGAATATGTTTCAAATAAAAGCTTTTATATTTAATCCAGTAGAGGAAAACACTTACCTACTCTACAACGAATTCAACGAATGCATCATTATCGACCCCGGATGTTATTTTGATGAAGAAAAAGAAGCACTAAAATCTTTTATTCACCTTAACAAATTACAACCCAAAATCCTGCTAAATACTCATTGCCATCTTGACCACGTATTTGGCAATAAATTTATGGCAGATGAATATAAGGTAACGTTAAAAACGCATCGCCTCGAGAAATTTGTGTTAGAAATGGCACCGGCGTCTGGTTTAATGTTTAATCTACCCTTTGATAATTACCCGGGAGATATTATTTTTCTTGAAGAAGGAGAGATCGTCGCTTTACGGGATGATGAGTTGGAAGTAATTCATGTTCCCGGGCATTCGCCCGGAAGTATTTGTTTTTTTTGTAAAAAACAAAAATTTATAATTGGAGGCGATGTGCTTTTCGAAAATAGTATTGGCCGTACTGATCTGCCGGGTGGGAGCCATGAAGACCTGGTAAAAAATATCAAAGAGAAACTATTCAAACTACCTGAAGACGTAAAAGTTTACCCCCGGCCACGGCGCTGCTACAACCATTGGGAGAGAGATAAAAGAAAATCCTTTTTTGAATTAGCCGCGTTCTTCAAGAGACAAGCCTAAAAGCAAACAGCAAATAAACTAATTCTCCCGATTTTTGTTTTCTAATATCTTACGCAGCGATTGTTGTGGTTGAACTTTCTTCTCCATAAATTGCTTTGTTGGCTTCGTCTCTGGCGTGCCGTATCAAAAGCCTTAATGAGGCAAACAAAATGGAAAAAATTAGCCCAATAAAAAATCCTATAATTCCATATATCAAAGCGGACTTGCTCTGAACATCATAAGGAGCATCCGGATAGTCCAATACTTTCATTACGGGGGTTGCTTTTTGCAGTTTATACGCAGCATTTTGCTGATTGGCTACTGCCACTGCGTATTGCTGCCGAAGCATTTGTTTATCAGTAATCAGGTTTTCTGTTGGCACCCTGAACTCCATTTTTGTAGTATTTGTAAATAAAGTTGTTTTATCCATGGCTATTAATTCGTTATCTTTTGAATGAATCACCTTACTGAGCGAATCAACTTTGCTGGTTGCAAATTCAAAATCAGTTTTAGCTTTTTCACGTTTAAGATCAATGTAGAATTTGGATATTTTGTTGATAAACCCGTAGCTGATCGTACTTACCAGTTCGGGGCTTCTGCCGGTATAGGTCAAAACAAAACTATTATTTTTATTAATGGATGCAGTCAAACCACTATTTAAAATCCCGGCTGCCCTGGCTATTAATGCCTTTTCAGAGGTAGGCATAGGAATTTTTGGTTCCAGGAAGCTCCTGTGGCTATTGATATCGTTCAGCAGCAGTTCAGCGATTGTTTTATTTCCCTGTGATGAATCTTTAATCGCAGCTACTTCTTCCCGTGTTGTCCGGCTCAGCGCAAGTTCCACAATATTCACTGAGGCGTCATCAGTGAATGATTTTGAGTCGCTACTACCACCGCTGAATAAAGCACTTAATGCTGAGGAAGCTGACGAATTATCAGTACCGCTTGTTAACGGAAAAATAGTTGCCCTGGAGGTATAGGTTACGGGAGTTTTTAACGCATACAACGCCCCGAAGGCAGCAAAGATCAGCGAGACCACTATAACCAGAAACTTGCGCTTCTTTAGCCTGTCTATAAATTCTATGGTTAGTTCCTGTGATGTCATGCGAACTAAAATATTTTGGATAATAAATAAATGGTCACCACGGGAATAACAGTTAATAAACTCGACACTATAATTGAAGAGGCTATTTTTGATTGAGGTTTAACCGGAACTGTAATTACACTACCTTCTGTAACTTTTGGATAAAAACGCAAAAATAAGAAATTCGTTGTTTTTTGGCTTTTACCGTTGGCACGAGTTACATAAATTCGTTTACGCCATGGGGTTACACCGAATCCGCCGGCTTTATCAATGTAATAGCCCATTTTGGTGTGTTCTTTATCAAAGAATATCTTTAATTGATTTTGAACTGCTCCGGTTATAGATACTACTGGATCGATTTTCGGTACATAGATCACATCGCCCGCTTGCAACACCATGTCATATTTAGAATCGGGATTGTCAATCGCTTTCGCCAAGTCAATACTTATCGGCTCGACACCGGTGGGATTCAAACTGTCAACTACATTTTTAAAACTTACCGTGTCCCGCATTCTATAGAGTATGGCGCCATTTGCGTCTGAATTTCCGCGAAGCCCTCCTGTTCGGGCAATAAATGAAGATAACCGTTCTTTTTCATCAAGTTTAGGATACGTTCCAGGGTATAACACCTCGCCTTCTATTTTTACATTTTTCTGTAAATTAAATTTGGGATTTTTTCTTACAAACACCTGGTCGTAAGGCTTTAGCTTCACCGTTTCAACAGTAGAATCCAGATCAAGATTTTGATTTATGGAATAACTTCTTTCAACTGTTTTGGTTGGCTTGATTCCACGTTGCGAAGAGTCAACATCTACAATACTTGAAACAATAATACTTCCATATTCTGCAGATGGTTTAAGGCCATTAGCAAAATATAAAAGATCTTTCAAGGTCATGCCGCCATATTTCTGGTAACTCCCCGGCTTGCGTACTTCTCCTTCGATGGTAATAAATTGCCTGTCAGAAAATTGATTCTTATTAAAAACCTCAATAATATCGTTTGGGTCAATTGGTATATTATATTTGCTATCCAGATTTTTGTTCATATCTGAAAGGCTAACTTCTATTTTATCCGACTTTAAATTTGTTGAATCTCCCGCACCTTTGTAAACATAGGCTCTATCTAAAAACGAATTTGGAGTAATGCCGCCCGCACGATTGATAACATCAAATAACCTATCGCCTTTCCTCACTTCATATACATTTGGGTAAGCCACTTCTCCCTTTACGATTACTTTGTTACTCAAGCCGGGATTGATTGCATTTATTTCTACTACATCTCCGTCAAGCAATAGTTCATTGCTATGCATACTATCACTTCCGTTGCTGATAGCATTCAGATTCACAGTTTTAATTATCTGCTTTTCTTCTGTATTTCTGACAATCATTGCTCCGGATGCATACGCGTCAGGTTTAAAACCGCCCGAATAATTCAAAAGAGCCATCAGGCCTTCTCCCTTTTTTAATTGGTAGTACATCGGTCTTTTAAACTGGCCGATTGCCTGAACCCTCTTATCATAAAAAGGCACAATAATGAAGTCATTATTTTCCAGGTAAAGATGCTTGCCAAAATCGCCCGTACTCAGATATTTATACACATCCACCGAGTCTATTGTTTTTCCATTTCTGGAAATCAGGATGTTGCGCATGTTGCCGTACTTCGTAACGCCGCCTGCCATAGCAATAATATTTAGTGCGTTGGTAAAAGCTGAAACAACCATTGGACCGGGTGTTTGCACATTCCCTGAAACCTGCACAACAATGGAACGAGGCTGGCCCAAAGTGACCGAAATATTCGTAGAGCGTGGAATTACTTTTTTAAACCGACCTATAACAACCGAACGGGCATTGGCGAAAGTTAGACCTTGTACGGTAATTTTCCCCAGACCTTGAGGGAAAATCGATCCATCGCGAGCCACAATATAATCCTGCTCAAAATCTGCCCCACCCCAAAGCGACACAACAATATGGTCGCCCACTCCTATCGGGTAATCCGCCGGCGGAGTAGAAAGTTCAGCAAGTTGTAATATCTGGCTGTTTTGAAAGAGATTACTTCCGTAAACTGTTTCGGGGCCAGCTAACGTACGCTTAATATTATCTTTTTGTGTACTATCCTTAATAATAATACTTTTATTGCTATTGTCCTGGTTTGATTTGTGAATATCCTCTCCCGGCTTTTGTGTCTGCTGATTATTATCCTTAAGGTAATTCATCAAATCAGAGGAGTTGACATTTTTTAATGCATTGGGGTCGATGGGTACATCTCCCTGATCAACTGGCACTTGCGCAAAAGCCGTATTAAAAAAGACTAATGAAAAAAATAGTGAAAAAAATAATAGGGGTACAGTTTTTCTCCAGGAAAAACCTTTTGTAAGCAGACTCATTATTAGGGGTGTTAATGTGTAATACTTAGATTAACGTCCAAACATGGAGTTTTATTTTATGGGCGCGATCAATGTCTCATTGAATTCTATCCATATTTCCCTAACTATTTCTGCAGCGGGTTTTATATCGTTGATTAAGGCGCCTACCTGCCCTATTTCCAGGCCACCGTCTCCCAGGTTGCCTTCAAACATTCCCTTTAACACCCAGCGCACCGGCATTACTAACGGCGCTACACAAACGCCATCCGCCGGCCCCAAACTATCCCTGCTTGAATGATGGGATAATCTACATTCAGCAATTTCGCAATGCGATTGTCTTTGAGATTTTGCAACAAGTATGAACGGAATTAAAATATTCAGGGAGTTTAATGTGGAAAATAAGAATAGCGGTTATTTGTTGGTTCACTGCTAACGGCCGAACCATCACCAGGAAATTAGCACATCAGCAAATCAATTCCCTAAATCAATTTCTGTATTGTCACCAATATTGAGAGAGCGAGTTTCGCCAATCACTTCCGTATCGCTACCAATCAGTGAATCATCCATAACGATGTCGTACAATTTTGAAAATGAGCCAATGATTGAGGCTTTTATTATGGATGAATGGACGATGGTATTTTCGCCCATAGCTACGTGTGGACCTATGATTGAATTTTTAATATCGCAACCTTCGGCAATGCTAACCGGCGGAATAAAAATAGTGTTTTCGAAATTATTAGGCTCGGCAATAGAACCTCCGAATTTCTGCAATAAAATAGAATTGGATTGTAGGAGTGATTCTTTTCTGCCACAATCAAACCAATTCGCTACTTTAAAAGATTTAAAAATTTCCCCGCGGGAGATCATACACTGAAGCGCATCGGTAAGGTTAAATTCGTCGTAACTTTTGATATTATTGGCTATTATATTTTCAAAGCAATCAAATAATAATTTTGAATCTTTAATTTTATAGAGTCCAACTAAAGCCATGTTAGATTTAGGGATCGCCGGCTTTTCCACCACTTTGGTAATAAATCCTTTTTCATCTATTTCCGCTACGCCAAAATTGCGGGGATCGTCCACTTTTTTTATCCCAAGCATAGAATAAGGCGTTTCAAGAACCTCCTTAATATCATATTCGCAGATCGTATCGCCTAACACGATAAACACCTCATCGTTTCCCACAATTTTCCTGGACAGGTTGATCGCGTGGGCTGTTCCTTTTCGTTGCGTTTGGTAAATAAAATGACAGGTAAGTTGGGGATATTTCTCCTTCATATAATCCTGGATTTTTTCTCCGAGGTATCCAACTATAAACACGAATTCGTTAATGCCTGCTTCATGCAACTGATCTACATTAATGCTTAATATGGTTTTGCCTGCCAAAGGGATTAAAGCCTTTGGTTGAGTATATGTATGTGGACGCAATTTAGTGCCTGCACCTGCTACAGGAATAATGGCCTTCATGATATATAAGTTTAGCCGCCGCTTTTTAACGGGGTGTGAATATAGGAAATGTTTTGGTAAAGGTATCATGAATTAGGTATCAGGGTGAAAGGATTTTGTCTTCTGCCTTCTTCGTTTTGCCTTCAGCCTTCTGCTTTCCTCACAACTTTTTTGTAGGTTTGCGAAAATTTTAAATTTCAATGCAAAAAGACAAACAAATTTTCGATATAATAAATAAAGAATTAAACCGCCAGCGCGAAGGAATAGAGCTAATTGCTTCTGAAAATTTCACTTCATTACAAGTGATACAAGCGATGGGAACAGTGCTTACCAACAAATATGCTGAGGGGTATCCTGGAAGAAGATATTATGGCGGATGTGAGTTTGTGGACGAATCGGAGCAACTGGCAATAGATCGCGTAAAACAAATCTTTAATTGTGAATACGCAAATGTACAGCCTCATAGTGGCGCGCAGGCCAATTTCGCGCTGATGTTTGCGGTTTTAAAGCCCGGAGATAAAATTTTAGGGTTAGATCTTAGTATGGGTGGGCATCTTACTCACGGGTCTCCTGTAAATTTTTCAGGAAAAATTTATGAACCTCATTTCTATGGCGTAAAAAAAGAAACCGGTTTGGTGGATTATGAAATGCTGGAACAAAAGGCAAGGGAAATAAAGCCAAAAATGATTGTTTGCGGCGCTTCGGCCTACAGTCGCGATTGGGATTACCAACGTATCAGAAAAGTGGCGGATGAGATAGGCGCTTTTGTGTTTTGTGATATGGCGCATCCCGCAGGGCTAATTGCCAAAGGATTGCTGAATTCACCTTTTGAACATTGCCATTTTGTAACTTCTACCACACACAAAACTCTACGCGGCCCCCGCGGTGGCATTATTTTAATGGGCAAAGATTTTGAAAATCCTTTTGGATTAAAAACGCCCAAAGGTGAAATAAGAATGATGAGTCACTTGATTGATATGGCTGTTTTCCCCGGCACACAGGGCGGTCCGTTGGAACATGTGATTGCCGCTAAAGCGGTTTCTTTCGGAGAAATATTAACCGACGAATATACCGCCTACGCGAAACAAATTCAGAAGAACGCCCAGGCAATGGCTAAAGCATTTAATGCGAAAGGATATGATTTAATCAGCAACGGAACCGATAATCACCTGATGCTGATTGATCTGCGCAATAAAAATATTACCGGTAAAAAAGCACAGGAAACGCTGGATAAAGCCGCTATCACTTTAAATAAAAATGCCGTTCCTTTCGATGATAAAAGTCCATTTGTAACTTCAGGAATACGAGTAGGTGTACCCGCAATTACTACCCGAGGCCTTAAAGAAAATGATATGCAAACTGTAGTAGATATGGTGGATAAAGTGTTGATGCACCTGGATAACGAAAATACAACTGCATCGGTAAAAAGCGAAGTGAAAGAATTTATGAACAGATTTCCGTTGTATCCGGAATTAGGATAACCAAATCAAATCTTTCAGTAAAGAAACAAATTTGCTGAATTTTGGATTTATATTTTATAAAGAATATTTGTTTAAAATAAAAAGAGGCTGCTATGGAAAGCGGCCTCTTTCTTTAGAATCTAGTTCAAATGGAATTCCTCAACTCTCTCTTGTCTGCACCAAACTCAGAAAATGACAGGCTCGGAAAATAATAGCAGATCAACATATAAACGCGATTATTATTTTATCTAATTCTTCTTATACCAAAATGAAATAATAAATAGTCCAAAATATATTATTTCATTTTTTTTAATTATATTTGGACTATAAAATAAATCATTAATCATGGCATTGCCTAAACAACTTATAATTAAAGAATCTCTTCAGGAGTTAAAAGCTATTTTAAAGAAGGCCACCCCGATGATAGCTCCGCGGATCAGAGTGTTGATGGAGATAAAAAAATCGATGCCGGCAGGCATGTCCAAAAGAGCGCTGGCTGACCTGGTTGGCGTTAATCATAATAGTGTTCAAAACTGGCGCATGCTTTATGCCAATGGTGGCAAAGAGGCAATTTGTACCCATAACAGAACCGGGTTTAAGCCATCGGTATTTACCGAAGAAGAACACCTTGCTATGGAGCAAAAATTAAAAGATCCCAAAGGTGGTTTAAGAGGATATGTAGAATTACTGGATTGGGTGGAAAAAGAGTTTAACAAACAGGTTAAGTATAACACACTGCTTAAATACAGCATTAAGAATTTTGGTTCTAAGATAAAAGTTGCCCGTAAAAGCCATATTAATAAAAATGAAGATGCCGTCAGCGCTTTTAAAAAAACTTCAGCCAGACCTGTCGGCAGGCCTATGAAACAAAGGAGGAAAAGTTCAAAGAAATAAACCTTTATTTTCAGGATGAAAGCCGCTTTGGCTTATTTACAAAAAATGGTAAAGCACTTACAGCTAAAGGCATAAAGCCTGTTTGTCCATTTCAGCAGGTATTTAAATCTTTATATCTTTTTGGTGCCTTTTCTCCAATTACCGGCGATCACTTTCTTTTAGAAATGTCGTTTTGTAACGGGAAAACATTTCAACTCTTTCTTGATGCCTTTGCTTTAATAAATCCCACGGAGCTCAAAATAATAGTGCTTGATAATGGCGCTTTCCATAAAGCTAAAACACTATCCATACCTGAAAATATAATACTCC
>DATCFI010000202.1:0-7385 GCA_036509585.1 Hanamia sp. | reverse complement strand
ATGTGAAGTATCAAGAAGGAGAGGATAAAAAAGAGGAGAAGCATACACAGAATTTCGATTTATTCTCCTCACCGCCAGAGCCATAAGAGGGCTTCGCCCGATGTTTTCCAACCCACCTTCTCGGAAGGTGGTGGTTGAGTTTATTATTATCCGGTATTTATGTTTACAAGTAAGTACCTGGCAATTGTTGCCACCTAAGTAAAGAAAATAAAACCACAAACTTTAAAAACTCAATTATGAAAAAAATATCTTTATCATTTACTCTTGCATTTTTATTTATTGCAACTTCTTCGAACGCCCAAGTAACCGACATAGATGGCCATCAATATAAAACAGTAAAAATTGGCACCCAGGTATGGATGGCTGAAAACCTGAATGTAAGCCATTTTAGAAATGGGGATCTCATACCAGAGGCAAAGGATAATGCAGCATGGGTTAAAATATTCAAATATGGTAAACCAGCATGGTGCAATTATAACAATGACTCCGGCTATGGCCAGAAATATGGAAAGCTATATAATTTGAATGCAGTAAAAGATCGTAGAAACCTGGCTCCTAAAGGCTGGCATATACCGAATGACGCAGATTGGACAACTCTCACAAATTATTTAGGGGGTTGGCGGTTAGCCGGCAAAAAAATGAAAACAACTTACGGATGGGTTAAGGCTACTATGGGTGATAATGATAGAGGAAACGGAACAAATGAAAGCGGATTTTCAGCCCTGCCAACAGGATCCCGTAATGATGATGGAAAATTTGGTAATGGCGAAGTGGTCAAAGATCAATTTGCAACATGGTGGAGTTCTTCAAAGAGAGACACCTACAATTCTTTGCCTTTTAATGTAGACGGTGGCTCAGGCGGATTTGGAGATAATGATGCAGACAAAGGTTGTGGGTTTTCTATTCGTTGCGTAAAGGATTAGAATTTGATTTTTTAGCCTGATGCCGTTGGCCATGAGAAGGGGTTATGGCAAGTTTTTAATAGTATCAGTTCCCCCTTGGGAGAGGGAAGGTAAGCCCAGGATCAATGCCCCACGAACCATACCCTCAGTTCTGCCAACATAGGGATGCTTGCCTTTACTTTAGAAACTATTTGTTATAAAGCCTGCTTCCAAAATTAATCCCAATTCTAAGCAAGAAGCCATCTACCGTAATGTTTTTGCCATTATATATACTTGTCATTCCCTTTTGATAAGAAAGATCGAGGTTTAATTGATGAACCCAGAAAGTCAATCCTCCTACTAAACCAATATAATTATTTTTAAAGTTTACATCTTTAATCATATCGCCGCTGTAATTAAAAGATTTGAATAAATAACTCACTTGCGGCCCAAAATAAATAAATGTTCCGCCTTCTGTCCTAGCGCCACCCTGATTATAATGTGATGGAGTGGTAGTAGTAATAATGTGTGTATAATCAGAATGGTCGTATTCGCTGACTGTAGTGTTCCCGGGTGTGACACCTGATCGGGTAACACCCTGATGATAACCAAGGCAATATTCAAATAAGACTGGAATATTTATATAGTTAAGCCCTAATGCTTCCCCACCGCCGCTGTTGCTATTGTCAGCTCTGAAAAATTGCCAGTCCAATTTAGTTTTTATACCAAATCCGGGGGTAGTTGCTCCCCATTTTGTATCTGACCTTTTTTTAATTTGCAAAAATTCCGCATAAAAAGCTGCACCTACAGCATACTGGCGTTTAAGGTCAGAATTAATTAAAGGATTGCCTTTGTTCGTTAATGGAGTAACTCCCGCTTGTCCGGTCCATCCATCAGTGGCTGCTTCAATTCCAAAATTCGTTGTCCATTTTTTTTGTGAAAATGAAATATGTGTAAGCAGCAGTAGAAAAAAACAAGAAAAATATTTTTTCATTTTTCTAAATTTTATTTTTATTTAATTAGAACAATAACGTATATGTTTAATAATTATTATAACTAGTTGATTAAATGAATAAGATTTTCAATGATGAAATCTGATTGCCGGAATCAATATTTTTGTATTGCAAAACCAAGAGGCTACAGCGTATGCTAAAACATATAGGCTACACCAGCTTCACGGTTTTTGTTCTTTATTTTTCCAAAGCTTAGCCCATTTGGCGCAAGGTTGAGGTTCATTTGTTAGTGCAGGTATATGCTTTTGATCACCAAAATAAAAATTGTAATTATTTGTTTGTTTACTGTAAAATAATTGTTGGAATCAAGATTTGCAGGATGAAAGGATTGAGAAGAATGTCGGAATCAGGATTTTCAGGATGAAAGGATTAGCAGGATTAGGAAGAACGTCTGAATCAGGATTTATAGGATGATAGGATTAGCAGGATTAGAAAGAATGTCTGAATCAGGATTTATAGGATGAAAGGATTAGCAGGATTAGGAAGAACGTCTGAATCAGGATTCACGGGATGAAAGGATTTGCAGGATTAAACACATCCTCTAATCAAGTGAATCCTGAAAATCCTGATTCAGACAAAAGGAGATAAAAACGTCGGAATCAGGGTTTACCGGATGAAAGGCTAACTATGGTTGCCAACCTTTCGAAGGTTGGCAACCCTGGAAGTTGAACTTGCAAAAAGATTTATATCTTAGCCTTATGCCAATACCAGGAAAATATATTGCGGATTTTGAAGAAGATGAGATATATCATATTTATAACCGGACAAAGAATAAAGAAAAATTATTTTTAACAGATGAAAACAGGCTTTTCTTTTTAAAGCGGTACAGAGAAATAATTGCTCCTTTTGCTGATACCTACTGTTGGAATTTGTTGCCCAATCATTTCCACTTTTTAATCAAAATAAAATCAGAGCAATTAATAATTGCTTACCTGCAGAGTAAACTAAAAGGATCATTAACAATTACTGAAAGGAAGTTCCTCGATTCAAGGGTTGCCAATCTTTCAAGGGTTGCCAACCTTTCATTGGCTGCCAATCTTTCAAGGGTTGCCAACCTTTCGAAGGTTGGCAACCCTGAGCGCCCAATCACTTTCAGCGAGTTAATAGAACGAACATTTAAACGATTTTTTCAATCATATGCCTTAGCTTTTAATAAACAACACCACAGGCACGGCAACCTTTTCTACAAACCTTTTAAAAGGGTAAAGATTGAGAATGATTCCCAATTTAGTATGGCGCTTATTTATGTACATGCCAATGCGGCTAAACATGGGTTAGTCAAAGATTTTACTTCTTATAAGTGGAGTTCATGGCATAGCCTCCTATCAAACCAACCTACTTTACTTTTAAGAGATGAAGTAATAAAATGGTTTGGAAATTTGGATGTGTGTATAAAATCACATAAAGGACTTGCCGAAAGCTATTATAATTGTGAAATCGCAATTGAGGATTAGGGTTGCCAACCTTTCGAAGAATAGCCAGGGTTGCCAACCTTCGAAAGGTTGGCAACCCTTACTACAACCTTTACACAAAATAAAATGGTTTCGAAGGTTGGAAGTGTGTATAAAATTACATAAAGGACTTGCCGAAAGCTATTATAATTGTGAAATCGCAATTGAGGATTAGGGTTGCCGGGGTTGCCACCCTTTTGAAGAATAACCAGGGTTGCCAACCTTCGAAAGGTTGGCAACCCTTACAAAAAGGATGTCTCACCCTTACATTTTGCACCAACATCATATTCCCTTATATTTAACCTACCAAACCCCCAAATGATGATAGCACACATAACGCTTATAATTGCCCATCACCATCCTGTTTTCCAGGCCATACTTCACCAGATTTTACATTCGTGTGCCGGTATTTGCGTGTTGGCAAAAGCTGGTAGCCCATAGTGATAAAACAAAAGTTGTGGTATCGTGGCCACATGACGATGCGGATAAAATAAAAGCGATGATGCACCTTTCATTTGCCGGTTATATTGCCGGTGATGCCCCGCCGGTAGATTATATATATGCTGTAAAGCAGGCAGCATTAGGAAAAGTGAGCTTTTGCAACCAGACGCAAAAGCTGTGGGGAAGCCCAAACAAAGCAGCCACTTTTGTAAAAAACCTGGGTGGTGCCTGGCCGCGGATGCTTTATTGTATTTCTATGGACTTTAGTAATAAAGAAATGGTAGTGGCTACCGGGTTAAAAGAAAGTACCATAAAGAGCTACCGCAAAAAGCTGAAGAATATAACGGGGTATAGGAGTGTGGCGGGGCTGGAGAAAATTTTGAAGAAGAATGCCCGCCCGGATGAACACCGTTCGGACGGGGTTAATGGTTAATTGTGAATTGTTAATGGTTAATGCCCGCCCGGATGAACACCGTTCGGACGGGGTTAATGGTTAATTGTGAAGATAAAAAGCTAATAGCCAGCAGCTAAAAGCTAATGTCTAAAAGAAAAAAAAGAGGCCTGGTGAATAATTATTGTGAAATACGATTTAATACAATACTGCTCTTTACCTGCTGGTAGGCGCCTACGGCCATTACGCGGCAATAATAAACAGTACCTTTTGTAAGCCCTGTAAACGTGTAGGTGGTAGTGGTAGCGGGATTGCTTACCCAACTATTCTCCTGCAGCGTGGCATCTGAGGTGTACTGAAAAAGGTAGCTTGAGGCACCCTTAACGGCCTTAAACTTAAAGTAGAGCTCGCCACTTCCTGCGCCATCAGTAAGCACGGGGTTTTCGGGTGCGCCAATGGTTCTCGGTTGCGGCAGCCTGTTAAGCTCGAAACCGCTGCTGGCAAGGCCGGCAGAGTCTGTAGTGGTTGCGTTTACATAATCTGCCAGTTGGCTCAGCATCAGTGTCAGCGCATACTTACTGATGTTTTTCAGCTGAATCTGAACCTTATCCCTGCTGGCTGAAGTTTGCAGCAACTCTGCGTACTTAACCAGCTCTGCATTAATATCCGCGAGGGTAGGCATGGGGTTAGGAAATTTTGCTACGGCGGCAGCCATGCTGACGGTAACGTTTTGGCCAAATGTAAGAAAGTTGGCGTCATTGAGCCTTTTGAAGGTTTTTACAACTCTTCGGATGAATTTTTTCATGATACTTGGTTTTAGGTTTCAGGCCTCATTTTTTATTTTTAATGAGAAGGCTAAATTGAAACATAAATACATCTTTTGCAACCCCCATTAATGGGGTATAATAAAAACCGGTTTTTCGCGTTGCCCCAAAAAAAGCCTGTAAACAGGGCATTTCAGCGGATTGCTTTCTCAAAATCTTTTTTTAAAAGCCTTGCTGAATAACAAAGTTATCCACATTTAGCGCCGGAAAAGGCTAGGCTGCTGGCCTTAGGCCGCGGCATTAAAGGCATCAAATTGATAAAAACATGGTGTGAAATGACGAAAACCTGGTGTACAATGGCCATTGTATACATGTACTATGGTCATTGTATACATATACATTGGTCGTTGTATACATATACATAGGCCATTGTATACATGTACTATGGTCATTGTATACATATACATAGGCCATTGTATACATGTACATTGGTCGTTGTATACCTATACATAGGTCATTGTATACCTATACATAGGTCATTGTATACATATACATAGGCCATTGTATACATGCACATTGCCCATTTGTATGCTCCTTCCTAAAAATTACCTTTCACATTCTGAGGTTAAATTAGAATTTGCTTGCCTGATTTTTTGTTGTTACTGATATAAGGTTACCCGTTTATTTTTACTGCTAAAAATGTATTACAGGTTTTACAGTTATTCCTGGTTTTGCTTGTCAACATGGCGCTTTACTCCTGATCATTCTGACTGTTTTTTTTGTTATTACTAAATGGGGTTTATAGCTATTTTTTTAATACGGATTGAGTGCTTTTTTTTGTTCCTTAATCCTGTATTGCTAATAACCGGTATTGTTTTATTCCGTTTTTTGAAGGATGAAAGAAGAGGAGGGGTAAAGCGGGGAATGAAAGCAAATTCAAAAGGAATTCCGCTTTTATAAAATAGCAGTAAAATTCAATCCTTGATTATCGTAAAAAGTGACAATGTTAAAATTCGTATAGATGCCACTGCAACCAGCCTACCGGATGGCAGGTACAAAAAACGTAATAGAAAAGTATTGATAATCGATGGTAGGAAATATAATTGGTTTCGTGTAATATTGTGTAAGCTGCCATTATTGACCGCTTTTAACTATGAACTTTCTAAACAAAATATTTGGCAAAAAAGAAGTGACGGACTTGATGGACTTTGCACCATTTTTAACACCCTGGTATATACATCAGGATAAACCAAAGCTTTTCAAAGACGGCAAGCAATTAAGTTGGACAAGGGTTAGCAAAATTGATACGGAAAACGTTGATGTGAATGTTCTTGAAGATAACAACAGAAATTGCTACGCAATATTTAATATTTACAATTACATACTTCCATCGAGTGATAACACTTCTTTTTTAATTTGGGACAGAGATTTAGAAAAAAATATCTTAGGACTTCAATCGCTAAATATTTTTTATTATTCAACTGATGACCTGCAACCGTTTGTTGATAGAGACAACACAATTTTAATGTTGAAACAGAATAAGAAATCATTTAAACTCGCTGTTAAGCCAACAAATAAAATAAAAGTGGATTTTGACCCTACAAAAGACGCAATGAAATTTGACTTTCCTGAAGACTTCAAAAAGTTTGGAGAATTTATTTTTATAACTGAATTGCCAAATCTTTACGACAATCCAAACCCTGACAAATATTGGCATAACACTTCAATGATTGACTTCAAAACAAAAGAAGGTTGGATATTTAATTATCCGCAAGACTGGTTTAATAAATCAAATTGTGACTTCGGTTATCAATGGATAACAAGAGCAGTTCGAAATCCAGAAACAAAATTAATACATGGACAAGGTATAAGAATTTCAGATTTTATATTAGACGAAACAAACAGACAACAACTTAATAAAACAGTATAAACTTTTATAAACACAGGTTTCTTGACAGAGTTTAACGGCAGCTTACATCGGTTTTGTGCAAGCGGGGCTGAAGTGCTAAAAATGAGCATTGGTGCATATTTCAGCTATAGTTCCATCTAAACATTTGTGATTCGCTGTAAATGAAGAAGTTGTAATTCGATAAAATTCGCAAAATCAGGACTTACTTGGTTGGTTTAGTTAAATGATTTTATGAAATTTTATTTTGGGGTCCGGGCGGAAAATTCTTTAATGAACTGTGAATCAAAATCTCAACTATTTGTTCATTTACTGTACTTTTGTTCCGCCTGCACCGCATACTTGCTGGGGGGCTGAAAATTCATTGAATGCCCAGCCATCCAATGCGTAGACGTTGTGTGCAATCCCTCCTTTTCCCACGAAATGAATTCCGAAGCTAACGTTTAGGGACTCTATAATTTTCAATCTTCTTATTATTGCAAAGCTCTATTGTAAGGCCGATTTAAAACTGTTGCGTAATAGCACGGGTGCAATCCTG
>DATCFI010000201.1:0-46606 GCA_036509585.1 Hanamia sp. | reverse complement strand
CAATAATAGCAACTGGTATAATCCAATCTATTTTTTACTAATAAAACTTATCCGTTTTGCCAACTCATAAAAAATAGAATAAAAAAAGCAAAACCCGCTACCAGAGCGGGTTTTCACAAAATTGAAGCGGACCGGACGAGACTCGAACTCGCGACCTCCGCCGTGACAGGGCGGCATTCTAACCAACTGAACTACCGATCCAAAATCATAATTTGGGAGCGCGAAGATAATAAAATTTATATTTCGCCAAGCAACTTCTCCCATTTTTTATCACTTATTTTTTTGAACACCACAATCATTGCTTGGAACGTTTTTTCGAGCGCGATTAAAATCGAAAGCTTTTACCTGTTATTTAATTTTGAGACCTTAACTTTACCGCCCAATTTCAGTAACAAGGGTTTTACCATTTTTTATAAAACTTTCTTACAAAACAATGTCATCGACAAACCACACAAGGCAATTCCTCGATTTTGAACAACCTATCAAAGAATTATACGATCAGATTGAGGAGAATAAAAAGCTCGCCTCAAAAAATCCGAAGGTGAATTATCAGTCCATCATCAAAGAACTGGAGGACAATATTCTTGACAAACGAAAAGAAATTACCGCAAAGCTTACTCCATGGCAGAAAGTGCAACTTAGCCGTCACCCTGACAGGCCTTATACATTAGAGTATATACATAAAATGTTCACTAATTTTTTAGAACTGCATGGCGATCGCAACGTGAAAGATGACAAGGCAATGGTCGGTGGTTTCGCCCAACTGGATGAGGAAACAATCATGGTAATAGGCCAGCAAAAAGGGACGAATACCAAAATGAGACAAATGCGAAATTTTGGTATGGCTAACCCGGAAGGATATAGGAAAGCCCTGAGGCTAATGAAACTTGCGGAAAAATTTAATAAGCCAGTCATTACATTTATTGATACCCCCGGCGCTTTTCCGGGATTGGAAGCAGAAGAACGCGGCCAGGGTGAAGCCATAGCCAGAAATATTTATGAGATGATCAGGCTGACAGTTCCTGTAATCTGCATCGTTATAGGTGAAGGAGCCAGCGGCGGCGCTATGGGTATTGGCGTTGGTGATAAAGTATTAATGTTGGAAAATTCGTGGTACACGGTTATCTCTCCTGAAAACTGCAGCTCCATTCTCTGGCGCAGCTGGGCGCAAAAAGAAGTGGCAGCGGAGCAATTAAAATTAACTTCAGAAGATATGCTGAACTTTGGCCTGGTAGACGGAGTAATTCCCGAACCGCTTGGAGGCGCTCACTGGAATTATGACGAGGCGGCGGCCAATCTAAAATCCTTTATAAAACCTATCTTACAAAAATTAAAGAAAATAGATCCCCAAAAAAGAGTCACTCAGCGAATTGAAAAATTCAATAAAATGGGTTTTTGGGATGAGTAATCACACAAAAATGTGTGGTCGTTTAAATGCATCCATTATCATCAGGTAGTTGGTGAGAAAACAAAAAAAGTATTTATTTGTTGTTTTACTGTTTCTTATTTCAACTCTTTCCTTAATAAAGTTAGATCTTCAGCAATTAGATGCTTAATTTTGACAAGAAGTCAATTGCAACAAATTTTGGGCGGGGATGGATGTTTATTATTGTTGTGACTGCGCAGGTAGTCCAGGATACCCCGGATAATCAATAGAGAAAAAACTTCGCTTTTCCAATAAAAACAATATCGTCCATCAATACTGTTTCTTTTCAACACGCTTTAATTCTCATAAATGAATCTTTATAAATTCTTATTCAACCTGTCTATTGTAATATTTATTCTTCACACCGATTCTTTTGCACAAATACAAGCAGAAACAAAAGCCAAACTAAGCCAAGCTGCACCTGTGACTCTTTCCATTGATTCCGTTAATACGAGTAATAAAGCGAATAAATACCTGGATTTTTACTACCACGACATTTTAGGACATGGGAACTCACTTGCCATATTTGATAAGGGAACCAGCTTAAATTTAAGTGACCCGACTTTTGTTTTTGAGGCAAGCGAACGTCAATTGCCATTCTTTGTATATCCTGGCGAAAACATACATATTAAATATGCCGACACAGATTCAGTATGTTTTTATATAAAAGGGAATGAAGCCAGAAATAATGAATTGCAATTTTTTAGAGACCTGGTTTTACAAACAGGTAATATTTATTACGCTTATAAAGTAATGCCTTATCAAAAAAAAGTAAGTACGGTCGATAGCATTCACCTTCTTGAAAACCAGATCAACGAATTAAAGAATAAGAGAATGATCATATTGAAGGCATCGGCGGCAAAATTTAAATTTTCCGATCAATTTAAGCAGATAGCAATTAGCACTATTCAGAGTACTGCATTCCTTGATAGCCTGATTCTTTATTTATCAGAATCTGAATTTGTTAGTAAAGCAACATTTATACAAGAATCTTATTTTACAAAAAATTCAATCTTTCAAAGAAATTACATTTATTCCATTTCAAACCTATTACATAGCCTGTCATGCAATCGCAGCGACGGCTGTGGCTGCCTCTCCACTTCATCCTATTGAAAACGCACAGGACCTTGCTAACTTTTTTAATTATAGCAGAAACGAATTTAATGAGCCGGCAAAAGATTTTATGATGTATCGGTCACTTGCTTCTGCATATCGGGAAGCTATTCCTGTTTCGGAAAATCACCTGAATATATTTACTGCAGAATGTAAAAATGATCTTTATAAAAATGCAATTGCAGAGGACACGAATCAAAATAGTAAGATGCTTTACACTGCAGGCATTGATGAGTTGAAGCCAATGAATGAAAAAAAATTCACGGACATACAAGAAGTCATTGCATCAAATAAGGGGGAAATCATTCTGTTGGATTTTTGGGCAAGTTGGTGTGGTCCATGTAGAAAGAAAATGCCATTTGCACATAAATTAAAACAGAAATTCAACAATAATAAAGTGGCATTTATTTATATATCACTTGATGAAAATTCAAAAGACTGGCTGAAGGCCAGCCAGGAAGAAGCATTGCAAAATAATAACTTTTTACTACTCAATGCTAATAATTCACAATTTCTTAAACAATATAAAATTTTTGGAATTCCCCGATTTTTTCTCTTAGATAAAGATGGACAAGTACTCTCTGATGATGCTCCACGGCCAAGTGATAAGGTATTGGAAACACTGATCAGAAAGTATCTTTAATCCCATTATGCCCAATAACAAGCCCCTTCTTCCGCTATTTCTGTGTTTTCAAAAATCTCACAGGCTTCGTTTTTGAATTCATCAAGCGTTTCATACTGTGAAGAAAAATGCCCCAGCAATAGTTTTTTAGCGCCCGCTTTTTTAGCAATTAAAGCCGCTTGCTTTGAGGTAGAATGAAATCTTTCTCCGGCTTTTTTTGAATCGTTGTCAAGATAAGTACTTTCATGATAAACAAGATCCACACCCTTTATTTTTTCAGCAATCGGTTCGTAAAATGCAGTATCGGCGCAGTATGCATAAGATTTTGGAGGATCCGCGACTGCCGTCAGTATTTCATTCTTTATCATTTTGTTCTCAGAGTTTATAAAATCCTCCCCTCTATGCAGGTTTTCAAAAAATATTTTTGGTACCTTATATTTTTTTACTTGTCCAATATCGATCTTTCTGACATTCTTTTTCTCTTTAAAAAGAAAACCCCAGCACTCGATCCGGTGATTTACTTTAAAACACTCGACGGATAACTTTTTATCTTCAAAAATAATTTCTTCTTTTTCAAGATTATAAAAATAAAGATGATAGGGAAAAGCCGCACCGGCTACCTCCATTTGCAACCTGATTACAGATTGCAATTTTTCGGGCGCATAAATATGAAGATCATTTGTCCGGTTATTTAGTGCCAGGCTGTTCAACAACCCGATCAATCCAAAATAATGATCGCCATGCAAATGCGAAATAAAAATATGGTCTAGTTTACTTCTTTTAATCTTGTAAGTGCTCATCTGCATCTGCGTTCCTTCGCCACAATCTATCAGCATCATGTGCTCAGCAGTCTGCAACACTTGTGATGTCGGATGCCTGTTATGTGCCGGAATGGCTGAATTATTTCCAAGTATAGTTACAGCAAACAAAATTTAAATTTATTTTTTTTGGTGGGTTAAAATTATAGAAACTCTCTCTCGATTTCTTCCAACTGAACAATATCCCGGGCTTCGCTTTCAGTAGGAGTTAGATTCATTAACTCAAGCAATTCTTTTTCATCCAAAAAACTTTCCAGTCCTGGTTTTAAATTACAAAATACCAGTGATTGATTTGCCTCATAAAACGACTGCTGAGTCTTTATAAGGAGTTCTGCCGAAAGCTCGTCCATCTCCTCCACATTTTCTAAGTTTACAACTACATTTTTTACAGACGAATTGAGATAATCCAATATGGTATTTCTAAAATGTTCTGTCATATTAGCAGCTAATTTTACTTCCTCCACCGTAATGACGTGCATTTTCTCTTTGGTATCAATTTTGACTTTCATAATCCTGAATTTAGACGACTGACGTGAACGGATATGATTCAAAGATATTAAAGGAAACACACTGATGAATTAAAAATACAATTTGAAATAAATTAAAACGAGGATTTAACATCCTTCCTGATACAAAAGAGATATCACAAAAGAATTTTAATAATTCAAATTACAATTTATAAAATTCCATCCTTTCTATTTTTTTTCTTTCCTTTAATACTTTTTAACATCCCTTGCGTTCTATTAAACGTAGATTAATAAAATTATTTCATTATTATTGTATAGCATTTAAATTGTTAAATATATGGACAACAATTTTTCAACACAAGTAAAAGAAATCATTTCTTATAGCCGCGAAGAAGCCTTACGGCTGGGAAATGACTTTATCGGAACCGAACATCTTGTTCTGGGATTGATAAGAGACGGTGAAAATACCGCGATGAAGATTCTAAAATCTCTGAATGTGGATCTGTATGAACTGCGCAAAGAAATCGAGCTGGCTGTTAAAGACAAAACAGGAAAAAACATAGCTAACATCAATTCCTTGCCACTGACCAAACAGGCTGAAAAAGTAATCAGGATTACTGTATTGGAAGCAAAAACCAATAAAAGCCCTTTAGTGGAAAGTGAGCATTTGATGCTTTCTATTTTGAAAAATAAAGAAAATATCGCTACGCAAATTCTCAACCAGTTTGACGTGGATTATGATATGTTCAAAAGTGAATTGGGCTATGTGAAAACAGATCCCAAAGCAGATTTTCAAGATGAAGAAAGTGAAGAATTTGAAGAAGAAAGAAAATCATACTCACAGCAGCGTACGTCAAAAAGCACTACAGCGCAGACAAAATCCAAAACACCGGTTCTGGATAATTTCGGAAGGGATATTACCAGGCTGGCAGAAATGGGAAGCCTCGATCCGATAGTAGGCCGCGAAACTGAAATAGAAAGAGTTTCACAAATACTTAGCCGGCGCAAAAAAAATAATCCTATATTAATAGGTGAACCTGGAGTGGGTAAAACCGCGATTGTCGAAGGGCTGGCGTTGAGGATTATTCAAAGAAAAGTGAGCCGCGTTTTATTCGATAAAAGGGTAGTATCGCTGGATCTGGCTGCGTTGGTGGCAGGCACAAAATACCGCGGCCAGTTTGAAGAAAGAATGAAAGCAATCATGAATGAACTGGAAAAGAACCGGGATGTTATTTTGTTTATTGATGAAATTCATACAATAGTTGGAGCCGGTGGCGCAAGTGGTTCATTGGATGCTTCCAATATCTTTAAACCTGCATTAGCACGTGGAGAACTTCAATGCATTGGTGCTTCTACCCTTGATGAGTACAGGATGTATATCGAAAAAGATGGCGCTTTAGACCGTAGGTTTCAAAAAGTGATGGTAGAACAACCAAGTGTAGTCGAAACTATTGAAATTCTCAAGAACATTAAAAGTAAGTACGAAGATTACCATAATGTAATTTATGATGATGAAGCTATTGAAGCTTGTGTGAAACTAAGCGACAGGTACATGACTGATCGTTTGCTTCCGGATAAAGCAATTGACGTTTTGGATGAAGTAGGCGCCCGTGTGCATTTAAAAAATATCAATGTTCCCCAAGAAGTGATTGAACTCGAGAAAAAGATTGATGAAATAAAACACGAAAAAAATAAAGTAGTAAAAAGTCAGCGATTTGAGGAAGCCGCATCGTTGCGTGATACGGAGAAAAGACTGCAGGAAGAACTGGAAAAAGCAAAAGCTGACTGGGAAGAAGAAAGCAAGAATAAAAGATACCCGATTAACGAAGAAGCCATTGCAGAAGTGGTAAGCATGATGACGGGGATACCTGTAAAACGAATGGTTCAGGAAGAAACAGATAAACTGAGGAGAATGGGCGATGATCTGAAAGGCGCGGTGGTAGGCCAGGAAGAAGCCATCTCAAAAGTGGTGAAAGCCATACAAAGAAACAGGGTTGGATTAAAAGACCCCAGAAAGCCAATCGGAACATTTATATTCCTTGGACCTACAGGCGTGGGAAAAACAGAAATGGCCAGGTCCCTTGCTAGGTATATGTTCGACAGTGAAGATGCGCTTATTCGTATTGACATGAGTGAATACATGGAAAAATTTACTGTATCCAGGTTAATAGGTGCTCCTCCGGGTTATGTAGGTTATGAAGAAGGCGGCCAGTTAACGGAGAAGGTTAGACGTAAGCCATATTCGGTAATACTTTTGGACGAAATAGAAAAAGCACATCCTGATATTTACAATATTCTGTTACAAGTGTTGGACGACGGTGTTCTTACAGATGGACTTGGAAGAAAGATTGATTTTAAGAATACGATGATCATTATGACGTCTAATATTGGTGCAAGACA
The DNA here is from genome assembly GCA_036509585.1 of Hanamia sp. Taxonomy (GTDB): domain Bacteria; phylum Bacteroidota; class Bacteroidia; order Chitinophagales; family Chitinophagaceae; genus Ginsengibacter. Next base: position 39,760 of record DATCFI010000201.1, on the reverse strand, counting down.
ATTGAAGGATTTTGGTGCGGGCGTTGGGTTTACCACTGCGTCGAGAATTGAAAACGCCGAGGAAAATAATAAAGCAGTAATTGAAAAAGCGTTGAAACGTACATTCAGTCCTGAATTTCTAAACAGGATAGATGATGTGGTTATCTTTAACTCACTTACCGAAGAAAATATCTTCTCAATCATTGATATATTGATGAAAGGAGTTACAAAGAGATTGGATAACCTGGGACTGAAACTGGAACTGACCGAAGAAGCGAAGAAATTCATTTCCGAAAAAGGATATGATTCTCAATTTGGCGCACGTCCTTTGCACAGAGCAATCCAGAAGTACCTGGAAGATCCTTTAGCGGAAGAAATATTAAATATGCATATCAAAAACGGCGATGTGCTTCTTGCCGCCCTTGACAAAGAAAATTCTAAAATTTTCTTTGAGATAAAGGGCTCCATTAAAATGGAGAAACCTTCGGAAGTGTAATTCTAATGATTTAAATTTTTAAATGCCATCAGAAATGATGGCATTTTTTATTTCGGTCATTGTGTGAATATTCGCTTTTTGTAATTTCTGATTTTTATGCCATTTTTGTAAACATGATCCCTAAGTTAATTATAACAATTGATGGATTTTCTTCGTGCGGGAAAAGCACACTTGCCAAACAGCTTGGCAAAAAATTAAACTATACCTATATTGACAGTGGCGCTATGTACCGCGCGATTACATTATATTTTTTGAGAAACAACATAGATACCTCCAGTGAAAAAGAAATACGCAGCGCCTTAAAAAATATTACACTCGAATTTATTATAAATAAAGCCTCGGGTAATTCGGAAATCTATCTGAATGGTGAAAATGTAGAATACATCATCCGCGAAATAGTGATTGCGGAAAAGGTAAGCGATGTAGCTGCGTTAAAAGATGTAAGAACCTTCGCCGTAGCAGAGCAACAAAAAATGGGAATTCATAAAGGCATCGTGATGGATGGCCGTGATATTGGAACAACTGTTTTCCCTGATGCAGAAATTAAAATCTTTATGGTAGCTGATGAAGCCGTAAGAGTAGAAAGAAGATACACTGAAATGTTCGATAAAAATCCTAATATAACTTTGGATGAAATAAAATCAAACATTGCCATGCGGGATTATATTGATTCAAATCGAAAAGTAAGCCCGTTACGGAAGGCAGATGATGCCATTGAATTAGATAATACCAACCTCACACAAAAAGAACAACTCGATTTTGCACTCAAATTAGTAAAGAATATAGGTGCGCCAATTAATTGATGTTGTAACCTTTCCGATACATAGCTACTCAAATAATATCGAAGTGGTTAAAGAAATTCATGATTACAATATCATCGCATTAACCATATTATAATCATCCGGATAAATGATTATAATCATATTTCTAAAACCAGGTAGTAATTTTTATGAATTACTTTTGCATTCATAAAACGTATTTATAGTTTGTCAATTGAAAGTTTTTGCAACCATATTTTTAGCTTTTAGCATTTTCATACAAACGTTTAGCTCCTTTATTATAAAAGCTGATTTTTATATGAATCAGTCCTACATAGCAAAAAATCTTTGTGTAAACCGCGACAAGCCAATGATGCATTGTAACGGCAAATGCTATCTCGCCAAAAAAATAAAACAACAGGAAAAGCAGGATCAGCAAGTACCTGTCTCCAGAAATGAACGCTTTGACGTGATATTGTATTTTGCACCTTCCTACACCGCTTTGCAAAATGACCAACCTGCAACAAAAAATAAATTCTTCATTAAGGATGAAAATTTAGTTTCATCTTTCTCCAGCAGTATTTTCCACCCACCTTCTGTTTAAGTATTAAGTACGAATAGACGAATGACTTTATTCCCGAAGGGGAACAAGTATTGCTTAATATTTAATTTATTTACGTATGAATAAGCGTACATGCTTAACTGTATTACTATTAATTGTAACCAGTATGGCATTTTCTCAAAAAGAGATTACAGGGCAAGTAGTGGATGCCGTTACCAATCAACCTTTGCAAGGAGCAACAGTATCAGTATTACACAATAAAATAAACATAATTACCAGTCAGAAAGGAAATTTTTCTTTGCCTGAAAAAACAGATAGCATCGAAATTACTTCAGTAGGTTACCGTAATTTAAAAATGGCAGTAAAAGAACAAAAATTGACGATTCTTCTTTCGCCATCTTTCGGAAATCTTAACGAGATAATCGTATCAGGAAACCGTGAAGCACAAAAGAGAACCACAGTTCCGGTTGCAATTGATGTAATTTCAAAAACACAAATAAATGACACAAAGGCAACACGGTTAGACATGTTGGTAAATAAGGTTCCGGGCGTGTATATGGTTGATCTCGGAAATGAGCAGCATAGTATGGCCGTGAGACAGCCGCTGGGTTACAACAATCTTTATCTTTATTTAGAAGATGGTATTCCAATAAGAACTGTTGGTGATTTCAATCACAATGCGCTGATTGAAATTAACCAGGCCTCGCTTCAGAGAATAGAAGTCATCAAAGGCCCGGCATCATCTTTATATGGTAGTGAAGCTGTTGGGGGTGCAATGAATTTTATCACTCAATCACCCTCCCCTTTTTTTACAGGAAAAATACAGGCCGAGGCCGGAACACGAGGATATAAAAGAACTGATTTCGATGTCAGCAATACCTATAAAAAATTAGGAATTTATTTAGGCGGTTATTATGCAAACCAGGATCAGGCTATGGACCTACACAACGACTTTCATAAAACGGCGCTGACGTTAAGAGCTGATTATGCTTTTAATGATAAAACTAAATTAACCACCGTTGCCGATTATATTAATTACAATACGGACCAAACAGGAGGTTTAGATAGTGCAGAATTCTATAGTAAAAATTATACTAGCTTGTACCGTTTCACTTATCGAAAAGTAAATTCATTAAGGCTTAGAAGTACACTCACAAAAAAATGGAATGAAAGTAACAATACCAGCTTTTCACTTTTTTACAGGCACTCATCGATTGGGCAGAATCCGTTTTATTACATCGCTGACTTATCAGATAATCTATCTAAAGCAACCGGTCAAATTAATGATGATGCGTTTCATAGCTACGGAGCCATTATTCAGCATTCAAAAAACTTCAATTCAATCCATACTAAATGGATTACCGGCATAAGTTTAGACTATAGCCCTGCCACCTATTTTGCCAATCTTATTAACATTGATAAAGATGCGAACGGAGTTTATTATAGCTACCAGTCTACAGACAGCACCCTTACAAACTATCATGTGGGTCTTTTAAATACAGCGGCCTACACACAGTTGGAATACAATCCGATTAGCCAGCTAAGAGTAGTCCTGGCAGCGCGTTACGACCGCCTTGATTACAAGTTTGACAACCATCTACCGCCCAGCGCATATAGTGGCGCACCTGATGCTGCCAATTACTTTGACCATTTCACACCTAAACTCGGCCTCACCTATGACTTTGGAAAAAACCGTGGTATGTATGTGAATTACAGTGTCGGTTTTGCTCCACCCAATATCACTGACCTGTATACTGGCGTGCAGGTTCCTACGCTACAACCTTCCACTTACAAGAATTATGAAGTCGGCGGCTGGTTTGCGTTCGCAGATAACAGAGGGTATGCTGAATCATCCTTGTATGAGCTAGATGGGGAAAACGAAATCGTGAGCGTTCGCTCTGCGGACGGCGGCTACCAGAACCAGAACACTGGTCGGACCAGTCATAAAGGAATCGAACTAAATATAAAATATTCGCCGGTGACAGATATTAATTTTCGGGTAGGTGGTACCGTTGCAAGGCACAAATATGTAGATTACGTTCAGGAGGGAGATGATTTTTCAGGGAATGAAATGCCACAGTCCCCCATCTATATTCTGAATGGAGAAATCACTTATAAACCCCATTATATAAAAAGTTTCAGGATCGCACTGGAATGCCAGAGCCTGGGATCTTATTTTACAGACCCTCAAAACACTTCAAAATATGGCGGGTTTACGGTGTTGAATGCAAGAGCTGGTTATAAATTCAAACATTTTGAAACGTGGGTAAATTGCATCAATCTAACAAATAAAAATTACGCCGTAACAGTAGAAAAGAGTGCATACGGCACCTCTTATCGGCCTGGGCAGTTAAGTACAACTAATGTAGGTTTTGCGTACCATTTTGGTAAATAATAAAAAACACTCTCAACATCGCTCTTTTTTAAAAACGAAATAAAAATGAAAAAAAATATCTTTTTAGTATTGCTTGGATTAGGATTGATTTTTCAATCCTGCTCAAACAATGATAGTAAAATAAACATTGTCGCTTCAGGCAGTTTGCAGATAGACACGGCTCAAGGTTCTTGCCCTTATCTTACCAAAGATGAAAAAGGGAATTTAGTGCTGAGCTGGATTAAAAAGGCAGGGCCTGAAAAATCAGTCTATTGCTTTGCAATGTCAAAAGACCAGGGCAAAACCTTCGGTAAGGCAATCCAGGTTCCCGGAAGCGATAACATCCATCCACATGGAGAAAACTTACCAAAAATAGTTTTTGGGAAAAAAGGTGAAATAGTGGCGGCATGGGGTACTGCCAACCCGAATCCTAAAAACGCCTATTCTGATTTAGTGTATTATTCCCAATCGTTTGACAACGGAACTACATGGACTGCAGCGCAGAGATTGGTGAAAGATACCGCGGGATATGACCAGCGATATTTTGACATGGCATTATTAAAAAATGGAAACATCGCCATATGCTGGCTTGATAACCGTAAGAAGACAAATGGCGAAGGTTCCGGATTATATTTCGCTGAGACCACCGGCAATTCAGGATTTGAGAATGAGCGCTTTGTAAGCGGACCATGTTGTCCCTGTTGCAGGACCGATCTGTATGTAGATAGCAAAAGCAACATCCATGTGCTTTACAGAGGTATTATTAATGATAGTATCCGGGACATGGAGCACGCTATATCTTCAGATAATGGAAAAACATTTTCCACACCTGAAAGAATCAGTAACGACAATTGGGTGATTGACGGATGCCCGCACACCGGCCCAGCCATGACAGAAAACAAAGACGGGATTCAATTCACATGGTTCACCGGCGGCGGCAACGGCGGCGTTTATTATTGCTACTCCGGCAATGAAGGCAAATCATTTTCTGAAAGAGAGCAAGTAGCCGGTATCGCGTCAAGGCATTGCCAGATTGCTTCAGTTAACAATGATATTGCGATCGTATGGAATGAAAATTTTTCAAAAGGAAACATTTCTTCTTCACGCATAGGAATAGAAATCAGGAATGCAAAAGGAAATGAACCGGTTAAAAAATTTATTACATCAGACAAGGGAAACGCCACATTTCCTGTGATAAAAGCAATTGATAAAAGCATGGCATTAGTAGCTTATACAGAAAGTGTAAAAGACAAAGACTTTGTGATGTATAAACGTGTAAAACTCTAGAATATAGATCCTCTAAAGCAATAAAAAGCAGGTCGCGAAATAATGCAACCTGCTTTTTTTCTTAATTAAAAAAACGGTTTATTTGTTTCTTTACTGCTATCGAACATTCAAGATTAATCATTCACGATTCACGTTTTCCGCACTATTTTCTTTGCTACTATGATCATCCGCGGCGATTTTTTTACATCATAATTCTCAAAATTATAATCACCAAAGACTTCCTGCACTTGCATTTGATGATACGCGAGCATTTCAGTGAAATCGCCGAACGAAAATTTAACTACCTTTTCATGATATTCCAGGGCGGCCTTTAGTTTATCATCTTTTATCAATATTTTTTTATAAAAATGAGTGCTGTTATGCCATTTTGTAATATAGTAAATCACTCCATCAATCTCTAGTTCAGATTCACGAACAAGATGGTCTTCCTCAAAGTGCACATTGAAATAGTCAATAACAAAAACCCCATCCGGTTTTAGGGACTCTGAAATAGTCCTTATCGCGTTATTATGTTCCCGTCTTGTATTAAAATATCCAAAGCTTGTAAAAAAATTAAATGCATAGTCAAAATAATTGATCCAAAACGGCAACCTCATGTCATGCAGAAAAAAGTGCAAATGTTCATTTTCTTTTTCTTTAGCTTGCCGTATACTATCCTCAGCCAGGTCTATACCTGTGACATCGAAGCCTTTTGAGGCAAGATCAATAGAGTGTCTTCCTCTCCCGCAACCAACGTCCAGCATCAAGGAGTTTTGGGGAGGTTCTAAATAGGAAACAAGTTTATTAATAAAATTTGCAGCTTCCTTTTTATCTCTTTTAAAATACAACTGGTAATAATAGTGCGAATTAAACCAATCTTTAAACCAGGTTTGTGCAGATTCCATTTTTATACTTTTGACAAATGTAAAAAGTATATCACTTAATTGGTTATTTACCTTACCCGGCAATTAGGCCGTCAAAAGAATAAATGAATTAAATTTGCATTTTTAAAATTAAGATGTGGCACTGATAAAAAGTATTTCTGGAATAAGAGGAACCATAGGCGGAAACCCCGGAGAAAACCTCACCCCTTTAGACATTGTAAAATTTACTGCAGCCTTTGCCGCTTCCTTAAAGGTCGGCAACAATGATAAGAAAATAATTATAGGCAGAGACGGAAGAATTAGCGGCAATATGGTAAGTCAATTATGTGTTAATACCCTTATCGCATGCGGATTTGACGTAATAGATTTAGGTCTTACAACTACTCCTACCGTGGAAATTGCAGTGAAAGCAGAAAACGCAACCGGTGGTATTATTTTAACGGCAAGCCATAATCCAAAAGAATGGAACGCGTTAAAATTACTGAACAGTGACGGAGAGTTTATTGATGCAGAAGCAGGTGAAAAAGTACTGGCAATCGCTGAAAAAGAAGACTTCGGTTTTGTAAGCGTTGATAAACTGGGAACTTATACACAAGATGATTCTTATTTGCTTAAACATGTCGACGCGGTAATTAATTATCCACTCATCGATATAGACGCCATAAAAAAAGCAAAATTTAGAATTGTTGTAGATCCAATTAACAGCTCGGGAGCCATCTATGTTCCGGCGCTTTTAAAGGCGTTAGGTGTTAAGGATATTATCGTAATCAATGAAGAAGTGAACGGAAAATTTGAACACAACCCCGAACCACTTCCAAAAAACCTGAACGGATTAAGCAATGAAGTGGTTAAGAGAAATGCTTCACTGGGAATCGCTGTAGATCCCGATGTGGACAGGCTTTGCTTCGTGTGCGAAGATGGAAGCATGTTTGGCGAAGAATATACTTTGGTCGCAGTAGCCGATTATATCCTTACTCATCGTAAAGGAAATACGGTAAGTAATATGTCATCTACCAAATCACTAAAAGAAATTACACACAAACACGGGGGCGAATATTTTCCATCGGCAGTAGGTGAAGTCAATGTGGTGAATAAAATGAAAGAAGTAAACGCGGTAATTGGCGGGGAAGGCAACGGGGGCATTATCGTTCCTGATTTTCATTACGGTCGGGATGCGCTGATAGGAATCGGCTTATTTCTTTCTCATCTTGCTCATTCCAAAAAAAGCATTAGACAGTTAAGAGGTAACTACCCGGATTATTTTATTTCAAAAAATAAAATAACACTTGAACATAATGTGGATGTGAAAGATATCTTTCAGAAAATAAAAGATAAGTACAAGAACAACCCTATCAATACAGATGACGGTTTAAAAATAGAATTCGGAAACGATTGGGTGCATTTAAGAACCAGCAACACAGAGCCAATTCTGCGAATTTATTCTGAAAGTAATTTTGAAACTACTGCTGAAAATATTGCCAAAAAAATCATGAAGGATATTCATGAGGTAATGAGCTAATTAGCCAATGTGCTAATGTGAAAATAGAAAAACTGATTTTTTGTTGCTTTACTGCCAGAACAAGTAATTACGAATGAGCAAATTTAAAGGTTGAACATTACAAAAAATTTATCGCTTTACTAATGGTAAATAAATTAATTGGCGAATTAGCGAATCAGCTAATTGGCATATCAGCTAATTAAAAATGGAAAGAATTTATTTTGACAATGCCGCTACTACCCCACTCGATCCGGAAGTATTTGAGGCGATGAAGCCATTTTTCACTGAAAAATTCGGAAACCCTTCTTCCATTTATTCCTATGGCCGAGAAACCAAGATGGCCATTGAAAATGCGAGAAAATCCGTAGCTAAAATACTCAATGCGCATCCGGCAGAAATATTTTTCACCAGTGGCGGCACAGAAAGCACCAACACGGCAATCAATGCCGCAGTGAACGACCTCGGCTGTAAACATATTATCAGTTCTCCGCTGGAACATCATGCTACGCTGCATTGCATAGAACATTTGTCAAAAGACTGTGGCATCGGATTATCTTATGTCAACATATTACCCAATGGACATATTGATTACGATAGTCTTGAAAAACTTTTGGAAGAAAGCAACCAAAAATGTCTTGTGAGTTTAATGCACGCTAACAACGAAATCGGGAATATAACAGATATTGAAAAGGTGGGTAATCTCTGTAAAAAGTACAATGCTATTTATAACGCAGATACCGTGCAGACTGTGGGGCATTTTCCAATTGACCTGCGTAGTCTTCCTGTACATTTTATCAATGCTGCAGGGCACAAATTCCATGGTCCAAAAGGTGTGGGAATATTATACATCAATGAAAATATAAAAATTCATCCGTTTGTAAATGGAGGCAGCCAGGAACGTGGCATGCGCGCCGGAACGGAAAATATTTATGGTATTGTAGGCTTTGCAAAAGCGTTGGAATTAGCCATTGAAAACCTGGAAACAGAGAGCCGACAGATAAAAGACCTAAGGGATTACATGAAAGAGAGTTTATTGAAAAATATTCCCGGAATATATTTCAATGGCGATCCGGACGGACAGTCACTTTATACGGTTTTAAGCGTTGCTTTTCCAACAACAGAAAAATCTGAGATGCTTCTCTTCAATCTTGATATCAATAATATCTGCGCAAGCGGCGGCAGCGCCTGCACTTCAGGCGTGGAAGCCGGAAGCCATGTAATCCAGGCTATCACTCACAATCCAAACCAGGCTACCGTGCGGTTTTCATTCAGCAAATACAACACTAAAGACGAAGTAGATGTGGTGGTGGAGAAGTTGAAGGAGATGGTATAGAAAAATTACTAAGGAAGAAGTGTATCCTCCATTGTAGACAAAGGCTTGAGTTTAATACCTAATCCAACAAATTTAATTTCGGCAGAGTATTTGAGTCTCTTTTCAATATCAACCAAGGTTAGGAACCTTTAAGAAATTGTTTTACCCATTTTTCGATGTTAATGCTGTCCCAAAATAAAAAAAAATGAAATTTAAGTAATAACGATATAATAATTTAGCCCTTTGTTTCGCTAATCAAAAAGAAATAAATCTTTAATATCCGTATCCGTCATCATTAAACAATTGTTTAAAATTCGTTTATGGATCTAAAAAAAAATTTATCATTTAGTCTTCTTTTCTTTCTTCTTTCTATTCAGGCAAAATCTCAATTGTATGTAGGTCTCGAAGGTGGCGGTTCTAAAAACTACCTTAATACCAATGTTTCTAATCTGTTATCTACAGAATACAACCCGTCTTATGGCTTCAACATTGGGATACCAGCGCTTTACAAAATTAATGACTGGCTTGCTGTTCAGGCCGATCCCAACTATATGCAAAAGAATTATCAATTAGCAAGAACTGATTTTTTTCAGGGTGTCTACCAGGATAACACAAACACTTACATACAATTACCGTTGATGGCGCATCTTTCTTTTGGAGGCAAGCAATTAAAAGGATTTTTAAATCTGGGCGGTTATGGCGGATATTGGCTTTCGGCTGACTTAAAAGGAACCACGCCCAACATCCTGAACCAACCCGCCTATACCAATTCAGTAAGTAATGCTCAACCCAACAATGTATTTGATGAATATACGCCTTACAGTTACAATGAAAAATACCAATTCGATAATACAAAAGATAATAGAATAGAATTGGGATTGTTGGCAGGCGTTGGAATGAGTTATGAAATGAATAATAAATACCTCTTTTTCGGGGAAGCAAGATATTATCAATCTATGTCAGATCAGCAAAAAAATTATCAGCTCAATCAAGTTCCGCGATACAATGAAACGGTTGCAATTTCTTTAGGATGTTTATACAATTTAAAAGGTAAAAATTAAATTGTTATTTAGGAAATAAATAAAATAAAATTTCTTTAAAATATGAAACGGTTCATTTATAATTCGCATAAAATCACCTTGGTTTTAGCTTTATCTATTGTATGTTTTTCATCCTGCAAAAAAGAAATCACTACTGTAAACCAGTCGGGCAGCACATTAACAGGAAATTTTAGCCAAGTGTTTAATGACTTCTGGAACAATATGAATAACAATTATGTATTTTGGAGCATTGATACTACTAACTGGGATAACATGTACAAGATTTACAACCCATTATTTTCAAAATTGAATCTGAATGATTCGTCCGACGAAACCACGGCAAAGGGATACTTTAAAAAAATGGTTGACGGCATTGTTGATTCTCATTATACTCTTTTCCCCGATGGAGGTTTTATTCAGCCCGCACACGACAGAAAATTAAAGAATCCTGTATTTATTGAGAATTTATTCAAGACGGCGCCATTCTCTCCCAGTGCGGATGGTAAATTCTATTACACCAACCTGATAGATTCATTATATTTAGATTCCACGTCCAAACATATTGCCATTGATACTGTCTCAAGCAATAGCAATTTCATGATTGTTTCCGGCACCATCAATAGTGGGGAGGTCTTATACTTATCATTCAGTAGTTTCAGTTTGGTCTCAGAATACCAGGGTGGTTTTCCGAAGGTTAAAGCCGTATTAGATTATTTCTTTTCCCAATTAAAAAACACCTCAATCAAGGGACTGATTATAGATGTGCGTGGCAATGGTGGTGGCGATTTGCAAGACTTGAATTTTTTGGTTGGTAGTCTTATTTCCAGCCCTTTTCATTTTGGATATAGCCGAAGCAAAAACGGTAACGGGCGACTGGATTATACGCCCTGGGCAGATGCTATAGTTACACCCACCGCCGGAGCGGTCGCTTACACCAAACCGATCGTGGTATTGGCCGATGGAGAATCGGTTAGCTTGTCGGAAATAACCGCAATGTCTCTTAAACTTTTGCCCAATACTACTTTTGTTGGTGATACCACTTGGGGCGCCAATGGCCCGCTTACTGAAAATGCAATTTTTAATGCAGGTTCATTCAATTTCGGAAAAGTAGGAACTGAAATCGCCTCCGGAAATGTGTCTTATTACGGCAATGCTTACACGTCTTCCACCATGTTCAAATATATTGACAATAAAATCTATGAAGGAAAAGGCTTTCCACCTGACGTTGATATAAAAGTAACTCTTAATAATATTTTTCTTCCTAATAATATTGTGAACGATCCTCAGTTGAATAAGGCAATTTCTATCATTACTCCATAAGGTGTATGCGTCTCTCATAGTTTTTCTATCACGACGGATTGAAAATCATTTTAAACACAAAAAATCCAGACTGTATCTCAACCTTCCAATTTGCGTTTATCCTCAAAAATCCCATCTTTTATCGGGTTCGGGTTTTGCGGTTCCTTAATTTCATCTTCTTTCTCGTGGGTAAGGTCGTGGATACTTTGCACTTTTAAATGATCATACAGTGAATGTTTGTCCACGGTTAAAGCAACTAAGCTTGAGATTAATCCCGCAATCATCATGTAAAAAATAACACTGTTCCTATCAGTCATTTCCAACACAAGAATAGCAGATGTGAAAGGCGTACGCGTTACTCCGGTCAACAGGCCAACCATTCCACAAAGAATCAGGATGTTGGCATTGGAATCAGAAGCGTGAAATAAACCAGCCATGAAAGAACCTACACTGGCGCCTGCGCCTAAAGATGGCGCGAAGATACCTGCGGAAGCTCCTGTTGTAAAACTGAGTACAGGCCCAATTACCCTGAAAACAGCAGTATACCAATGCACATATTTATCAGAACTAAATAAGGTAGTCAGCATAATTTCTTTACCGGAACCAAGAATACGGGGATCAATAAAAAAAGCGATGGAAGCCGTAAGTATAGCACAGATAAAAACATAAATCAAATGCTGATATTGAAACTTAAAACTTTTTTTCCAGCGAAACAGCAATAAAATAATTTTTGACATATAGCTTCCTAATAATCCTGACACCAGGGCTACTACTATGACCGCAAAAAAGATAGAGTTAGAAACTCCTGTCACGTCGGGATAGCCCAAATATAAGTAGGGCCCTAATATAGCCTGAGCAGTAAGTCCTGCAATAATTACAGCTGTGAATAAGGCCGTTTTAAAATAACTCAAATGAGTTTTGGTTAACTCTTCTATTGCAAAAACAATACCCCCTAATGGCGTATTGAAAGCAGCCGCAAGCCCCGCGGCAGCGCCGGCAGTAATCATGTTACTCCTGGAAATTGGAGGCCACCATTTAGGTAGCCATTCATTTATTTTCCTGAATACAATGCCAGACATTTGGATAGTTGGACCTTCCTTTCCCACGGCGCCACCACCCAAAATCATTAAAAGTCCAGACGCCAGTTTCACGAAAAACACTTTCAGGCTTAAAAGCTTTTTTATTTTTTTATCGTAATTGGTAGTTGCAAATTCAACAGCCGCCATCACCTGGGGTATACCACTGGTTCTTGCATAAGGTGCAAAGCGGACCACAAGCCACCAGGCCGCTATAAAACAAACGGGAGATAAAATAAAAATTACCCAACCGTGCTGATGAAGAATAGAAAAAGTTTGAGATTCCAGAAAAGCAAACGCGCGTGAATACGAAACGGCTATCAAGCCTGCGATTAAAGACGCGACCCAGAAGGGAACAGCCTGCAAAAAGTTATACTTGATCTTTTCATTACTAATCCTGTCGAAAGATCGCTTTAAAATTTTCCTGATAGTTGCTATCATCGTTTTACTTAAACCACCTGAAAGATAACAAATGTATTATTTCCGCATTCAAATAAAAACGTGTACCTACTGATTAAGGATCTTTTAAATTTATTGCCTTACTTACGAAGACACATGTGTGACAAACAGCGTTTTAAAAAAATGTCTAAAATATTAATATCTTATTCACTTTTCATCTCGTATTTTTATCGCTCCTTTTAGGGAATTGACTTTTATATGTTTGACTACAGGCGCCCTTTTTACCGAAAAATTCTTGTCGTATTTAATATTTTCGTCCTGATCGCATATTTGTTTGTATGTCTTACACCGTTTGTAAATACCGGCGAAAATTGGCTTATCGCACTTCCTGGGTTAGCATTTCCCTTACTTCTATTGGCGCTACTCCTATTTGTTATTTTGTGGACACTATTAAGATCAAAATGGGTTTGGGTTTCTGTGGTAGTGATTTTTCTTGGGATTCAGCAAATTCTTGCTGTATTTTCTTTTCATTTGCCCCAACAATTCAATTTAGCAAAAGGAAAAAATACGCTTCGGATTTTTCATTGGAACGTAGAAAGTTGGGACGATTATTTTTCTAAAATTGATTACCCTGGCGAAAGTTATAGGCCGGAAATGATGGATCTGATAAAACAACAGAATCCCGATGTGCTTTGTTTTGAAGAATATGCGGATCTTAAAAGCAGCGATGATTCCGGCTCCAATGTTTCGGAGATAAAAAAGTTGGGTTTCCCTTATTATCTTTCGGCACCTACAGATACCTCCGCTAGTCGGGTCACTAATGGTGTGGCGATCTTTTCAAAATATCCGGTTATTAATTCAGGGATATACAGCTACGGCCGCCATACGCAAGCTGAGCATCTTATTTTTGTGGATATAAATATTGGAAAAGATACCTTCAGAATATTCACAACACATTTGCAATCTGTTCGCTTCGAAAGAAAAGACTATCGAAGTTTAAATAATTTAAAAAAAGCCCGCGACCCCGGCTTTGAAAATTCAAAAGATATCATTTCTAAATTGAGGAGGGGATATCAATTCCGTCATATACAGGCGCAGATAGTGGAGCAAAAAATAGCGGAAAGCCCTTATCCCGCTGTTATTACAGGCGATTTTAACGATGTGCCGAATTCCAATACTTATTTTACCATAAGAGGAAAACTACAGGATGCATTTTTGAAGAAAGGCTATTGGATCGGACGCACCTTTCGCTTCATATCGCCCACGTTAAGAATAGATTTTATTCTTGCTGACAAAAAATTTAAAGTAGATCAGTTCCAGGTAATGCATGTTCCTTATTCGGATCATTTTCCTATCGAAACCGATCTTACTTATTAAATACCCTTCGCTTGCGCCTTCTTTCTTTGCAAAATAGTTTGAAGTGTTTCCACTGCGTTTAACACAGCTTCTTCAAAAGTAGCGGCGTTCTTCTTTACAAAATCATCATACCCAGGCACGATCAACCTAATATCACAAACTTTATTTTCTATCTTATTTGATTTATCAACTTGCAAGGTAACATCTGCGCTAATAATCTTATCATCGAAACGCGATAGTTTTCCTACCTTTTCATTTACAAAATCTTTCAATTCTTCTTTTGCCGTGAACTTTAATGACTGGATGGAAATTTTCATAATTACAATATAATTAATAAACAATTAGGAGTTTGTGGAAGATAGAAATAATATCCTCATTCTCTTTACTAATTCCGAAGTTTAAATAAACATTAATAAATCTGTTCGCTACGGAAGAGCTTTTTGTTAATTTAATTTCCGTCCTCTGCAATATTTTTTATTTAGGAATAGTTATTGATGATAGATAAAGAAAGTGATTTTTTTTCAAAAAAACTGGTTAACTAAGTACCAATAGCTATTTTGGTAATTTTGAAATAAAAAGAAATAAAATAATGAAAGTTACTATCCAATACGCCAAGAGGTTAATTTTATTGGTAATCGCTATGCAATTCATAGTATCAACTTCAAGTGCTCAATACAAATCGTACAAAATTTCGCCTAAAGGGGATACGCTAAATGCTATTGATAATAACGGATTGAAGCAGGGGAAATGGGTAGTACATGTAGATCCATTACGTGGAGAACCGGGATATGAAGAAGAGGGTGTTTTTGTAAATGATAAAAAAGAAGGGTATTGGAGAAAGTTTAGTTTAATGGGCGATTTAATCGCTTATGAAAGTTATAAAAATGGAGATAAAGATGGCAAGTCAGAATATTTCACAAACCTCGGAGATTTGATTAGAGAAGAAAATTGGCACGGCTACAATCCCGACCAGCCTTACGATACCATCCCTGTATACGGAACCGGCAGTAATGAGATATTGAGCTATAAAATTGTAAAAGCAGAACCCTATAGCGTAAAGGATGGCGTTTGGACTTATTACGAACCCGGCACAGGAAAAATAGTCCAAACAGAAACATACGACAGAGGACACTTAATTGACAAACCAAAGCCGGCGCTTGTGTCCGAGGAACCCATGAAAAAAATCGTGCCTAAAGAAGTTTTGGAATGGCAGGAGAAAAACAGCCATAAGAAAAATGTAAAAGTGATAGATGGAAGTACCAGTCAATAATCACCTGCTCATTTACAATTCATTATTTTATAAGATAACTCTTTCATAATAGAACCAGGCGAAAGGCCAGAGCTATCAATACCTATACTTTTAAGATTTGAATGATGTAATAAAAGGATAACCTGTTCTATTTGAGAAAAGGAATAGTTTTTAAGCGTATCTAACACCTGGTCAACGAGGTGGGGATTAAATGAGAATAACGGCTTTAGCGCTCTTTCACTTTTGTCTCCCATTTGATAAACCGGTAATATTTTTACAAAATAGGAATATAATGATGGGAGGATTAACTGTATAGGAACCGCTTTAGGATTAGCTTCAAAATATTGAATAATGCGGATCACCTTTCCATTGTCCTTTTTACTAAAAGCGTTTTGCAATTCAAAAATATTATATTCCTTGCTGATGCCTATATATTTTTCGATGTCATCCTCTGTTACGTTCTTTTCGTTTCCAATGTTTAATGAAAGTTTGTCAATCTCATTCACAATCCGGGAGAGATCGTTTCCGATGTGATCGACTATTAAATTTAAAGCCTTAGGTGTTATTTTAAAACCATTAGTTTGCAGGTAGCCACTGATCCATCCTGGTAACTGATTCTCATAAATTTTTTTTGATAGAAAAACCTCGCCTTTCTTCTTTATCAATTTTGAAAATTTACCACGCCCGTCCAACGTTTTTCCTTTATAGGAAACAACGAATATTGTAGAGCTTAGCGGATTCTCAATATACGATTCTAACTTTTCCACGTCTTTCATCTGCTGTGCTTCCTTTAATAATACTACCTGCCTCTCAGCAAACATGGGATAGCGCCGGCACGAATTAATAATATCGGCCCAATTGGCATCCTTCCCATAAAAAACAGTTTGATTGAAAGACGCGTCCGCTTCTGAAAGTATTTTCTTTTCAGCGTACTCCATTATTTCATCTATAAAATATTCTTCTTCTCCCTCAAGCCAATAAATCGGTTTGAAAACATTTTTTTTCCATTCGGAAATAATAGAAATTGAGCTCATCCTTCAAAGATAAAATTTTACACTTAACTTGCGTTAAATGATTGCTTGATCAAAAACCAAAACACGCGGAATCGAATTGGCATGATTTTGGAAAACTGAACGTATTATCTTAAATCTAAATAAAAAAAAACATGAGCTACGAAAACTTCCCTGAAAGTCCGGAAAATCCGGTTCCAAAGGAAAATGAGACCGGCAAAAACAATAATGGTCGCAATATTTTAACGGCTATTCTGGTAATAGCGCTTTTAGGCACATGGGGCTATATTATCTTTGACAGAAATAAAACCCGCCAGGAAAAACAAGATCTTACCACACAGATCGTAAACAGTGATTCTTCTAAAAACGAATTGCAGCGTGAGCTAGACGATGCGGCACTTCGACTGGATGCATTAAAGACCAGCAATGTAAAAGCGGATAGCCTTTTAAAAACAAAAGATAAAGATATAGAGGGATTACAGGCAAGAGTACGCTCGATTATTCATGATAAAAATGCTACTGCAGCTCAGTTAGCAGAAGCGAAAAGATTAATTGCACAATTAAAGGGAAATATTGAAACCTACACAGCCCAGATAGATTCGCTTACCGTGGCCAACGCTCAGCTGACTGAAAACAACAGGGTTGTAACACAGCAAAGAGACGTGGTTCAAAAAAATTATGATTCCGCCAACAAGGTAATAAAACAAAAAGAAGATGTGATAGATGTAGGTTCTACATTACATGCGTCTGGTTTTCAAATAGAAGGTATCAAAGACAAAAAAAGTGGCAAGGAAAAAACAACTTCTACCGCGAAAAGAGTGGATAAGTTGAAGATTTCTTTTGTTTTAGATGAAAACAGGATTACCACTTCAGGATTGAAAGATATATATGTATGCATTATTTCCCCTGACGGAAAGCCGGTTTCTGTTGATGCATTAGGCTCAGGTACTTTCACCACCCGTGATGGCGTGCAAAGAACCTTTACTAAAAAGCTGACAATAAATTATGTACAGGGACAAAAACAAACTGTAAATGTGGAATGGTCTCAAAACAGTAAATTTCAAACAGGAGATTATAAAGTTGAAATCTATAATAATGGATTTAAAATAGGCGAAGGAACTGTAACCTTGAAAAAAGGTGGCTTATTCTCCTAAATAAAGAATCATTTTGATACTTACATTACCGCAAACCGGCAAGCAACAATAATTCGCTTGTCGGTTTTTATTTGGCATTTGATTCGAAATTTCCCTGTTGTAAATTGCAAATATTCATTTTATCCATAAATAGCCTTACATGTTCGTTCGCAATAAAAAATATTATTTCACGTGGTCGGAAGCCGATTGGACCGGCCCCGATTACAGTGTAGCTTACGCGATTGGCGATTCACCATTTGGCCCTTTTAAAAGAGTAGGTAAAATTTTGCAACAAGACCCCGAAAGTAGCAACAGGCACCGGCCATAACGGAGTGCTGCATATTCCGGGTACAGATGAATAGAATGTATTTCGATAAAGATGGGAATATTCTACCGGTAAAAATCACAAAGGAGGGTGTAGATGAGAGACCCCTCGGAAAAAGTAAAAAATAGAAATTCAACCTATTTGTTGGTTTACTGTGCGGCAGAAATTGCCATTGCGTAAAAGAATAAAATTTTGCGGTATTGGTTGTTTACTGAATCGAAGAAATTAAATTATCTTCTATGGTGGTAAAATAAAAAATTAGATTTTTTGTTTGTTTACCGCAGAAAAGACTCCTTCGTATAACAATTTTAATTCCATTAATTTTGACGCCGTGAAAAACTTTTTTTCATACTAAGAAAATGAAACATAAATGGAAACAATTATTTCGGTAAAGGATTTGAAAAAAAATTACGGAAAATTTGAAGCGGTAAAAGGTATTTCTTTTGATGTGTATGAAGGTGAAATATTTGGTCTACTCGGCCCAAATGGCGCCGGTAAATCAACCACCCTGGAAATAATAGAAACGCTTCGTGAAAAAACTTCGGGTAAGATTCTCGTTGATGGCATGGATCTGGATCACAAAGCGGCGGATATAAAAAAGATTATTGGCGTTCAGTTACAAACGTCGGGTTTCTATCCCGGCCTGAATTTATTGGAACTGATTAGTCTTTTTAGCGGATTGTACAATACGAAAACAGACCCAAATGAATTGCTGGAAATGGTAAACCTGAAAGACAAGGCAAAAAATAAATATAAGGAAATGAGCGGCGGCCAGAAACAACGGTTTTCTATTGCTACCACGCTCATCAATAAACCCAAAATTATTTTCCTTGATGAACCTACAACAGGCCTCGATCCACAGGCGCGGCGCAATTTGTGGGAACTGATACAAAAAATCAGGAAAGACGGGACCACCGTAATCATCACTACACATTATATGGATGAAGCAGAATATTTGTGCGACCGGGTTGCTATTATGGACGAGGGGAAAATCATCGCGTTGGAATCTCCTGACAGATTGATTGACAACCTGGTAGATTCCGGTTTTGAGCGGCCTAAAGAAACCAAATCCGCCAACCTGGAAGACGTTTTTATTAACTTAACCGGTAAAGATTTCAGGGAAGATTAGGCTATATTTGCGCACTAATTTTTTCCGACCTTGTCGGGATCATTCATCAAAAAAAAACTCAATGAAAGCTATTTTTCTCTTTTTACTATTACCATTTTCTACCATTTTTGCACAAACAAAAAAACCAGTTGCAAAATCCAGCCAGGCAGCAGCAAAGCTTAAACCAGCCACCTTATCTTCCACCGACAGCCTTAGTTATTCGATTGGCGTACAGGTAGCTGAATATTATAAAACCCAGGGCGTAGAAAAAATAAATACCGAATACATTTCAAAAGCATTCAAGGATGTTTTTGACGATAAAACATTACTTATTTCAGAAGATGCATGCAATATGAACATACAACAAAATCTACAACAATTTATGACAAATAAAACAAGCAAAGCAAAAGAAGAGGGCACCGCCTTTTTAGAAAAAAATAAAAACCGTCCCGGCGTTATCACGTTGCCGGATGGTTTGCAATACGAAATCATTACCAAAGGAACGGGCCCTATACCAACTACCCAGGATACTGTTTCTGCAAATTATTTAGGTACAACACTTGATGGTAAAGAGTTTGACAATTCGTATAAAAGAGGACAGCCGATTACCATCCCCGTTACAGGCGTTATTCGCGGATGGACAGAAGCCTTGCAAATGATGCCCGTTGGCAGCAAATGGAAATTATTTATTCCTTCAGACTTAGCTTACGGTGACAGAGGCGCAGGAGGAGGCGCTATACCCGGAGGTGCTACATTAATATTTGAGATTGAATTATTGAACATCGTTCATAAATAATTTCATGACAGAAGATTCTGGCTTACGATATCCGATTGGAAAAGAAAACGAGCAAAAAGAATTTGAAGAAGCGTTCAGTGAGCCGTTGAAAACCGATCTTATTAGTGATATAAAAAATCTTCCGTCCTTTTTAGAATTTTCTATCCAGGATATGGATGCAGCCCAATTGGAAACGCCCTATCGTCCGGGAGGCTGGACAATTCATCAACTGGTGCATCATATCGCAGATAGTCACATAAATGCTTACACGCGTTTTAAGCTTGGGTTAACCGAAGACAATCCTGTCATCAAACCTTACGATGAGAAAGCGTGGTCTGAACTGTCCGACACGAAAAAATTACCGGTAAATATTTCTGTTACATTATTGCATGCGCTGCATGTACGATGGACTCTACTTCTGGAAGATATGACCGAAAGCCAATGGCAGCGAACTATTTACCACCCCGAAAGAAAAGTTAAAATCACCTTGTGGCAATTATTGAAATCATATTCGTGGCATAGTCGACATCATGTGGCACACATTAATAATCTTCGTAAAAGAATGGGTTGGAATTAAAGGCCACCCTACCCTTCATTTTAGAATCACCATTGTTTGAAATAAGACAAATGAAAGACTTGAAAGATAACCAGGAGAATTTACAGGATTCCAAATGGAAGGTGGTCTCCTCAGAATATATAAGCAGGCATCAATATTTTACTGCCAGAAAAGATAGATGCGAAACTCCTGAAGGAAAGATTATAGAAGCGTATTACGTAGTAGAACTTCCTACTACTGCGTGTGCCGTAGCGCTAACGGAGGAAGGTGAAGTGTTGATGGTAAGGCAATATCGGCATCCAATAAAAGAAACACTTATCGAAATTCCCGGCGGATTTATCGATGAAAAAGAATCTCCGGAAGTAGCGATGAAAAGAGAGTTGCTTGAGGAAACTGGTTATGAATTTTCATCCGTTGTAAAAGTGGGAATAATAGCCGCCAACCCCGGCGTACTTGATAATTATACGTATTTATTTTTAGCAAAAGGTGGTAAAAAAGTCGCCGAACAAAAATTAGATGATACCGAAGAACTTGTAGTAGAAAAAATTTCCTTGCCAGAATTAAAAAAGCTTTTTCTCGAAAATAAAATACTACAGGCTACACATAACAGTTGTGTCTTTTATGCATTAAGGGAATTGGGCGAATTATAAATTCTATACAAGTTCCACTTCCGCTACTACAAAAACACTTCCGCACACAACGATTAAATCTTTTTCAGAAGCCTTATCAATCGCAGCCTTCAACGCTTCATTCACTCCTGTGTAAGTAGTTCCTTTGAGATGATGTCGCGTTGCTTGTCCCCACAATTCATTCTCAGGCAAAGCCCTGGGGTTTTGGGCTTTGGTGAAATAATAGTTAGCGTTGCCGGGAAGTTGCTCAAGGACTTTCTCAATATCTTTGTCTCTTACCATCCCAAAAACAATGTGTAATTTTTCAAAATCGTTGTTATTGATTTGGCGAACCAGTTGCTTTATGCCATCTTCATTATGTGCTACATCCAGCGCTATAGTAGGGTTTTCTCGGATCACATCCCATCGTCCATATAAGCCCGTAAGCTTTTTCACATTCGATAAAGCGAATTTTATTTTATCTACATTTAATACGAAATGATTTTTTAAAATATCAACAGCAGCAAGTACTGTTTGCAAATTTTTTTCCTGGTATAATCCATTGAGGTCAAGCTGATAATCTTTTTCGATTCTGGTTTCTTTATTCCGTATTTCGAGGTCCAGTTCTTTTGTATCATATTTTGATGATATAATTTCATACTTTTCCTCAGCGAAAAAGATTTCAGAATTGGTCTCTCTTGCTTTATTTTGAAACACAGGTTTTGTTTCGGGAATGGCTTCACCAATCACGACAGGAATATTTTTCTTGATGATTCCGGCTTTCTCATACGCGATCTTATCAAGCGTGTCTCCCAAAATTTCCTTGTGATCAAAACTGATATTGGTAATGACACTTAGAAGCGGCGTAATCACATTGGTACTGTCGAGCCTGCCGCCAAGGCCGGTTTCAATAACTGCCACGTCCACTTTTTGCTGCGCAAAATATTCAAGCGCCATCACAAAAGTGAGTTCAAAAAACGAGGGTTGAATTTTTTCAGAGATTGACTTTGTTTTTTCTACAAAATCAATAAGAAACGATTCAGCAATCATTTCCCCGTTTATTTTAATTCTTTCCCTGAAATCTTTTAAATGTGGCGAAGTGTATAATCCTGTTTTATATCCATTCTCCTGCAAAATAGCTGCGAGCATATGACTTACTGAGCCTTTGCCGTTGGTGCCCGCTACGTGTATTGTTTTTATTTTATTTTGAGGATTGCCCAGGTAATTACAAAGTGCCAACGTATTAGTCAAATCTGCTTTGTAAGCCTTTGCGCCGCTGCGACTGAACATCGGCAGCTTATCGTAGAGATAATGTATGGATTCTTCGAAGGTCAAGTTGGTTACTAGTTTACTTGTTGATTGGTTGAGAAATTATTTTTGCAATTTACACCAAACAGTAAACAAACTTGCCTACAGGCAAGCAGGGAGATTTTCATGATTTTTATTTTCCGCTGTGCGTAAAAAGATACCGGATAACAATAAAACGTTTGGAGGAAAATGAAATAAGAATATGAATTAATTGTTCATTTACTGATGTGACCGATGCAGCAAGAATTCATAAAGCCGCTAGTTAGGTGTTGTTTTACTAAGACCGCACGACGACATTACTTGCCGAAAATACCTTCTACTTTGGGTGAAAACATTTCCCGATTACCTTGATGAAGTGATCCACCACACATTTCCAAATGGATCTTTAATACCACCGCTGCGGCCGTAAGGTTGATTAGCAAGTTCCGTTACTAAAGCGCCTCCGTTATTTAAAGCACTTTTAAACGTTTCGTCGGCATCATCAACGTAAACAAATAACCCTGCGTTGCTTACCTGAAACTTCTCAGTTGCGTCAGCGAACATGATGGTGCTTCCGCCAATCATTATTTCCGCGTGCATTATGTTGTTTTCGTCTCGCATTGTTTTATGTGTTTCTTTTGCTCCAAATACTTTCTGAGCAAAGCTGATAAATTCAGCCGCATTTTCAACGATTAAATAGGGCATCACTGTTTGATAATTTTCCGGAATTTTCATTTTTTTAAAATTTAATTATTTAATAGTTAAGCAAAATTATATGCTTCCGAAAAAATAAAATTGGAAAAAACCGACATTTTATTCTATCCATTTTGTAGCCTCGTAATTTCCGGAAAAGAAATAGGGTGGGTTAATGCCTGAAAATTCTTCGAATAGACCACGGAGAAAATGCGCTGAAACAAGATCTGCCTCTTCGTCCAACAGAATTAATCATTTTTGGAAATCCTAAAGCAGGAACGCTACTAATGCAGGACAAACAAATCTCGGGGATTGATTTGCCTTTAAAAGCATTGGCGTGGGAAGATGAACAGGGTAAAACCTGGCTAACTTATAATGACACAAATTGGATTGCAGAGAAGCATGGCTTATCGAAAGAAAGCGATCCGATAATAAAAACAATCGCCGACAGCGTAGCATCTATCACACTCCTTGCTGCCACTATCTAAACATAGAGTTACGGAAGTTTCTCTAAGCTATGCACGGCGCATCGTGGAAAGAATAAGATGTTTACGCCTAAAGTAAATCAACAAATACAACCGATTCTGTAATTGGGGATAATGATGCTAGATTGCCTAAGCAAATAACAATCAATCATTTATGCATACAAAAATTATTTAGCGGTAATGAAAACATAATCTATTGAAGACTGAGTTTGAAACGTAATGCAGTAAATTGCGGACCGATAAGAAAATTTGCAGCGTTTTTTTTAATTAAAATGAATAATATGAAACACGGACTTTTATTAGATATGGATGGCGTTATATATAGTGGAGAAACACTCATAGAGGGTGCTGATAAATTTATTAACAACCTGCTTAAGCAAAAAATACCCTTCACTTTTATGACTAATAATAGCCAGCGTACAAGGCTTGAGGCGGTACGCAAGCTAAAAGGATTTGGCATAGAAGTAACCGAAGAGCATGTGTACACAAGCGCGATGGCAACTGGTAAATTCTTAGGCGACCAGGGAAAAACCGGAACAGCTTATGTGCTGGGGGAAGGGGGCTTATTAACCAGCCTGCATGAAAACGGGATCACCCTTGTGAATACAGATCCTGAATTTGTAGTGCTGGGCGAAGGCAGAAATTTTACTTTGGAAATGGTTCAGCGCGCCGTTGACATGATCCTTGCAGGAGCAAAATTTATTACTACCAACAGGGACCCCTCTCCTAAAAAACCAGGCTGGAACAACCTGGGTATAGCGGCTACAACAGCCATGATAGAAGAGGCTACAGGCAGAAAGGCATTCGTAACAGGTAAGCCAAGTCCGGTAATGATGCGCTCTGCCAGGAAATACCTGGGATTGGAAACCGCAGAAACAACAGTGGTAGGAGATACTATGGAAACTGATATAGAAGGTGGTGTGCAGATGGGATATAAAACAATTCTAGTATTGTCGGGCATTGCAAAAAAGGAAGACATCAGCCATTACGCGTTCAAGCCCGACATGGTGGTAAGCACAGTAGAACAAATTCAGTTTCCGCTGAAATGGTGGTAAAATGTTTGCCGTTTATATTCATTGTATTTAAATGGTAAATTGAAAGTAGAAATTATACTTTTAGCTGGTAAAGAAGATTAAGGAGCCCTACTATTAGAAAACGGCTCTAAAATTCCTGTATCCCGATCCAAAAAAGAAATAGTAAAAACAAGTCTTTCAAAAAATTTATAAATACTAATTTTCGGGATGAGTTACAATTTTACACCGTTTTCAATGACTTGCTCTTATGTTCGCACCAACCAAAATAAAAATTCTTTTTGGAAACATTTTTTGCTTTTTGTTTTGTAGTATATTTATTTACATAAACACATTTGCAATGAAACGAATAAGCAGATTTTTTCTTCTTATGATATTCCTGGTTGCTCTTCAAACAGGTAGTGTATTTGCACAAATACAAGCTGCGAATCTTGCAGCCCATGGAGTGTTAGCACTTGTAGGGGGCAGTCATGAAAAGAAACAGGAAAAAATTATTGACAAATCCTCAACCCAGGAAAAAATTAGCGGATTAAATGTTACCGTTTTGCGTGTAAAGGAAGCAGACATAAAAAGTAAAGCTAAAAACCATATTGTAGCACTGCAAAACCGGTTAACAGAGTATAACACTCAATATAAAAACAATCAATCGCTTACTGTTCCAAAGAAAGACAGTGATTTAATAGCCATACAGGATATTGATGAAAACTGGCCTACTGATGAATATGCAGGCGAATTAAGAGCTTATAAGCGATATGCTTTTCAACACAACCAAAAGTTGATCACCGCACCTGTTGACAGTTCCAAGGTTCACCCGGCCGACGTTGTAAAAAAAGATTCTACTGTGAAAAAATAGAGTCTGTGACTTTGCCGGCGTTAAAGGTTTGCTGAAAGTATTAAACCTTACGTACAGTAAACAAACTTATAAGTGTAATTTTTGTTTTTAGTCTTATTAATCTCCTCAATTTGTGTATTCACTAATTATTTTTTAATAACAAAAATACAGAGGCGTGGGAATCTGCGATATATGATACTGCCGCGAACAATTATTATTTTCATTTTATTATAAAAACAGTAAAAGGATCACACCTTTGGTTCCTCTACCCTCAAACTTTTCCCTAAATCAATTTCTGTTTCTTGTTTGATCTGTTTCTGAGATAGGCAAAATAGACAAAATGAACATGCTTGCTGCAGTAATATAAATCCAGGGGGAATCGGCATGGGGTCACCGGCGGCATAGGAATGTAATCCGGTTTGAAATAGGCGATTTCTCGGAGCTTTCCCAACAGATATTCATCAATCCGAGGGTAATCACCGACTTCCCGCTGTTCGGCTCCGAAGAAGTGATATAAATTGCTTTTGACATTCAGAATTTCTTTATAGATTTTTGTTGCGCAAAAGTCGGTAATTTTTGTTTTGTAGTGTATGAGGGAAATCATGGAGTAGATTGGCAGGTAATTGATTGAATGGATCTATTGTTTACATTGATTTGATCCGAGCCTTTATCCAACGCAAAGTACAATTCACTTGATCGAATCTCATTAAAACGGAAAGGAAAAAAAATGATGGGTTTTAAAGTTCTAATTTTGGAGCTGATCGTCTGTTGCTTTATTCTTAAATAGTCAGATTTATGTTTTGTAAAATGGCATGCATTATATTTCCTGTTGTTGCTTTAATCTTATGTCAATCTACCTACGCTCAATCGAATAATAATGCAGATACTGTACAGGAATATTTCCATCCGGCAAATCAAACTGCTTTAAGCAGTTCAGCCGACAATCGACCATCTATTTTCTTAGATTCAAAATTGCCAAAACAACAAAAAGATACTTCGGAAAATAGAAGTAATTTTCTGAGGAAGCTAAAAGACAATGGGGTTGTTTTTGGTGTTGCCGAATCATTGGAAGGATATTACAACTTTACCGGCGGAATTCGCGTTGGTTCAGCAGCCGCTTCCACATTTGATCTGAATGTAGGTTTGGATTTGAATAAATTGCTGCATTTACGAGGCGCAAAATTCTATGCTGATTTTGAAGCTCATTCGTTTCAAAATCCTACCAAATTATTGGTTGAGGATATCCAGGTTTTTGATAAGAATACCGCAGATCCGTTTTTGCAAATGTTTGAATTTTGGTATCAGCAGGAATTCTTTCACAACACCCTTCGCCTGAAAATAGGAAAAGTAGACGCCAATGCTGAATTCAGCCTTATTGACAATGGGCTGAATTTCATGTCGAGTTCGTCGCATGTTACTCCTACTTTATTTGTATTTCCAACCTTCCCTGATCCAAAGCCGAGCGTCAATCTTTTTTTTACGCCGGGCAAATTATTCTATACCAGTATCGCTGCCTATGCCGCAAATCAAAGTAATCATTTTCTTGATTTTTCCGGTAAACCTGGTTCAGTTCAGCCAACTTTAAACGGTACATTATGGATTACTGAATCCGGCCTGACATGGAGCCACCTTTCCGGAAAGGCAGCGGATGGAAATCTTCGCCTCGGCATTTGGACGCATACTGGTGAATTTAACCGAACAGAAGACAGCAGTGCGGTACATGGAGCCAGCGGAATGTATGCAGTTATTAATCAAACAATATGGAAGCCAGTCTCCGAAACGGAAACTAACAGGGGACTAAGGATGTTCGTAGAATATGCCCGGTCAGACAAAGGCGTAGCCCCGGTTTATCAACAATTTGGAGGAGGGCTTTTATGGACAGGAATAGCCGAAGGGCGTAGGGATGATGTACTAGGTATTAGCACCCAATATGCCCGCATCAGCCTAAAGCCAGGATTATTGTGGAAACATGAACAGACTATTGAATCGTTTTATAAATTTATTCTGGCGTCCTGGGTAAATCTGCAACCAGATCTTCAATACATCGTTCACCCGGGAGGATTTTATAACAATGCGCTTGTAGGCACTTTGGAACTGAACTTGCAATTCTGACTTTTGGATCTGCTTGTTTATAACTGGAATTTCAAAAAAAGATAAGATTTAGTTTCAGAAAAAATGAAGATAATTTTTGAGACCTGGGGTTGGTACACAACAGCGTTTACAAAATATAAATCCATCTTATTTCTTCGGTTGCTGCCGGACGGATGCGTGTTTCTCTTTCTATTTTAAGATGAATAAAAAGGTTCTAAAAGTTGCAGTCTCCATAAGTCTTCAAATTTATCATATCCTAAAAAAGTCATAGGATTTCAGAATTTGGAAACAACTCTGGAAAATTTTAATCAACCCTTACCTGGAAATTTAATATTTATTGAATGAAAGCTCGGGCCGGGAATTCCCAAGTTAATTCAATGGCGGAGTTTACGGGCAAAATAGGAATCTGAATTATTTGTTGATTTACTGTGGAAAGCAATGCCTGATCATCGGCTGTTTTCGGAATCTTCTTCTCTGCGAGTAAAATATATTCCGCCCAGGCCTCGGTGATACAGTTGTGCATTTTGACAGCAGTAATCTTGTCAATGCCTGCCACCATCGCCTTTACTTTGTAGCCACGATTACAAAAATGCTGTACAATATCAGCCTCGATATATTTTAGTCTATGCTTTGACGTTACTATTCTACGTTATTTCTTCGTTTGCTGACAAACCGGCTCATCATCCTGCCGCTATACTTCCTGCAAACGAAGCATCTTTAATATAGGTGGCTGTTCGGATTTCTTCAGCATCTAATTGGAGGTGTTAAATAACAAAGCGAATTAACCTGCTTTGCAGTAGCAAGTTGTTTGAGTTTTCAAACAAGTCAATGTTTCAGTACTTCAAGCACTTCATTTTTATACAACCTTCCAATCGGAATTTTATTATTGCCAATAGTAATATAGGTTGGACTATAAGAAGAAATCTTTTCGATGGTAACAATGTAAGAACGATGGACGCGAAGAAACCGATGTGGCGAAAGCAGTTTCTCCAGCGAGCTAATGCCCTGTTTTACCAAAAGAGATTTTCCGTTATCAAGATGCAGTTTCACATATTCTTTGCTGCTTTCAATAAAAAGAATTGTAAGGAGTAACACCTTCTGCCTTTCCTTATCAATCTTAAAATACAAAAAAGAATCATTGTTATTATTATATTCTGTATTTATGGATGAAAAATTATTATCAAGAGAAATAAGCTTGGTTGCTTTTGATACAGCTTTCATAAAACGTGTAAACGAAACGGGCTTCAGTAAATAATCAACAATGTCCAATTCATAGCCATCCAAAGCATAATCGCGATAAGCGGTAATGAAAATCACTTTCGGCGGGTTTGAAATGCTTCGTAAAAAATCTGTTCCGAGTAGTTTTGGCATTTTTATATCCAGAAACAGCAAATCAACTTTCTGCTCTCTTAAAATCGTAAATGCATCAATTGCATTATTGCACACACCGACAATTTCAAGGCCAGGAACCTGTTGAATGTACGAGCTGATCAGCCTTGCCGCAAGCGGCTCATCATCCACTATTAAACACCGCATATTCATTAGACAATTTTTAATACAGGAATATTTGATTCCGATGACTTTTTTATCTCAGATTCTTTCAGTTCAAGCGATAGCGATACGATATAAACTTCATCTTCAACCCCGTTTTGCAATTTAAAATTTCCCGGATAAAGCAATCCCAATCTTTTTTTTACATTTTCTATCCCAACGCCATTTTTTTCCGGAACTGCAACAGGATTATTATCGCAACTGTTGATAATCTTAAAGTACAATTGATTTTTTTTCACAGACAAATCAATGCTCATCCAAACTTTTCCTAATTGTTGGGATGTGCCATGCTTGAATGCATTTTCAATAAACGGTTGAAACAGCATCGGCACAATCATTTTATCTTCAATATCGCCTGAGAAATTGAATGAAACATCCAGCCGCTCTCCATATCTTTCTTCTTCAAGTGCTACATAATCTTTAATAATACTGATTTCTTTCGACAACAAAACTTCATTGGCTTTACATTCATATAATACATAGCTTAACAAGCCTGATAAACGCATCAGCATTTTCGGCGCTTTATCCGATTTTTCATAAACCAGCGAATACAGATTGTTCAAAGTATTGAATAAAAAATGCGGGTGGAGTTGCGCTTTCAGCAATTGGAGTTCTGCATTCAATTTTTCTTTCTCAATCTGTAGTTTTTCCTGGTGCTCCAGGTACCAATATTTGAACAACTTCAGGAAAATAAACAGCATAGTAAAAATATGCATGTCCAAAAAACTCGCTAAAGAAAATATGTGCCTGTATATTTCCACCATACTGTAATGTGGTGCTGGAATGCCATGTAACGGGTTGTACAAAAAAGTGGTATCCAGAAAAATCAAAAGGAGACTTATAGAAGTCCCGCAACAATACAAAAGGAAAAAGGAAAAATATTTTCTTTTTAAGAGAAAAGAAGGGATAAGCCAATATGCAATAACACTGGCATAAAGCAGAACTATTGGCATGAAAAATATGTAAAGGTCAATAGCGGGGCGCATACTGTTGCGCCCGTTGCCGTCAAGCCATACGATTAAAACAAAATAAAATGCGAGCAGAAGCAAAAGCCTCAGCCACCGGTAACGGCGTTCAAAAATAATTTGCTTAAAAAATTCCTTTTTCATTTTAAATCAAAGCAAGTTACCTTTTTCTAAAACGCAGCTTTAGAAAAAACCAGCTATTCAACCAAAATATGTTTTTTGCCAACGAACTGCAAGATTACCCGATAAAAGCATTTTGTTTTTCCTATTGGTTGTGTGTTGGACAATTCAGGTGTATAGAGATTTTTCATTTTAGCATCAAATATATTAAGTTAAGATTGTGCCGGTATTTTTTATTCACTTCTTAAAAATGGAGCACTTATATTTTAATTAACTTTTAAAAAAAAAATTATGAAAACAAAACAACTATGTCTTCTTTTTGTAAGTTTATTTGCAGGCGCAATAATTTTTTCCTCCTGCAAAAAAAATCTTCCTCCCGCCATCGGTTGCCTTTGCAACTGTAGCCCTGGAGATTTGGTTGCAACAACTTCTGTGTATGCTACCGGTCTTAATCTTCCGCGTGGATTAAAATTTGGCCCCGATGGAAGTTTGTATGTTGCCGAAGCCGGCGTTGGTGGTACTAACACGACTAATAGTAGTTCATGCATGCAGGTTCCCGCACCCGTAGGCCCCTATTCTGGAAGCGATACCGGTTCCCGAATTTCGAAAATATGGAACGGTCAACGCATAACTGTTGCAGATAAATTGCCCTCTTCTATGGATGCCCAGGGAGATATAATGGGTGTGGGCGATGTAGCATTTATCGGCAACACACTTTACGGCGTGCTTACCGGAGCCGGTTGCTCCCATGGTGTTCCATCAATCCCCAATGGTGTTGTAAAAGTTCTTCCAAATAAAAAGTGGGAAATGGTTGCGGATTTAAGCGCATTTATACAAAGCCATCCTGTTGCCAATCCCAATGCCGGAGATTTTGAACCGGATGGAACGTGGTATAGTATGCAGGCCGTGGGAAATGATTTATACGCAGTGGAACCCAATCACGGCGAGATAGATAAAATTGATCAACGGGGTCATATTTCACGGCTTATAGATATTTCTGCAACACAGGGTCATATTGTTCCTACGTCAATTATATTTCATGATGGGAGTTTCTATATGGTAAACCTAAGCCACTTTCCGATTACGGGTAATTCCAATGTTTATAAAATTACGCTTAGTGGAAAAATCACTACAGTTGCATCAGGCTTCAGCATGGCACAAAGTATTGCCTTTGATGAGGAAGGAGGAATATATGTACTCGAAGGCACAACAAATAATCCATTTCCGACTCCCGGCACCGGCGATGTTGTACGCATTGACCCGTCAGGTGTAAGAACAACTATTGTATCAGGGCTTAATTTCCCAACAGCAATGGTAATGGGGCCGGATAATAAATTGTATATTTCCAATTGGGGCTTTGGCCCGCCGCTGGTGGGAAACGGGCAGATATTGCAGGTTAGTATTTCGTGTCCGAAACAAACATCAGGGAAATCATGTTGATTATTAAAATTGGCAATTCTTATCCAGGTTTGATAAAGAATTTCTGCAAAGAGGCTATCCTAAAAAGGTAGCCTCTCTGCAGAAAACCTATATTTCAATTGATTTAAGCGTCCTTAAAGGATGGTTTTTATTGAATTCAGACAGGTAAGGATTATAAGTAAAATAAGTTATTTTTTCTGAAACGGGACATACGAAAATGGCAATGCTTTGATGCGATTCCTTTTTAATGCACTTCATTACATTCCGTAATTTCAGTATTACCGGTTTTACCATTGCTTCCGGGTATTCCTTTAACAATTCAACTTCCGCTTCTTTCGCGCGTTGGGCTAAAATATTTTCCCAAACATCCGGATTTTTCATCTTTGGTTCAAACTGGATAATAATTGAGATCCGGGGATTGTGCTCCTTATAATCTGGCAACGAATGGCTGCCGTGTGAACAATGTTGGTTTTTACTCATTGGTTATGGATTTGTTGCAAAAATAATTTCTAAAAGCTGTTAGAAAAGTGATTTTTATCATATTTAAAACTGAGATTGATCACCATCTTCGACAGGCTCAGGTTAACACTCTACCAGAGTAGCGTAAACCGTCGCATTCTAAAAGCTGTCAGTCTGAGCCTGTCGAAGACGGTATTAGCCTGAACAGGAATTCGCAGAATTATAGAAATAAAAATGAAGAGAATAAAAAGAATTACCGCATACTACAGTCCTATAAACTTTATCATACAGAATTGCTCCCCCGTACCAACTGCCGTCCTCTAAAAGTTGGGGACGCTTGCGCTAACGACTATAACCAACCTCGCGCCAAAATGGGGAACATAGTTCCGCCAACAGAGGGGTACTAAAGTCAATAAAATACCGGAACGTTTTTAAAGGAGCCATTTGTAATTAATACTGAACTGGGATCGCCATAAATATTATTGTTAGGATCCAAAAGTGGCGTAAGCACTCCGGAAAAATTGCCACTTATATGCCTGTTATTATTAGATGTAATATTAAAGCTCATGCTATCAGAGGGAGCATGTACATATTCAGCTGTGTTGTTATAGTCTGTAAAAAACATATCGCCATAAGTACCTAAGAACTTATAATTTCCTACGGCTAAACTGTCTGTATAAAAAGAAAAAGTAGTTTCCCCTGAATTGCTTACCCCGCTAAGGATATAATAACCTGAATTTAGGCTACAGGCTAATGTGTAAAAACCATTTTGGTTATCAGCATCATCAACGGATATGTTAACGGCATTACCATTAATCTTGTAGCTCAAGGTGGCAGTTACCTTCCCTTGCCCGCCAGAATTTTTAACCCCAAGCATAGCATCGGGTATCGATTGCTTCAAACAGGACGATAAAATGATGGCTATTAATAAGACTATTACATAAACTTTCATAATCAATAATTATTAAGTATTATTAGTTCCCGTTGTCTCTTCTGCCGAAACTAAAAGATTTTGTTATTCCCAGGCTCACCAGGTTGTTAGAACCGCCATGAGCCATCACCGTTTCATAACGAAGATTTACATCAAACGGAACGTTGCCGATTGCAAACAGGTAACCGGCACCCGCCGCAAACACCAACCCGTGATATTTTAAATCTACATTATTGCCCTCATCATCGAGCATCGAGGTGACGCCATAAATGTTATAGCCAACTTGTGGCTCCAAATAAAATCCCTCGCCTGTTCCGTTCAGTGTGTAGCGGTACCCAACTTTTAACGGGCACATGGCTGTTCCTTCACCTGCATCTTTCGAAGGAAAAACATCAACACCAATTTCAAGGGTAGCATCGG
The DNA here is from genome assembly GCA_036509585.1 of Hanamia sp. Taxonomy (GTDB): domain Bacteria; phylum Bacteroidota; class Bacteroidia; order Chitinophagales; family Chitinophagaceae; genus Ginsengibacter. Next base: position 6,413 of record DATCFI010000201.1, on the reverse strand, counting down.
CGGCATCTGAAACAGGAACGCTTCCTTTAATAAATGCCCCAAAGCCTAAATTATAATTTTTGGTATCGTTACCCACAAGCTTCACTACACCTATTTGTGCATTTGCCTGTATGATGAAAAAAAACAGTAGGGATATGGTAAGTATTCCTTTACTCATAGCGATAGTTTAGTTTTTAAAGAGTCAAATATAAGTATTTAGCAAACGATAAATAAGTGCTTTTTATTTAAAAATCTGTTTTTAGCGTAAGCATGCGCCTCTCCCCGGTTCGTTTCCTCGCGAACCATTCGTAACCCCAGGATGATTTTGTAAAAATAAAATAAGGATGAATTGTATTTTATGAATCAAACTTTATGGTTACCAAAAGGCTCTTTGCTTTTCGCGTAGGCTAACAATGGATGAATACTATTACCACGCAATTTTCCTGATGTGATTGTTGTCGGTAATATATATCGACCCGGCATCATCTATCGTCATACCACAAATGCTTCTATAAGAAGCTATCTTAGCGGGTCCATCTAATTCTCCGATACCTCCATAAGCATAAGAAGTAATCGTTCCGTCGGGCGACCTTTTAATAATCAGTACTGACGCAGCTCTCCAGACCTGTGACTGTTTGTTACTTCGGTTTCAACAGGTGGCTCCTTGCAGAAACAGTAAACCAACCTACCTACCTGTAGGCAGGCATATAAGGTGGATTTTCATTCTACCCGGTCGGGAAGCTTGTGATATTTATAAATTGCAATTCGCGTCTAGTGAAGGCTTACTAACAGTCAGGCATATACGTAGCCCTCGTAACTTTTTATTCATCGAAATCACTGGTTAGTTCAGGCAATTACATTTTGTACATCATCATTTCCGGACAGATCGCAGCCTGTCGCATTACCTTAACCGATGGCCAATAAAATTTTTCCAATGTGATCGCTGCTTTCCATAAGGCGGTGCGCGTCCTGCACCTCCTCCAATGGGAATGTTTTGTAAATAACAGGATGAATTTGTAGAGATTGGAAGAGTGGCCAAATATTTTTTTCCACTTCTTTCGCAATCCGGGTTTTCACATCGGCAGGTTGTGGCTTCAGAAAGCTTCCTGTCAAAATAAGGTTCTTGCTCATAATGGTACGCAGGTTAATATTGACGTCCACACTCTTCATACCGTTGATGTAAACGAGCCGCCCTTTTTTATTAAGTATCTCGAGATTCTTTTGAGTATAATCTCCACCGACCATATCTAAGATGACATCTATTTTTTCATTTTTAAAAACTTCTTCGAATGCTTCTTTTTTATAGTTGATTACCGTTCCCAGCCTCATCTTGTTTAGAAAATCAACCTTTGTATCACTCCCGGCAGTGGTGTATATTATAGCGCCCAGGACTTTTGCCATCTGTAAACCCATGGTGCCAATGCCACTCGTGCCACCATGTATCAATAATTTTTCTCCGGGTTTCAGTTGCCCCAAAATAAAGACATTGAACCAAACCGTAAACACAGTTTCCGGAAGTGCCGCAGCGTCTGTTAAACTGATCCCTTCCGGAACGGGCAGACAATGAGAACTATCCACCGCCACATATTCGGCATAGCCACCGCCCGCTATCAGCGCGCAAACCTCGTCCCCCACTCTTTTATCGTGCACCTCATCGCCGATTTCTGTTATTTCTCCCGAAACTTCCAATCCGGGAATTAAGTTTTCCCCGGATCCTTTTCCATAGGTATCCGTATTTTGACGGGTGATGATATCGCTGCGATTGACCCCTGCTGCTTTCACCTTGATTAAAACCTGGTTTTTGCCCGGCCTGGGTGTTGGCGTTTCCTGTATTTGTAATACTTCTGGTCCGCCCGATTTTGTAATATGAACCGCTTTCATGTTGTCTTTGCTTTAGAGGTGATTAAAGATAGTTTTTTCATAAAAATGTCTCACGATAGTGATCGTTGCGTAATATCGTCACGCTATTTTGCCAGAATGGTCGCCAGTTTTTTAAAACTTTCATAAGGGCCTTTATCTGCAAACATATTGATCAGCCATGCCGGCAGGCTACCGCCGGGATCTACTTCAAAGGTGTACACGATGTTTATTTTTCCGGCGCCTGCGTTTTTTACGAGCCAGCGTATCGAAGAAATGGGCACCCTTACTTTTCCTTTTTTCTCCGGGATATAATGCGGATCACTGATATCTGTAATGGTTAACAAGTTAGCCAGGCTATCATTCATGATTTTTAAATGTACTACCGCATCCCGGTTCGTTATGGGCCATGGCATGGATGTTTCTGTGTAATAATACAAATCGTCCGCATTAATCTTCTTAATCACATAAGCAGTGTTATTCTTGTAAACCCACTCCTTCTGCAGCGGAACATTTTGAATCACGCTGATGAGTTTATCAATGGTTCCATCTAAGGTACACTCCACTTTAATGGCTTTCACGGCTAATCCGGGCACATTCGCCAGGTACACTTTAATGCCATCTTTATCCTTGCTCAATTTCCATTGATACTGTGCCGTAACAGGCAGCACCGTCAACAAATAAAATATAAACAGGATGATTTTTTTGCGGGTAGATTGTATCATCGGGGATGGTAAATTATTATTGAGTAAGGTAAAATAATCCGCCAGGTTATGTCGCATGCAAAATTGTATTAACACTAAATTAGGTAAAAAACTTTTTTTTAGTTGGAGTCCTTGCCGGGGTGGCACAGATAGGGCGCATAGTTCTCAGCCTTCGTAGGTGCTTCCGTTCCGAAATGCAAGGGAATAAATTTTCCCGCCCTATGCGGGATTACAAAATCGGTCGTGCCGCTGGCACTCTGTAGAACCACCTGCTTCAAATGCCGTAGGCACGGACGATTTTGTGACTCCGACTTTAGTCGGAGCTAATTGGAAGATTTCCCTCACCCCCGGCCCCTCTCCTTCTTCGACAAGCTCTGAATGACAGGAGAGGGGGAAAGAACAACAGCAAACAGTAAACCAACTAATAACGAGGATTCTCATTTTTTTCCGTCATTGCGAGAAGCCAGTAAAATCATTTTCGGTTTTGGAAAGATCATACGGCGACGCGGCAATCTCACCATTATGGAAGTAAATCTAAGTAATGAAAGTTATCACCGGCCGGGATGCTTGCCGTCTGCGGCCTGTGAAGCCTCACCCCCGTCCCCTCTCGCCGGGGAGGAGAGGGGGGAAGAAAACAGTAAACCAACCTACCCACCGGTAGACAGGTAAATAACACAGATTCTCATTTTGCCTCGCCGGAATTCTTGCCTTCCGCAGCCTGGGCGATCCCTTCCTGAAAATTGCGATGCATGGGACATGAACCCCACACGCCGCCCTTTTCACATTTTTTATCATAATTTCGAACAAGTAAAAATGAATTGGTAAAGGTTCATTGCAAAACATTTAAAAAAATAAGAAGTGAAACGTATAGGATTTTTATCTTTCGGACATTGGGGCAACAACCCCTCCTACAAAACCCGGTCTGCAAGCGACACCCTGCTTCAGTCAATTGACCTCGCCGTTGCCGCAGAAGAAATCGGTTTGGATGGCGCCTATTTCCGCGTACATCATTTTGCTGCCCAGTTAGGCTCTCCGTTTCCATTGCTTGCTGCTATTGGTGCCAAAACCAGCACCATCGAAATTGGTACCGGAGTTATAGATATGCGTTATGAAAACCCGTTGTACATGGTGGAAGATGCCGGAGCTGCTGATTTAATTTCCGGCGGCCGGTTGCAATTGGGTATCAGCAGAGGTTCACCGGAACAAGTGATTGATGGCTGGCGTTATTTCGGGTATCAACCAGCTGAAGGCGAAGATGACGCAGCCATGGCGCGACGCAAAGCACTGGAATTTCTTGATAAGTTAAAGGGCGTCGGTTTTGCGCCGCCCAGCCCTACTCCCATGTTTCCCAATCCACCGGGATTATTGCGCCTGGAGCCGCATTCCGAAGGGTTGCGCGAGCGCATCTGGTGGGGAGCAGCTTCCAACGCTACTGCTGTGTGGGCCGCCGAACAAGGAATGTATCTGCAAAGTTCGACGCTCAAATATGATGAAAGCGGCAAACCTTTTCATATACAACAGGCAGAACAAATCAGGCTTTATAAAGAAGCATGGAAAAAAGCCGGGCACCAACGCGAGCCACGGGTGTCGGTAAGCCGCTCCATTTTTGCATTGGTAAACGAGCAGGACCATTATTACTTTGGCCAGGATGCCCGCGGGCAGGACCAAATCAGCTATATTGAAAATGACAGGCGTGCGATCTTCGGAAGAGGCTATGCTGCAGAACCCGGTCAGCTCATTAAAGAACTGGCAGAAGATGAAGCAATCAGGGAAGCGGATACACTTCTGCTGACTGTCCCCAATACCTTAGGCGTAGATTATAATGTGCATGTATTGAAGGCTATCCTGGAACATGTGGCGCCGGGATTGGGATGGCGGTGACTGGTGGTGAACTAACGCTTCAACCCAATAATAGTAAAGTATGAGTAACGGACAGCCACAGGCCGGGGCCTGATTTCAACACGTGGCTCCTTGCAGAAACAGTAAACGAACCTATAAAGAAGATTTTTATTCTGCCCGTTCGAGACGCTTGTCTTCCACGGCCCAAACGATTTATGCTAGTGAAAGTTATCACCCGGTCGGGGCGCTTGCCTTCCGCGGCCCGAACGATTTATTTTCTGGCCGTTATTTTAAACCAAAGGATAAAATTATTCCTCCTCGCCTTCTTCCTTTGTTTCAATGGCATTTACATTCTTTATAACCTGGTAAGTTTCATCTACTTTTTCTATCAACTTTACCAGCAATTGTATATTGGTATCCGCACAGTTTTTAAAAAGGTCAAAATCAAAATAATGAGTTTCACCTATCGGTACTGACTTGTTCCATTCACTTAGTTCCCCGGTCATTGCGAGAAGCCTCTAGGATCATTATCGGTTTTGTAAAATCATGCGGCGACGTGGCAATCTGTTCATTATAGAAGTAGATGCAAGTACTAAAAGTTTACTTCAAAAAGATTTTTTAAAGCGTCTTCCAGGGTTTCCCTGTAATCTTCCGATTGCATAAAATTTTATTTTAGAATATTCCAACTGATACAATTAAGAAGTCGGTTCGGGGGAGCGTCCGCTTGTGATATTTTATAAATTGCAACCCGGATACAATTAAGGCTTACTAACAGTTAACCATATACGCAGGCTCCATACCCTTTTATTCATGGTTCTTTTCAATTCGAACACAAGCGGGACGCTTACGCTTAGTCTCCTACTGGTTGAAAGATATCCTTGCGCGAGAAGTTAAGAAGCCGCTTTATGTGAAATTGTGTAATACTTAACAGAAAAAAGTTCATCTTTAACCTGTAATAATTCAATTACAATCTCAAATAAAATGAAAATGAAAAAAATAGTATTTCTTTTAATAACGGGCTTTGTACTTTCCATGGGTGCAATGGCTCAGTCAAAAGATGTCAAACAGGACAAGGAACAACTTAAAAATTCAGTGAAAGACAAAAAAGAAGATAAAAAAGAAACCCGCCAGGATCTTGGGCATTTAAAAGTAAAATCCGCAATGCAGAAGAACAAAGAAGTTGGACGCCATCGCAGAAGCATTCATAAACAAGGTGAGCATCTTGAAAATCATGGTGTAAAACATCCAATAACAAAAGCAAAGCATGAGGTTCACCAGGAAAAACAAGCTAAAAAAGATAAAGATTAAATTAATTACACTGCGCGTAAAAAGAAACATTTTATGAAGTAATTTATGCGAGGTGATCAATCTTTAAAGCCCCAATAACCTGGGGCTTTTTTATTATTACTCCTTATATTTTGACATATTAATAACACGATGTATCCTTACGCATCATTAAGATCTTACAGTTATTGCCGCGCTTCCCGGTTTGGTCAACATGCAGGAAGAGTCTATACAAATTGAGTTAGTCCGGCCGGCAAATGTATGATCATGGCAGCCATTGCCTACAACCTGAAAAAGCTAATGAAATGGCAATCCAAAAAAGTAGATACAGATATAAAAGAGCTGCGATACAGCTTACAGCCTCTTGTTTTTATCCTAACAGGCACCATTAAACGCTATTATCTGATGATCCGGGCAATATTTTAAAATCAGAAATAATGACGAACTTCCGAATAAAGAACGTCAGCGTTCTCAGATAATCATTTTATTTTATTATGAGTTAGTTATGCAACGGGCACGGACCTCCACTCTGAGCGTCTCGCTTGTGCCTTCGAAGGTCTTACTTGTTCCTCTCAATTTGCACAAGCGAGACGGTAAATCTCTGCTGGTTGAAGGATATGCTTGCACGAACAGGGTGTCCTCACCCGACATTTCAAGATCATAATTTTATCCCCAATTATTTAAACATTCTACGGATAGCCTAAGAACACCTTCGCCGGGGGGAAAATAAAACAATGATTTTCTGAAATA
>DATCFI010000200.1:0-75476 GCA_036509585.1 Hanamia sp. | reverse complement strand
CTCTTTCAAGATGTAAAAAATCGGCTGTTAAAATAGAAGGTGCTATGATCGGCATTTGTTTAAATATTAATTATTGAAAAATGAATATTGAACATCGAACATCAATTAATGTAGATTAAACGCTGTCTTATCCTCTTCTTGTCATATCCCGTGTTTGGACCTCATATCTACCTATTTATCAGTTAGTACTTTTTAATAATTTGTTCAACGCGTCTCTCGCCTCAGTGTAATTTTTATCATACAACAAAGCATTCTGATAACTTTGAATCGCATCGTCTTTCTGGTTTAGCTTTTCATAACACTGACCCATCCAATAATATCCTTCATCAAAATTGTTTTGAATCGTTACCGAGCGTTTCAAAACCTTCAACGCATCCTTGTATTTTGCCTGGTTGTACAATGCTATCGCCTTCTCCCGATACGCATACATGTAAGTAAAATCCATGTAAAGGCAACTATCTAAATTGACAATTGCTTTTTGCGGATCGTTCGCGTAATTGTAATAAAGTCCTTTTATAAAATAGGCATCTTTACCGAATTTAACCTTATTATCCTGAAGCAATTTATTTGCTATCAATAAAGCCTTGTTATTTTTAATTTCCGCATAAACTGTTCCCAACGCCACAAGATATTCAGGGAGAGGGTATATTTCGATGGCATTTTTCAGCGAATTAATTGCATTCAATGTATCGTTGTTCTCGAAATACAGTGTCGCTTTTATGTTCCACAAATACGCGCTGCCACTGTCTTTCGCCAATTCTCTGTCGGCCACGGCAATCGCCGAATCATATCTGCCTTCATTTCGGTATGCCTCTATAAGACGATCTTTTAAAATCGCTGAATCGGGGTATTCCTCGATAGTTTGTTTAATTGAGACTACGGAGCCGGGATCGAGATTTACGTGTTGCGGATTTACATCGTTCGAATGACATGAAGCGAACGACATCAATAGGATAATCAATAATACAAATAATTTCAGTCGCGTCATATTGCAAATTTAATGTTCCCAAATCGTAAATAAACAATTACTGAAATTTTGAACCTTTCAGAAAGAATTTTATAATAAGAATTGCCTAACCGTTTCATTTTTTATTTATTCAAAATAATTCTCGGTTAATACATTTCTTAGGATAATTGACAATGATATAAATGTAAAAGTAGTTGCCCCCGAATTTGCAATCCTAGAATCTTACGCCGAAACAGTCGCCAAATCAGACATCAAACATCAGACATCATACATTTCCCTACATTTCAATCACCTCGCAATCTTTGATATCTTTTCCGTCAATGGCAAAACGAACCAATGTCCTTACCTTTTGCCACCCATGTTTCCCGGCGGCGCCGGGATTGATGTGAAGACAATTTAATTTATCATCGTACATGATTTTTAAAATATGAGAATGACCGCTGATAAAAAGTTGTGGTTTGTAAATAAGAATTTCTTTTTTTGTTTCGGGATTATACCGCGGCGGGTAACCTCCAATATGTCGCATCATTACTTTTACATCTTCACACATAAAAACTAACTGTTCAGGATACATGCTTTTTACATCATACCCATCTATGTTTCCATAGACGCCACGAAACTTTCTCTGACGATCCCGCGTCTGAGAAGGCTTTAGATGCTCGTAACCTGTAAGATTCGGAACGGTTAGACCGTGAGAAATATTCCAATTCTTTTCATCCAGCAACTGATTGGCTATTTCGATAGTTCCGAAATCTCCTGCGTGCCAGATCTCATCACAATTTTTAAAATGTTCAAAAACAGATGAATCCAGGTAATTGTGGGTGTCTGATATAAGGCCGATTCGTGTCACGTTTTTTTTTGCAAAAGTATAGTAGAAAAAGAACCCTTCTTTTTAATGTTGAAAAAAGGAAGACTCCTTTTTTTCAGTAAAGCAACTTTTATAGGGAATTTCTATTCTTAAATATTTCCTCAACCCGCGTTTTATTGGTCCTATAAGGTTAAAAGAAAAATTCGTGAAGACACGAGTTGGGGGGAAGATCACCACAGCGCAGGAAATTTATTATGAATTTGAAATTAATTCGATGCGCTTCGCAATGAGGAATAATGATGAAATTTTCTACCTTCAAGCATTTATCGAAATCTCTCACTTACTTCCAACTCCTTCTTGCCAGCGGCATATTTATAAAATCCTTCGCCCGTTTTCACACCAAGTATATTTGCATTTACCATGTTGGTAAGAAGCGGGCAGGACGCGTATTTTGGGTCGCCAAATCCATGATGCAATACTTTTAAAATAGAATAGCAAACATCCAGTCCAATAAAATCAGCTAACTGCAAAGGCCCCATCGGATGCGCCATTCCGAGTTTCATTACAGTATCTATTTCTTCCACACCGGCCACGCCTTCGTGCAGCGTGAAGATGGCTTCGTTGATCATTGGCATCAAAATTCTATTGGCCACAAAACCCGGATAATCATTTACTTCACACGATACTTTTCCGATTTGCTTCGAAAGATCCACAATGGTTTTAGAAACTGCTTTATCAGTGGCATATCCGTTTATAATTTCCACCAATTTCATAACAGGAACGGGATTCATAAAATGCATTCCGATTACCTGCGCGGGCCTTTTGGTGGCCGAGGCAATTTTAGTAACAGATATCGAAGAAGTGTTCGTCGCCAGAATGCAATCAGCAGGAGCAAAGTCATCAAGCTGCTTAAAAATCTTTAGTTTCAAACTTTCATTTTCTGTGGCTGCTTCCACCACCAGATCGCTTTTTGCTACCCCATCTTTCAGCGAGTTAAAGGTGGAAATATTGCTGAGGGTTTCGCTTTTTATTTCCTCAGAAATAATGTTTTTTGAAACCTGCCTCTCAAGATTTTTACCAATTGTTCCCAGAGCTTTACTTATTTGTTCCTGCGAAACATCAATAAGATTTACTGAAAAACCATTTTGAGCAAATACATGCGCAATGCCATTTCCCATGGTGCCGGCACCGATTACGGCAATGTTTTTTATCGTCATAATTAGTTTTTTGAAACACGACAAATGTAGAAGAAAAAAAATCCGGCTCGACAAACTGTATCAACAACAATATTTACAGTAAACAAAGAAATATTGAAGATTCTTAATCAGTCTTGCGAAAAAACCACTGAAAACATCAAATATTAGAAAGTCCTAAAACACATATCTTTAAATCAAACATCAGCGTTTTATTTATTATTCTTAAAATCACCTCTTTTCCATGATTTAATAAATTCGGACCATGCCATGGGATTAAAAATATTTTGAGGCGGAAGCTGACCAGCCGAATAATATTTTTTTGCGTTTTGTTTAAAATAATAATTGGTAGCCTCTCTTCCATCTGTCGGATAGGCATTTAGTAGGGCTTTCCGGTTTGCCTCAGAAAGATTTTGCCTTGCAATCTCTAATTGATCATTGGGCACATCCATATTTGCAAAGTCGCGCGCAAATTCTTCGCGAGTTGGATACTTTTTAATAATAGTGGCCGGAAGATAAACCGTATCCTGAACCAAGAGCTGGATCATACTTTGCTGATTGCCATCAATATTTTTGGGAATAATTACAGTTTTAGGTTTATAACCTACGCTAGTAAAGGTAATTTCATCGCCTTTTAAAACTACAATGGAAAAAACTCCTTCGTCGTTGGAAAGCGTTCCCTGGTTACGCCCCTTAACCATAATACTTACAGATGGCAAAGCCTGCAAACTATCGGCAGACATCACAACTCCGTATAATTGTATTACAGAATCTTTAAAATTGTCGAACTGAGCTTTTACACCAAAAGGAACTACAAACAACAAGAATAAACAGTATAGTACAATTTTTTTCATATAAAAAAATATAAAGTTCGGAGCTTATAGGCATAAGTTCCTTTTTAAGTAAACAAAGTAAAGTTATCAATGTTTAAATTTGCATCAACTAATTCTTTTTAACAAAAAATTGAACCATGACGGAAAATGACATATTGAAAGCGTTGAGTACAGTAGAAGAACCTGACTTTAAAAAAGATCTTGTAACGCTGAATATGGTGGAGGATATTAAAATTGAAAATAATACAGTTTCGTTTACAGTAATCCTTACCACACCAGCTTGCCCATTGAAAGACCTTATAAAAAGCAGGTGTTTTGATGCCATATATTCCATGATCAGCAAAGACGTAGAAATAAAAATAAACTTCACGAGCAAAACCACTTCGCTGCGTACTGATAAAAATGATGTATTGAAAGATGTAAAAAACATTATAGCAGTGGTAAGCGGTAAAGGCGGTGTAGGAAAGAGTACCGTGTCATCTAACCTTGCGCTCGCGATCGCTGCGGGTGGCGCCAAAGTAGGATTTATGGATGCGGATATTTATGGACCCAGCGGCCATATCATGTTTGGCATACGCGGACAGCGTCCACAGATGCGCGATGTGGATGGCAAGGGAAAGATTGTACCTATTGAACGATACGGAATAAAAATAATGAGCATCGGCTTGTTGGTTGACGAAAGGCAAGCAGTGGTTTGGCGCGGCCCGATGGTAAGCAGCGCCATCAAGCAATTTGTAACCGATGTGGATTGGGGCGAGCTGGATTACCTCATTATTGATATGCCACCTGGCACGGGTGATATTCATCTTACGATTACCCAATCGGTGCCGCTAACCGGCGTGATCGTAGTAACTACACCGCAACTGGTGGCGCTGGCCGATGCCAAAAAAGGAATTGCCATGTTTAACCAGGCGGCCTTGAAAGTGCCTATAATTGGCCTTGTAGAGAACATGAGCTATTTTACTCCGAAAGAATTGCCCGATAACAAATATTATATTTTTGGTAAAGAAGGCGGTAAAAATCTTGCAAGCGAATATGATATTCCCTTCCTTGGGGAAATCCCCTTGGTACAATCCATACGTGAAGGCGGCGACATTGGCATCCCGGTGATGATAGGGGATGATGAAATTTCTAAAGATGCATTTATCGAATTTAGTGGCAATGCCATCAGGGGAATTGCGATGAGAAATGCTCAGGTTCCGTTGGCGGAAGTGAGTGAGATTTTGGATACGGCATAAGATGACTTTAAAAAAAAGGATAGAAATTTTGATGATTTTTTATGATAGCTCAAGCACCAGCACTTTGGACATTTGAAGAAGATATTTTAGACAGAGGTTGGCTCGATTGGTAGCTGCCCATTTCTCTTTTGGCAACCCGCTGCATAGATATGAAGGTTCGCTGACACTTTATACAAATACACTTGCACTTATTGGTGAGGATAAGAAAACAAAAGAAGAATTTTCTTTAGAAGTTTACAGGTAGGAAATCGAGCAACTCTATCTTGGATTTGATTAACCGTTCAATGCATCTGAAACTCGGAGCCTTGGATTAACCTGGCTCCCACTAAGGTTGATGTTTACTAAGGATGACCAAGTCAGCAAATTATATCTCATTATTAACTATAGTTTTGGAAAGACAGATAACAAAGAATATTTTGAATTTCTAAAACAATGGGTATCGTAAATGAACTATGCTCTTCCTGCGCTTTTGAGAAATGCACAATTTCCACTGGAGGAAGTGAGTGAAGTACTGGAGATATTGTAAGATGATCCAAAACACATAAATACCCGTTCTCAGCCTCTTTCAGTAGAGCAACAAATTCTCCTGATTCTTATTTGATAAAAAGATAAAGACCATAAACCAAAGCCCTGGAAAAAGTTGAAAGAAAATTATACGAGACAGATTGGCAAATAAAGAACACCCTACCCTGGCGCATATATACAGCATGGAAAAATAGCGTTGGCCTATCTCTGCGTACGTCTAACTTAGTGCAAGAGCGTTCGCTTATTCCCTACTCATCAAATAAAAATGCGGAAATTTATAGATTTACTGTATCCCTGATATCGTGTTCCCACGTTTTTTTTACCATGGGTCAGCACGTATTTTCTACAAAGAGTTTCTCGGGGCTGACCGGAAGCCAAATTAATTAATATCTCATCTCTTTTATTAAATGGAAGCGCAAGACAATTTAAAATTTTAGAAAATTGACGCGTTTTCATTGGTAAATCAGGGTTTTCGGCTATTATTTAGCATTTCTCAGAATAGATAATTCACCCATATCTACACTGTTTGCACAGTAAAAATGCGCATAAAATAACTGCTACAATCTAAATTTTATATTTTATTTTCGATTTTGTTTGAATTTATTAAACGGTATTAAGCAATTTGTAGGCAATCCGTTCAATAATTACAATAAATAGTTAGAAATTATCTAAAAATAGCAATTCGGTAAATTTACGGTCTTGCATTATCCGGATTTGTACTCTATGTTTGTCCTCGAATCAATGATGTACCTCTTACCTCGGATATCTTGAATTCAAAATTATCCCTCCTTGAACGACTGCGATTATCAAACCGGTAAAATGCCGGATTGAAACATTAAAAAAAAGAAACCCACAAGAAATGACTTCAAATTCTACATTAACAAGTAAGTACATCTCTATACTCCTACAATTCGCAACCTTTTCATTCTTTTTAAGTAAAGCTCAACTCGCTACTTTACAATTGAGATTTCTTCAACCCCCAATTGCTTTCATGTATTGCTCATCGAAAATCAACAGCATGTAAGTTTCCAGGTGCTCTATTGGGAACCGATTAGAATTCGCTTTAATTCACAATAAACTTTGTAATCTTTATCCTAACCCATACGTGGAACAGGCAAACTAAATTTAAAAAAAACTTAAAAACTAAAAATTAAAAGTCATGAAAACAAACATCATCAACACCATTGGAACTACTGCTCTTGTAGCAATTTTCGTCAGCCTAATTCTATTGTTTACTGTATTTAGTAATGGCATTTATATTGCTCACTTTTAGTAACCGCAAAAAAAAACGAAAATTATAAAATCAAAAAAAACAGAATTATGAAAACAAACATCATCAACACCATTGGAACTACCGCACTAGTGGCAACCGTTCTCACTCTCATATTATTGTTTACTGTTTTTAGTAACGGTATTTATGTAGCTCATTTTTAGTAATCATAAAAGAAACAAAAATTATAAACTTAAAACCCCGATCATGAAAACAAACATCATCAACACCATTGGAACTACCGCACTTGTAGCAACCGTTCTCACTCTCATACTATTGTTTACTGTATTCAGCAACGGTATTTACGTAGCTCATTTTTAATAATTATAAAAAAAAAATTATAAACTTAAAACCCCGATCATGAAAACAAACATCATCAACACCATTGGAACTACCGCACTTGTAGCAACCGTTCTCACTCTCATACTATTGTTTACTGTATTCAGCAACGGTATTTATGTAGCTCATTTTTAGTAATGATGAAAAGAACTTTTTGTTCAGGAGCAACTATAATCTGCAAATAAACTTGCGTTACCAAATGCACCGCAAGAATGCAAAAGTATATTCATCTTTTTTAGCCTGTCTAGATCTTGTTCTTTCCTAACCGGCGAACCGCAGCAGACTTCCACGAGACTTTAGCCAAGTGCCAGCTAATCCACGAGTCTCCAATAACCAATTCCCTGGCTTCGGCCAATAGTGAAAAATAATTACTACGACCCTACTCCGGCGCGGATATGCAGCACGGCAAAGTAGCGTTGGCGTATGTGTTGATAAGTCTACCTTAGTGCAAGCGCGTTCGCGTTGAATGTCGACCACTTCTTTCCATCAAATTCTGAAATGCCAACTCGATTTCTGTTTCCGCCAATCTCATCCAAACAGCAAACCAACAAATAACGCCAATTCTTATTTATATCAGTTTAGACATATGATCATTTCACAAAAAATAAAGCCAAAATTGCAATAAAAACCCCAGCTAAAAAATGATGGCATAACTTTATCAAATGATAATGGATTCTTACAATCGTGGTCATAATTATTTGCGGATTTCTTTAACGGATAAATGCAACCTGCGTTGTTTTTATTGCATGCCTGAAGAGGACTACGAGTTTGCACCCTCGGCCAAATTGATGCAGGCAGATGAGATCCTGGAGCTGGCAAAAATCTTTGTAGCCAACGGCGTGGATAAAATAAGGCTTACCGGCGGAGAACCGCTGGTGCGGAAAGATGCCAAAGAGATTATTCTTGCTTTGTCAAAATTAAATGTAACGCTCACCATCACTACCAATGCCACGCGCCTGCATTTGTTTGCCGACGTATTTGAGGAAGCCCATATCCATTCATTAAACATCAGCCTGGATACCTTAAAGCCCGAAAAATTTTTATTTCTCACGCGCCGCGATGAATTTGACAAGGTTAAGAATAATATTGACATGATGATTCGCCGCGGGTTTCATGTAAAAATAAATGTAGTGATGATGAAGGGGCTCAATGATGATGAGATTAACGATTTTGTAGCATGGACCAGGGAAACACCGGTACATGTCCGGTTTATTGAATTCATGCCTTTTAGTGGCAACAAATGGACAAGCAACCAGGTATTTACCTTGCATGAAATCTTAAACGTAGTGAACGAAAAATACGAAGTGATCACATTAGCCAATGGCAAACACGACACGGCCAAACCATTTACAGTAAACAAACATTTAGGTACATTTTCTGTTATCAGCACGATGAGCGCACCATTTTGCAGCGGTTGCAACCGAATCAGGCTTACTGCCGATGGCAAAATAAAAAATTGTCTTTTTTCCAAAGATGAAACCGATTTGCTAACGGCATTTCGCAAAGGAGAAAATGTGTTGCCACTGATTCAGCAAAATATTGGCAAAAAAGAAAAAGAACTGGGCGGCCAGTTATTATCAGATTTTAAAAAGATACATGCTGAGGACATTCACAACAGAAGTATGATAACAATCGGTGGCTAAAAAAATAATCATTCAAAAGAATACTTCCAAAAATGATTTCAGTAGTCGAGGCAAAAAAAATAATCTGGGAAAACGTAGCTCCATTACCGTTACAAAATATTTCATTAGAGAAAACAGCAGGCTACGTGCTTGCAAAAGATATATTTTCGCCCATTCATCTTCCTCCGTTTCCGCAATCTTCCATGGATGGCTATGCCTTCTCATTCAGCGATTGGCAGACGAATGAGAAATTAAAAATATCGGGAAGCATACCCGCTGGCAGCCAAAATAATGATGAACTGAAGCCGGGGAGCGCGGTAAGAATATTTACCGGCGCCGCAGTTCCGCCCGGAGCCGACACCGTAGTGATGCAGGAAAAAACTTTTGTTGAAAATGACGCATTAATTATCTGCGATGAAAACATAAAACAAGGAATGAACGTAAGGCCTGCAGGTTTGGAAATAAAACCAAACGTTTTTGCATTAAAAAAAGACACTTTTATAAATCCTGCATCCATCGGCTTCCTGGCGTCAATGGGAATCAATGAAGTGCCGGTTTATCCGAAGCCTTCTGTCACTATTATTATTACCGGCGACGAGTTAAAAGAGCCCGGAAGTACTTTGCTTCACGGGCAGATTTACGAATCCAATTCTTATACTTTGGTGGCCGCTTTGGAGCAGTTGCGTATTGCACCTGTTTATGTGTTGAGGGTAAAAGACGACCTGGCGTTGCTAACAGGATCACTAAAAGAATCTTTGCTCAAAAGCGATGTAATACTTCTGACCGGGGGAATCAGCGTAGGCGATTATGATTTTGTGCTGCAGGCAACCATCAATAATAATATTCAAAAACTCTTTCATAGAATAAAACAAAAACCGGGGAAGCCTTTGTATTTTGGGAAGCTAGAGGATAAATATGTTTTTGGATTACCCGGCAATCCAGCTTCAAGCCTCACTTGCTTTTACGAATATGTGGCTCCGGCGTTGGGCAAGCTGTGTAACCGGGATCTTTCTTTGAAAAAATTACGTGTGCCCATTATGCAGGATTTTAAAAAGCCGGCAGGGCTTACTTATTTTTTAAAAGGATATTATGATGACATGGGAGTTCATATTTTTGAAGCGCAGGAATCATTCAGGCTTAGTTCATTTTCAACGGCAAATTGTCTGGTTCAGATTGACGAAGAAATAACTGAATGCAAAAAAGGCGAATTAATAGAAATACATTTATTACCGGAATAGTTTATGGACCACATTTTATTATTTTATGTGCTGTTATTTTCAATTGCATTGAAAAACGTTCTTACGGGGTACTGATAAAGCCCACTTAAATTATTGTTCACGCATGCCTGATTGGTTAATTTTACAAATGTCTTATATGGAAATCATTTTATTTGGACAACTCAGGGATATCGCAGGAAGCAACCGCATTTCAATCGATGCTATCAAAGACACGAATGATTTGAAGAAGGAATTGCATTCAAAATATCCGGGTTTTGACAACGCGAAATATGCCATAGCGGTTGATAAAAAAATAATTTCTGAAACGGTTCCATTAAATACTGAAAGTGAAATCGCTTTGTTGCCACCTTTTTCCGGCGGATAAAAAATGAATAAAAACAACTCATACGAACGATACCAACGCCAAATCATTTTAAAAGAATTCGGCGTAGCAGGACAACAAAAATTGTTTGATGCCAAAGTGCTTGTTGTTGGCGCGGGAGGCCTGGGTTGTCCTTTGCTTCAATACCTTGCCGCTGCGGGTGTTGGTACGATTGGCATCATTGATGATGATAAAGTAGCATTGAGTAATCTTCACAGGCAAATTTTATTTTCTGTAAAAGATATTGGAAAAGCCAAGTCGGAACAGGCTGCAAATTATCTAAGACAACTAAATCCGGAAATAACGTTGATTGCATACAACCAAAGAATAACGAACCAAAATGCATTGGAGTTGATGGGCGACTTTGATTATGTGGCTGACGGAACTGATAATTTCGCCACACGCTATATGATTAATGACGCTTGCGAGTTGCTGACAAAACCCTTACTATATGGGGCTATATCAAGATTTGAAGGACAGGTAGCGGTATTAAATTGCAAGAAAAATAAAGACGATGAATCTGTAAATTATCGTGATTTATTTCCTGAACCACCCAAACAAAATGAAATATTAAATTGCGTCGAAGCGGGTGTATTGGGTGTTCTACCGGGAATCATTGGTACAATGATGGCGAATGAATGCATCAAATTAATTACTGGCATAGGAGAACCTTTAATCAATACCCTACTTACCTATAATACGCTCACCAACGAAACATACCAGGTAAGTTTAAGCCCTGATAAAAAAAATCAGACATCGATTCCGAAAGATGAAAAATCTTTCAAAGAGATGAATTATGAATGGCTTTGTACGGCTGCACCAAAAGAATTTGAAATAGATCCATCCGCATTTAATTCATTAATTCAGCAAGAAAATATTGACATTATTGATGTGAGAGAATTTGATGAAAAGCCAGACATCAATGATTTTAATTATTTAAAAATCCCGCTGGATGAATTAGAAAAAAATAGTTCAAAAATACATCATGAAACCGTTGTTACTGTTTGCCAAACTGGCAAACGAAGTATCCAGGCGGTGGAAATATTATCACGTATTTTTAAAGATCAAAAAAAAATCTATAGTTTGAAAGGAGGCCTGATGCAATGGGAGAAACAAAAGAAAGACCATGAGTGAAAAGAAACTAAAAAATATTTTTGTAGAAGGCGCTATCACCGGTGCTTTCATCGGCACCTGTATTCAAAAGCACAGCGCCAAAACCGGAATCGGCGGACACAGTATTTTCCTGGGCCAGGTGAGGGCGGATATGATTAATGAAAAAAAAGTAGCTGCCATAGAATATACCACGTACGAAGAAATGGCTTTGGAAAAAATGACTGAAATCAAAGAAGCTATTTATGAAAAATACGACCTCGAGTGTATGCATGTATATCACAGCCTGGGCAAAGTAGCCGCGGGTGAAATCAGCTTGTTTGTGTTTACTTCATCAGGACATCGGAAAACCGCCATAGGAGCCTGTTCAGAAACAGTAGAAAGAATAAAGGCGGAGCTACCTGTATGGGGCAAAGAATTATTTGAAGACGAAACGCATCAATGGAAAGTAAATAATTAATATGGTCAACATCACACAAAAATCAAATTCATTACGCCAGGCAATTGCGAGCGCAACGGTTTCGGTTTCCAAACAGGAAACCATTGATGCGATCAAAAACAAGAAAGTGCCCAAAGGCGATGTGTTTGAATTTTCAAGGGCGGCAGGATTATTGGCCATAAAAAAAACCAGCGATGTCATTCCTGATTGTCATCCCTTGCCGGTAGAGTTTGCATCCATCACTCATAGCATTGATGGATTAAGCATTACTATTTCAGTAGAAGTGCATACCATTTACAAAACTGGCGTAGAGGTAGAAGCTATGCATGGCGCGGCTATTACCGCGTTGACCATGTACGACATGCTGAAGCCGATAGATAAAGGCATTTCGATTTGCAACATTAAATTAGAAGATAAAAAAGGTGGCAAATCAGATTTTGACAAGCAACCAGGAAGCTCATTCAAATGTGCTGTTATTGTTTGTTCAGATAGTATTGCTTCAGGGAAAGGAGAAGACAAAACCGGCAAAGCCGTTATTTCAAAATTAGAAAAATGGAATCTCTCGGTTTCTGTTTACGAAGTAATGCCGGATGAATTTTTAATGATACAGTCAAAAGCAAAACAACTTAGCGAATCGCATTTTCAATTAGTGATCTTTTCAGGAGGCACAGGATTGTCACCACGCGATGTAACGCCAGAAGCAATAACGCCCTTGCTGACCCGCGAAATTCCCGGCATCATGGAAGCCGCCAGGAACTATGGGCAACAACGAACCCCCTACTCAATGCTTTCCCGCGGTATAGCTGGTTTTATAGAAAATACTTTAGTGATTACGTTGCCCGGCTCTACACGCGGAGCCGAAGAAACAATGGATGCCCTTTTTCCTTATGTGCTGCATGTTTTTAAAGTAGCAGAGGGAATGAGGCATGATTCATAAGCCGGATTTTTTTGCATTTCAGTTCAAATCTGGAATGAAAATAAAAATCTCATGTTGGAATTTATTCGTTCTTCGTTATCAGTTAGCTATTTTATAAGTTGGTAAAATATCTTCAGTCTTCCAGCGTTTTTAGGAAAATAAAAACTAAGGCTAATTAATACGAGCAACAATTAATAATAACTTGAAAGATGTTTAAGAATCCATTTTCATTTGATGGCCGCATAAGAAGGTTGGAATATGGCTTATCCTATTTAATTTATTTTATTGCAATACTGTTATTGAACCTCACCATGAGTAACGCACAAATCGAGTCTGTTTTCAGGCTACTTATCGTCATACCGTTACTGTGGCTTTTATTTGCACAGGGTTCAAAGAGGTGTCACGACATGGGCAACAGTGGATGGTACCAGCTAATACCGCTTTATGTTTTTTGGATGGTATTTGTCGATGGCGAATCGGGGAATAACCAGTACGGTCCAAATCCAAAAGGAATCGGGAATACAGATGAAATTGACGAAATAGGAAGTTACCTCGAGCGTAACAATTAAATATTGCAGCACGCATTTTTCTTTTTAAGGTCATATAACCTTCGGCGAGCTTTGTGCTCCCCTTCAAATCATTATTCTTGAAATACACTCATTCGTAAATAATCCTTTATTTTTGTGCATAATATTTTCTAATACAACATCGTTTAAAACTAACATTGATCATTTGTTGTTTTTATCAAAATAAAATTCATGGAAATACCTAAGGGAAAACTTTTTGCGATTGGTGGTGCTGAAGACAAGGGAGTAGATCTGGAAAAAGGAGAAGTGGTGAGAAATAATCTCAACTTTTTTGAATTAGGAATTCTTCGGCGAATAGTTGAAGAAGCGGGTGGCCCTTCTATCAGGATCGAAGTTATCACTACCGCTTCCATGATTCCGATAGAAGTAGGTGAAAATTATCTAAATGCTTTCGGAAAGATCGGTTGCACCAATATCGGCCTATTACCCATACGCAACCGCACTGACGCTTCTCAAAAAGAATATATTCAAAGAATTAAAGAATGTGATGCTGTGATGTTTAGCGGCGGCAACCAATTAAGGTTAACAGCTATTTTCGGCGGAACAGAATTTTTAGAAATCATTCATAACAGGTACAGGGAAGATAAAAGTTTTCTAATAGCCGGCACCTCCGCAGGAGCCATGGCAATGAGCCAGACCATGATCTACCAGGGGAATGCCAGTGCGGCCCATTTAAAAGGAGAAGTGAAATTAACCACCGGCTTAGGTTTTATGGGTGATGTAGTTTTCGACAGTCATTTTGAAAAGCGCGGAAGATTTGGACGACTGGCGCAGGCCATTGCTACGAATCCGTCGGCTGTTGGGATCGGGCTTGGTGAAGATACCGGCATGCTGATTACCAATGGAAATGTTATGGAAGCTGTTGGCAGCGGACTTGTTATGATTATTGACGGGCATGGCATCAGGCATAATAATATCGCTGACATTCCAGAGGGCAACCCGATAAGTATAGAAAATATCAAAGTCCATTTTTGTGAAAAAGGAAATGGTTATCTTTTGAAAGAAAGGAAATTTATCCCAAACATACAGGAATATAAATCAGCAGATATTTCAGAAAAAGAGAAGCAGATGAGAGCGGTTTAGATAGAAAACAACGCTGCTTACCGGCAAGCCGAAAAACGTCTTTTTTGACAAATGATTAAAGTAGTAAACATAAAACTATTGTTTAAGCATTTAAAACCGGCACTCATTTTATTGGGAATTTTATTGGTCGCATACCTACCCCTTTCTAGTTTTCATTTTGCCATGAAAAATGATGCTTTCAGCGATAATTTTCCTCAAAAATATTTTTTTTCAGAGAGCATTCATTCAGGATATTTTCCTCTTTGGAATCCATATTTGAATTTTGGATTCCCCATTTATGCAGACCCGGGATTTGCCTTTTGGAATCCAATTACCTGGTTCTGGGGCAGCGTTATCGGATATTCGGCATTTAGTCTTACGGCAGAAGTTTTGCTTTACCTGTTTATTTCCGGAGTGACGATGTATTACCTGATGAAGTATTTCGGATTTTCAGCTATTATAGCAATTTTGGTTTCAGCGATGTATATGTGTAGTGGATTTTTTTACGGATCACTCCAATATATAAACTTTCTGACTGCCGCCGCTTTCCTTCCTCTATTGTTGATGAACTTTTTAAAATTGCAAAAAGATCCCCATTTTAGAAATTCATTTTTAACAGCAATATCGTTTTACATGATCGCATCAGGAGGGCACCCAGCCATTCCGGTTGCAACGCTGTATTTTCTAGTTGTTGTTTTGATACTAATTATCGTGTTTAACATTTATCAAAGTGATATTAAAAAAAGAATCTTCTATTCATTAATAAGTGCCGGCCTTTTCATTCTCTTTTTTCTGCCAGGTATCTACAGTTATATAAGTGTGTTACCACATTATTTAATTCCGGAGCTATCATCTGGTAATAAAACAGCAACATTTTCATTCTCTTCATTTATATCATTGATCTTTCCGTTTTCAACAGCCGGCTCTTCTGCAATATTTCAAAATGACGTCGCTATGCGAAATATTTATTTTTCAATAGCGGGATTTGCCAGCGTTTTCATTGGACTAAAATACCGGATCAAATGGGTATATCTCTTTTTAATTTCTGGTTTTTTGATTTCGTTGCTTTCATTTGGAGGAACCATAAAAGCTAATGCCTATAGCCATTTGCCGCTAATTTCCTTCATTCGTACAAACGGTGAATTTAGGGTTTTTCCGTTGCTTTGCTTTTGCATTTCAGCTGGATTTGGATTAGATAAAATTGAGAGACGTAATGTTTTTGTACCAATGTATAAATTGATTTTAAGAGTTATCCTGATAGCATCAATTGCTCTTATTATCTATTCGCTTCTTTCAGGAAACATATTACTACCCTTTAAAAATATTCAGGCACACTCAACAACAGACGAACTTAAAAGCTTATTTAGCAATTCTCCGGTTAACTTCTATCTATTGACAAGCGGCTTGATTACCTTGTTCTTTACCGTGGCTTTATTAACGTTAAAAAAAACAAGATCATTTTGGTTTCCAGCCTTGATAATAGCCGATCTCATTATTAACGCAATCATATTCTTACCGGTCACAGGAATTGGAAGAGTAACACTCCCCGAAATCCAATCAATTTATAATCAAAATCCAAAAGGCTTTCCAATGCCGTCTCTCATTCCATTGAATGAGATGAAGAATTACGATAAAAAAACGGTGGGTCTTGTCGGCGATAAAAGTTTTTATGATAAACAGATCGGAATAAAAGAATTGACGGGGTATCCTTCTTATTTGAAAACAACAGATGCTTACTTAAACAGTACTCTAAAATTAAAAGTTGAAGAACATCCTTTTCTCTTTCTGTTGTCAGACCTTGACCATCCTGAAAAAAAAGAACAAATCAAAATAACCCATTTTTCGCCTTCGCAAGTAAATATTGAAGTAGCTTCAAGTCATCCTGATACCCTCATTTTCTTACAGAATTATTATCCTTTTTGGAATGCAACCGCAAATGGAAAAACCGTTCCGATAAAAAAAGAATTAATCTCTTTTATGTCAATTCCGATAAACACCGCAGTAAGCAACGTAGTATTTTTTTACAAGGATCCTTATTTAATTTACACCATGTCCATTGCAATTATCTCGTTTCTTACTTGCCTCTTTTTTTCAACCCGAAAGAGCATTTCATCGGAAAGTTAGTTAAGATTGTAATCGCTATTTTGCGATTTAGCGAATCTGGCAAAGTGCTGAAACAAATAAGAAAAGCAACTTCTTATTCTCTTAAAAGACGGGATGTTTATGGAATCCATCAGACCGGTATCGACAAGTTAATAATCAGTAAACAAAGAAATAAAACAGATTTTTATTTTCTCTCATAAACCTTCATCCGATCAACCAGAAGGTCCCCGTCAGATTAATTTGCTATCACCAAATAATAATTCTTCTTACCTTTTTGTATCAATAGATATTTTCCGTTTAAAAGCTGTGCGAGATCTATTTTTTCATCAATGGCCTTTACTTTTTCTTTGTTGACCGATATGCCGCCACCCGCAAGCATTTTTTTCGCTTCGCCCTTGCTCGGTAAAATTTTTGTTTCGGTCAATAAAGAAGTTAAATCCAGGCTATCCAAT
Source organism: Hanamia sp. (assembly GCA_036509585.1). Taxonomy (GTDB): domain Bacteria; phylum Bacteroidota; class Bacteroidia; order Chitinophagales; family Chitinophagaceae; genus Ginsengibacter. Next base: position 58,413 of record DATCFI010000200.1, on the reverse strand, counting down.
TTATCTTTTTCTATTTCAACAGTGGGTACTCCTTCCATCACCTGGAGCAACTGTTCTTCATTCAGCTCTTTTAAGATTTCTGCGGTATCATTACTGAATAAGATAGAAGAGACTTTTACCGCAAATTCATAATCTTCCCTTGAATGTACAAAACAGGAAAGTTCCTCGGCTAGTTTCTTCTGAAGAATTCGCTGATGTTCGTTTCCGGCATGCTGCTGCACGAGCTCACTAATTTCTTTTTCAGTTAAGAAAGTAAACACTTTTAAAAATCTTTCCGCATCGGCATCGGCTGTGTTCAACCAAAATTGATAAAAAGTATAGGGTGAAGTTTTGCCAGCATCCAGCCAGATATTTCCTTTTTCACTTTTGCCAAATTTACTTCCGTCAGACTTTGTGAGCAATGGGCAGGTAAACGCAAAACCCTCGCCGCCAGCTTTGCGCCTGATCAGTTCTGTACCCGTTACAATGTTTCCCCATTGGTCGCTTCCGCCAAATTGCAGTTTGCAGTTTTTATTTTTATACAACCAGTAAAAATCATATCCCTGTACCAATTGATAAGTAAATTCTGTAAAGCTCATTCCGTTTTCTCCATCCAATCTTTTTTTTACGCTGTCTTTCGCCATCATGTAATTCACAGAAATATGTTTGCCCACATCGCGAATAAAATCGAGAAAAGAAATTTTACTAAACCAATCAAAATTATTGACCATCTCTGCCGCATTGGATTTGCCGGAACTAAAATCAAGAAACTCTGATAATTGTTGTTTTACTGCCGCTACATTTTTGTCAAGGATGTCTTTGCTCAGCAAGTTTCTTTCTTCACTTTTCCCAGAAGGATCACCCACCATCCCGGTAGCACCGCCCACCAATGCAACTGGCTTGTGGCCAAAATTCTGTAAATGCTTTAAAATAACAATGGGAATCAAGCTGCCAATATGCAGGCTGTCAGCCGTTGGGTCAAACCCCACATAGGCGGACGTAGGTTCTTTGCAAAGTTGCTCTTCTGTGCCGGGCATTATATCCTGGAGCAGCCCGCGCCATTTTAATTCTGCTATTAAATTTTCCATATAATTTGTCAAAAATAGGGCACAAAAGTAAAAACACTTAGGTCAAATAATTTATTTTGATTGTTTGTGAAGGAAAATCATTTGCTAAAAATTGTGAAATGCCTTTCGATCTCAATAAAAACAAGGGCTATGTAAAGCTTTCCAAATGCAGGTTTTGACAAAATCATTGCCTTAATACTGTAAGTTTTGCTTAATTTTATCGCGAATTAAACCGTAGAAATACAATATAGCAATCGTAACCCCCGTTTTAATTTGCCGGAAAATCCTTAAATAACTGATTACCCCCTTTATGAGAACTTCTCTTTTTTTAAAATTGTTCTTTTTACTATTATTGCCATGCCTTGGGTTCTCACAGTTTAGAAAATACTCTAACGAATTTTTGAATATAGGAGCGGGAGCACGGGGATTAGGAATGGGAGCAGCACAAGCTGCCTCAGTTTCTGATGGAACAGCAGGTTATTGGAACCCTGCTGCGTTGACAGGCGTACAAAACGCACCTTCTGTGAACCTGATGCACGCGAGCTATTTTGATAATATTGGTAAATACGATTTTGGAAATGTAGCCATACCAGTAGATGATAATAAGCGAGTATTGGGCTTAACCGTTTTACGCTTTGCCGTGGATGATATTCCAAATACGCTTTTCCTGATGGAGCCTGATGGCAGTATCAATTATGGAAACATAACCACGTTTTCTTCCGCCGATTATGCCTTTTTATTTTCTTTTGCCCAAAAGATAACAGACAAGGATGGTTTAAAAACAAGCTTCGGCGCAAACGCAAAAATTATTTATAGAAAAGTAGGCCATTTTGCTACGGCATGGGGTTTCGGTATAGATGCGGGTTTTAAAATGGAAAAAAACCGGTGGAGCCTCGGTATAGTCGCCAAAGATCTCACTACCACATTTAATGCATGGTCGTTCCATTTTGATGAAAAAGAGCAGGAAGCGCTTTATCTCACTGAAAACCAAATACCCGTAAAATCAACAGAACTTACTTCTCCACGGCTTACCATTGGCAATTCCTACAATTTCAAACTCGGTTCATCCGTGAATCTTTTAGCAGAAGCTGATTTAGACTTTACTTTTGATGGCCAAAGGAATACTATTATCGGCAACAAAACATTAAGCGTCGATCCTCACGGCGGGTTGGAAGCTACGATAAAAAATGTTTTTTTTGTAAGGGCAGGAATTTCTAATTTTCAACAGGCGCTCGCTGATGGTGACACTACCAATCAAAAAAAAGTATGGATCTACCAACCCAGCCTGGGTGCCGGTTTCAAAATAAATAATGTGAGCATAGATTATGCCTTTACCAATCTTGCCAATCAGTCGAACCCGTTATACACGCATGTTTTTTCATTGAAAATCGATTTGATAAAAAAGAAAAAAAAATAGCATCAACCTGTTAATATGAAAAAAATCATTGCCATATTTTTTATTTTTATCACGGCGGTAGGATATTCCCAGACTTATTCCAATAGCTGGATTGATTACAGCAAAACCTACTACAAGTTTAAAGTGGCCAATAACGGGCTTTGTCATATTAGCCAGTCCACCCTAAACAGCCTGGGGCTGGAAAATACGCCGGCCGAACAATTTCAGCTCTGGAGAAACGGACAGCAGGTTACTTTATATACCAGCGTGGCAACGGGACCTTTACCTTCAAACGGATATGTAGAGTTCTGGGGACAAATGAATGACGGAAAGCCTGACACCAAATTATATAGAGTTGCAGATTACCAACTGTCCGATCATTACAGTTTACAAACCGATACGGCGGCATATTTCCTTACAGTAAATCCATCTGGGGATAATTTGAGGTATAACGATGATACCAATAATGTTGCGGGCAATTCGCTAGCACCGGAACCTTATTTTATGAATGTAAGAGGAACGTACAATAGAGATAAACTAAATCCCGGATATGCCTTAAATCCGGGAACTTATGTATATTCATCGTCTTATGACATAGGTGAAGGTTGGACTAGCCAGGATATTTATCCCGGCCGTCTGTTGTCAGTAAATTTAACCAATATCAATCTTTATAAAAATGGACCAAATGCAACGCTAAAATTTGGTGCAGCTGGCAACGCAATTAACGATAGAAATATAAAAGTAAGTATTTACAACACGGTGGTTGACAATGAATCGATGCCAATTTTCACTTATTTAAAAAAAGAAATTGACAATATTCCGATCAGCGCTTTCCTTGACTTAAGCAATTTGCAGATCAACTTTGAAAATACTTCTGCCGTGTCCACGGATAGATATGTAGTAGCTTTTGATGAAATTACGTATCCAAGTACTTTCAATTTCAATAATCAAACTGATTTCTACTTTCAATTGCCAGCCTCCAATGTTGGCAATTACCTGGTGATTAATAATTTTAATTACGGGACTACCTCGCCTGTGTTATTTGATATTACTTCTAATAAGAGATATATGGGAGAGATCAGCACACCAGGTCAGGTAAAATTTGCTTTACCTGCCTCTACTATCGCATTAAGAAAATTCCAGCTATCAACTGAAGCATCTTCCGTAGTCAATAATGTATCGTCTTTTGAAAAAAGAAATTTTGTGAATTATGGTGTGGTCGCCAACCAGGGCAATTATCTTATCATCAGCAATCCTTTGCTTTATACGAGTACGAATGGCGACAACAATGTGGATTTGTATAGCAAATACCGGTCTTCTGCACCGGGCGGAAGCTATACTACGCGGATAATAGATATTAATGAATTGGTAGATCAATTTGCTTACGGCATTAAGAAACATCCGTTAGCCATTAAAGATTTCATACAATACGCAGCAGGAACTTTTTCAATAAAGCCCAAGTATGTTTTTTTAATCGGAAAAGGAATTGAATATGCTGATTACACAGTGAACCAATCGAGCAAATTTGCCGACCAATTAAACCTGGTACCTACATTCGGTTATCCTGCGTCCGATGTTTTATTGTCTTCGCCTTATGGAGGAAGCATTGTTCCAACTGTTCCCATCGGTCGGCTTTCTGCGATTTCAGGCGATGAAGTTGGTGATTACCTGCAAAAAATAAAAGAATACGAAGAGGCTCAAACGTCCACGACGCAAACGCTTGATAATAAATTATGGATGAAAAAGGCCATAGGTGTAGTGGGCGGCGCGGATAGTTCAGACAATGCCCAATTTGGGTACTTCATGAGTCTATATCAAAGCATTCTGGAAGATACTCTTTTCGGCGGCGATATGGAAATCTTTTCAAAAGCTTCCAGTGCGGCAGTTCAGTTGGTTTCGGGCAATCGCATTACCCAACTGATGAATAATGGTGTCGGGGTCCTGGGTTATTTCGGCCACTCTTCAGCTACAACGCTGGCCTTTAATTTAAGTGATCCTACTGATTATACGAATGCTGGAAAATATCCTTTTTTCGTAGTCAGCGGCTGTACGGCAGGAAACAATTATATTTATGATACACTTCGGGCCACTCAAAATAATTTATCTATCTCGGAAAACTTTGTACTTGCCAAAGAAAGAGGCAGCATTGGATTTCTTGCGGACACCCATTATGGCATTGGCCCCTTTCTCAATAACTATAATTTGCAATTGTATCACCAGATCAGCGATGCAAACTATGGAGGCTCCGTGGGAGTTGATATGCAAAACACCATAAAAAATTTAGATGGTGCGAATCCTTCTGTAACTTATTTCACAAGGATACACCTGGAAGAACTGGCGCTTCATGGCGATCCTGCCATGATGGTAAATCCTCAGCCTAAACCTGACTATGTGATGGAAGATCAGAATGTTTTGGTTAGTCCACAATATATTTCCGTATCGGCTAATAATTTTTCTCTTAAAGCAATTACGTATAACATTGGCAGGGCTATTAACGATTCAATCACCTTCGAAGTAAAAAGAACTTATCCTAACGGAAGTACTGCTATTCTTCTGAGAAAAAGAATCAAAGCACCTTATTATTCTGATTCGATAACTCTCAACGTCCCCATCATTTCTACTCGCGACAAAGGACTTAATAAAATTACCGTAACCATAGATGCTGACAACGAAGTAAATGAGATGTCGGAGAGTAATAACAGTATTACCAAACAATTTTATATTTATGAAGATGAAGTACAGCCCGACTATCCGGAAGATTACGCAATTATAAATGTTGCCAATCAAAAGTTGTACGCTTCTACTTCTAACCCGACAATTAGCGCAAATGATTACGTGATGGAGATTGACACTACCGCATTATTTAACTCATCAATGATGATCACGCGCACGGTGAACCAGAAAGGTGGTGTCATAGAATTTGATCCCGGATTTAGCTACACCGATAATACCGTATATTATTGGAGAGTAGCGCAAAAGCCGGTCTCTAATTCGGCTTCGGATTATCATTGGAACGGTTCTTCATTTATTTATTTGAAAAATAGTACTGAAGGGGTTAATCAATCGCACTATTACCAGCAATTGGCTTCTGATACTCTGGATATCAAACTCGATAGTGCATCCAGGTTATGGAATTTTTCAAATGTTTTAAATTATTTTGAATTAAGGAATACTGTTTACCCGAGTGGCGGCGCTACCGCATCAGATTGCTATGCCGGCATTAATAATTATGACTTCTCAAAAGGCATTTGCAACGCCACCAACAATATCATTTTTAATGTAGTGGATCCTGTTACGTTAAACCCTTGGTTCAATCAAAACCCTGGGCTGAGTGGTAGCTATCCCGCATGTGGATCTGACAGGGCGGCGAATTTTGCTTTCAATACTACCACACAAAAAGACAGGCAGGCCGCTATGCGTTTCATGGATTCCATACCCAACAATTTTATTGTAATGGTCAGAAATATTTCAGGGCCTGATGATGCCCAAAACATTTATGCCAATACCTGGGAGTCTGATACAACAGCGTTTGGGCCGGGGAATTCCTTATACAATAGATTAAAAAATCAGGGCTTCGTTTTAATCGACTCGTTCAATCGCGCCCGTGCTTTTAGCTTTATTTATCAGAAAAATAATCCCGCTTTCAATCCTGTTTTTGATTTTACTAATGGAACTACAGACCAAGTAGATCTTAAGAAAAATTTCATCACTCCTGATACTCTTGGGTACATCACCTCGCCCAAATTTGGTCCGGCGGTATCGTGGCAAGAAATGCATTGGAGAGGAACCAGTCTTGAGACCAACTCCTCCGATAACCCCACCGTGCAAATTATTGGCGTTGATACTTCAGGCAATAGCACGGTACTTTATACTGTAAATAAATCTCAGCAAGATGTGAATATTTCATCTGTAAATGCTTCCAAATACCCTTACATTCAATTAAAGATGCGCAATGCGGATAGCGTTACTCTTACTCCATATCAACTTAGTTACTGGCGATTGAATTATGTAACACCGCCCGAGGGAGCGCTTGCACCAAACATCTTTTTCACTTCGCAAGACTCATTGAACCAGGGTGATATATTGCATTTTGGGATTTCATTTAAAAACATAAGTATTCATGCTTTTGATAGTCTGAAAGTGAAACTGATTATCACAGATAATAACAATGTGGCGCATGTAATTTCTATCCCCCGGCAAAAACCTTTGATCAGTGGCGATACCCTTACAATCAAATATGATATTGATACCAAACAATATCCGGGTCTGAATACGATTTTTGTCTATTTCAATCCCGATAATGATCAGCCAGAGCAATATCTTTTTAATAATTTCTTATACACCAATTTCTATGTACGAACGGATAAATACAATCCGCTGATGGACGTAACTTTTGACGGGGTTCACATATTAAATAGCGATATTGTTTCAGCAAAACCGCACATTATTGTAAAACTGAAAGATGAAAGTAAATCAAATGCGTTAAATGACACTTCATTATTAAAAGTGCAGATACAATATCCGGATGGATCTCTAAGAACGTATCACTTCGACAATGATACGATGCGGTTTACACCGGCTAATTTAGCTTCGGGCGATAATACCGCCGCGATAGACCTTTCGCCTGTTTTCACCGGTAATGATGATGATTATCAATTGATCGTTTCCGGAAAAGATGCATCTGGGAATCCAGCTGGCAATCTTGACTATCGTGTCGATTTCAGGGTAATCAGTAAGCCGATGATTTCAAATTTATTGAATTATCCTAATCCATTTACCACCTCTACCGCGTTTGTATTTACTATTACCGGATGGCAAGTGCCGCAAAATATTCGAATACAAATACTGACAATAACCGGAAAAATTATTAGAGAAATAACGGAGAACGAATTAGGGCCTTTGCATATCGGAAGAAATATTACCGATTTTAAATGGGACGGTTCGGACATGTACGGGCAAAAAGTGGCGAATGGCGTTTACCTCTATAGGGTGCTTACCAATTTAAATGGCAAATCGATGGATAAGTTTACCGACACTAATGATAATACAGATCAATATTTTACGAAGGGCTATGGCAAAATGTATTTCATGCGATAAGATGTTGGTAGAATTTTTTATAAAGAGGCTGTCTCAAAAGGACAGCCTCTTTATTTTATTTTCAGAAAAAGCAGTGCACTTTATTCACATTGCCACTGTATAAATTAAGTCAAAATCAAGGCAACAAAAAAGGATGTTTTTTTGTCTTATTAGTATGGCAAAGAAATCAACCGTAGTCTTTAAAACCTACGCACCAAACCAGGGGATGCTGTTACCGCCTTGTCTGGATGAACTCATTGCACAAGACCATCGGGTGCGTGTAGTAGCTGATGTTATTGATAAAATAAATCTAACCCACTTACTTCGACAATATGAAGGTGGTAGCACTTCAGGCTATCATCCAAAGATGTTATTAAAAGTGTTGGTTTATGATTGTGTAACCAACATTTACAGCAGTCGTAAAATAGAATCTGCTGTAAAAGAGAACATCAATTTTATGCGGCTGGCAGCCATGAATAAGCCTGATCACAATACTATTAACCGTTTCAGAGGCAAACGCCTAAAGGATGTCTTGCGTAAAATATTTGTACAGGTCGTAGAACTATTAGCAGAAGAAGGCTTGGTGAGTTTAAAAGAAATATATGTAGATGGAACTAAGTTAGAAGCCAATGCCAATAAATACACTTTCGTCTGGGGCAATATCTATAATGAAAAAGAGGCTGACTCAAATTTTTTTTTGAGACAGCCTCGTTATTTTTTTTAAACTTGGGTGAATAAGAATATCCTTTAAAAGTTAGTTCACTGCGTTCACTAAAATATATCCCGGGTTTTAAAATCCTGGAAGATTTGTTGTTGGTTAAAAATATTAAAGAGAAATCTCCGATAATTGTTCGTTCACTATTTGTGAGCAAGTGAATTCGACGCCAACAATTTTTAAAAAAATATTACAATAACTTCGCGTACCATGAAAACAAATATTTTTGATGTAATCATTATCGGTGGCGGCCCTATTGGTTTAGCATGTGGTATCCAGGCCCGGAAAGCGCGTTTAAAATACCTAATAATCGAAAAAGGCGTATTGGTGAATTCTATTTACAACTATCCTGTGAACATGACTTTTTTCAGCACAAGCGAACGGCTTGAAATCGGTGGTGTTCCTTTTGTTAGTAATAATAATAAACCCACCAGAAACGAAGCACTTGAGTATTACAGAAGAATCGTTACTTCTTTCGGTCTTGACATTCATTTATTTGAAGAAGTAAAAGAAGTGAAAAAATCGAAGAATTATTTTAAAATAATTTCTTCGAAATCAGAATATGCAACACATAATATTGTAATTGCCACCGGCTTCTATGATATTCCTTACCTCCTGAATGTAAAAGGCGAAAAATTATCAAAAGTAAAGCACTATTATGACGACCCGCATTACTATGCTTTTCAAAATGTATTGGTAGCAGGCGCGGCCAACTCAGCTATTGATGCGGCTTTGGAAACATGGCGCAAGGGCGCAAACGTTACGATGGTAATTCGTGGCGACAAAATAAGCGATCGGGTAAAGTATTGGATGAAACCCGATATTGATAATCGCATCAAAGAAGGATCTATAAAAGCTTATTTTAATTCTGAGATAAAAGAAATAAGAGAAAAGGAAGTGGATATATCCACACCAGATGGAATCGTCACCATTGATAACGACTGGGTACTTGCCATGACGGGGTACCAGCCCAATCTTACATTCATAAGAAATTTAGGGATCCACTTATCTGAAGACGGTATATGCAAGCCGACCTATGATGAAAAGAATTATGAGTCAAATGTGAAAGGCATCTATCTTGCAGGCGTGGTATGCGGCGGGATGAATACACACAGATTGTTTATTGAAAATTCAAGAGAACACGCCAAGAAGATCGTAAAGGATATCGTAAAGAAATCAACGAAAGTCAAAGAAAGTTAATTAGCTTTTCTTTTTCCCTATCTACAATCTTATGATATTTTTTTTCAGTGGTAACATAAGTGTAATGGGTATAAGAAATCCCCACCACAACAGAAATAACAATTAAAGTATAGATCAGGTTTGGGCCACCGGTTTCCCATAACGAAGTAAATAACTTGGTAAGAAAAAATATAACCAGGAATGAAACGGCGGACCATGCAAGTCCGAACAAAAAATAATATTTCCATCTCGGACCACTCTTCTGTTCAAGCCACTGATTTATAAAACGCCTTTCAATATTTGTGATCATCTTTTATTTGTACTGATTAGTTGGATTAAAAAATTATTCAGCTATCATTTCTTTGGCCACTTTAATAACATCTTCGGCGTTTGGTTTGCCAAAATAGTCTCCATCGCTTCCATATGAAGTTCGATGCTCTTTTCCGGTAAGCGTACGCGGCGCTACGTCCAGCCAACGATATCCGCCCTGTTCTTCCATCACTTTGTTAAACATAAAGCCGGCGGCACCTCCTGGAACGTCTTCGTCAACAAACAAGATACGACTGGTTTTCTTTAATGAATCAAGGATTGCATGATGGATGTCAAATGGCAGTAAAGTTTGTATATCTATTACTTCACAGCTAATCTTCAACTTATCCAATATTTCCGTAGCTTCTTCAATAATTCGAAGTACCGATCCGTAAGAAACAATCGTGATATCCGTTCCTTCTTTTATTACTTCAGGAATACCTAAGGCGACTTTGTATTCAAGCAGATTAGCAGGCAAGCGTTCTTTTAGCCTGTAACCGTTTAAGCATTCGATTACCATGCCCGGATCATTGCCTGCTAATAAAGTATTGTACATGCCCACAGCCTGCGTCATATTTCTTGGTACGCATATATACATTCCTCTAAGAGAATTAATAATCATCCCCATCGGAGAACCACTGTGCCAAATACCTTCAAGGCGATGTCCTCTTGTCCTTATAATTAAGGGAACGCTCTGCTGACCAAATGTTCTGAAATGGGTGGTACTTACATCATCGCTCAAAGGTTCAAGGGCGTAAAGTAAATAATCTAAGTATTGTATTTCGGCAATGGGTCGTAATCCCCTTAGTGCAAGCCCGATGCCCTGGCCAATTATTGTTAACTCCCGAATTCCGGTATCAAAAATTCTTTCCTTTCCATATTTTTCCTGCAACCCGCTGAAGCCCTGGTTTACATCCCCAATATGCCCGAGGTCTTCACCAAACGCGATCACTTTTTTATTGGTAGCAAACAATTCATCAAAGTATCTGTTCAGTACGCCGAAACCATTCACTACCGTGTTATCCTCATAATATTGAAGCGCTACCGGCTCCACTTTCAGCGCTGACCGTGGCCCTTCGTTATACAGAAAGGTATTAAACAGTGAATTGTTTTCCTTTGATAGCTTTTCATAAAAAGTTTTAATCTCATCAATATTTTTTCCCTGGCCATACAGGTTAATTGTAGTAGCCAGCGCCTTCATTACATCCCTTCTCAGGGGTTCACGATTAGTTTTTAGTTCCTTTACAAGCGATTCAACTTCCTTATTTTTAACGACAGCATTAAATCTTTGCAAATAGCCAATTGCCTCAAGAACCTGAGCCTTTATGGGAGTTATATATTTTTCCCAAGCCCTGTTCCTACTTTGTTTCACAAATAATTTTGCTTCCGTTTCTATTTCACTTAATTCGTCATCATTTGCGAGCGCATTTTCTATTATCCAATCGCGCATTTGTTTTTTACAATCCCATTCTCTTTCCCACGCAAGGCGCGCCGGACTTTTGTAACGTTCATGGCTACCTGATGTTGAGTGTCCCTGCGGCTGTGTCAATTCGTCCACGTGAAATAGTGCCGGAGTATGAGTTTCCCTCATATTTTTAATAGCCCCTTCAAGTATTTCACACATACCTGCATAATCCCACCCCTTCAGTTTATAAATATTAATCCCGTTTGTATTCTCTTTTTTTTGCAGGCCACTTAATGCTTTAGAAATGGACGCTTTGGTGGTTTGGTATTCTTTGGGAACAGAGATCCCGTAACCGTCGTCCCAAACGAATACTGCCAGTGGAATCTGTAATACACCGGCAGCATTCATTACTTCCCAAAAATGCCCTTCGGAGGTGGCCGAATCGCCAATGGTGCAGAAACAAATCTCATTTCCGTTGTCGCTCAGGTTCTCAAATTCGTGAAGCAGATCTACGCCTCTGAATATTTTAGACGCAAAAGCCAATCCCAACGCTCTCGGCATTTGGGATGAAGTTGGCGCCATATCCGAAGAAATATTTTTTCTATGTGCCAGGTCGAGCCAGTTTCCGTTCTCATCTACGAAAGGCGTAGCGAAGTGTGCATTCATTTGTCTTCCTGCGCTAAAAGGCTCATTTTGGATATCCGGATCTGAATAAAGTTGTGCAAAAAACTGCTCTATGGTAGCCATTCCGCCAGCAAACATAAACGTCTGATCTCTGTAATATCCCGCGCGAAAATCTCCCGGCATAAAAAATTTTGCCATGGCTACCTGCGCTATTTCTTTACCATCCCCAAATATCCCAAATTTTGCCTTCCCTGTAAGTACTTCCTTTCTGCTCAACAAACTCGTTTCACGGCTTTCGCAAACCACTTTATAATCTTTCAAAACCTCTTCCCTGAACTTTTCAAAGGAAAGATTTTCCAAAAGGTTTTCATCGCTGATTTGATTGATATCCATACCCGCAAAAGTATTAATTATGATTGATGAATGTTAAAAAACTCAAAAGCCTTCCACAATTTGCAACCATATACAGCGTTTTAGTATCTTTGAAAATGTTACAAAAATTATGAAAAAGATTTTTACTATAATTGGATATATAGCCTTTTCTTTAACTGTAAGCGCACAAGGCACTTCGTCTAAAGTAACTAAAAAAAACAAAAGTGCCACAAGTAGTTCTACACAAGCTCAAGCTAATGTGAACGCTGATCCTGTAGCCCCCACAGAAAGCCTTACCTTAAAGGAAACAGAATATGATTTCGGAAAAATTCCGCAAGGTAAACCTGTGACTCACGATTTTGTATTCACTAATACCGGCAAAACTCCTTTTGCTCTTGACAACGTAAGGGCGAGTTGCGGTTGCACCACTCCGGAGTGGACCAAAGATACAGTAGCTGTGGGCGCTACTGCTGTTATTAAAATAGGCTACAACGCCGCCAGCGAAGGCCCCTTTACCAAGCCGCTTACTATAATATATAATGGCAATCAAAGCAAACAAATTATTATAAAAGGTGAAGTGTGGAAAACACCCATAACTTCCGCCCCGGTTAATACCTCATTAAACGCATTAAAAAACGATCAATAAAAGTTAAAACAAACCACATTATGAAAAGATTATTATTAGCAGTTGCTCTCTTGTCTTCCACTTCATTATTCGCACAGAAAAAAGCGAATGATATCGCCAAGCTAAGTGTAGAAACCTATGATTTTGGGAAAATAAAGCAGAATGTTCCGGCTACCGCTACCGTTACGGTTACCAATATTGGCACAGATCCTTTGCTGATAGAAGACGCCAGGCCGTCGTGCGGTTGCACCGTTTCTGATTATACAAAGACACCTATTGCGCCCGGGAAAACAGGCACAATAAAAGCTACTTACAACGCTGCTGCATTAGGTACGTTTGATAAAACGCTTACCGTTAAATTTGCAGGCGCGGCTGATATAAAATTTGTCAAACTTACCGGCGAAGTACTGACAGCAGCAGCTTTTGATGCTTCAAAGGATACTAAAGCCAGCGCGAAAAAATAGATACAAGAAATTATTTACTATTAATAAAAATCCTTCACAAAAATGCGAAGGATTTTTTTATTAGTTAAGCGAATAAAAATAGTCAATATTTGTTCGTTTGTTGAATATGGTTACCGATCGTTGATGACACGCTCCTACGATTTTATTCAGAGTCAACAATATGTTTAGGAAACAAAAGCAAAGGAATCACGTGATTCGCTCTCACCCTGTACATGCAGCGACATTTTAATTCCGCAGATCAAAAAAGCAATGAAATAAAATAGCAAATAAAAATACCTTATATAAGTTCCTTTGCTGTAAAATACTTTTGTTTAAATGTCCTTCAGTGCAGCCAAAATTTCCTGCAACACTTTTTTCGCATCACCAAATAGCATCGAGGTTTTCGGTTGATAAAATAATTCATTTTCAATGCCCGCATATCCGGGTTTCATGCTTCTTTTATTGACGATCACGTTTTTTGCCAGTTCTACTTCCAGTATCGGCATTCCGTATATGGGCGAAGACGGATCGTTTTTTGCCGCCGGGTTTACCACATCATTAGCCCCAAGAATCAACACCACATCCGTAGATTTAAATTCTTCATTGGCATATTCCATTTCCCGTAATTTATCATAACTCACATCGGCCTCGGCCAGCAACACATTCATGTGTCCCGGCATACGGCCTGCTACAGGATGAATGGCATATTCTACATCTACGCCTTTTTCATCCAGTGCTTTTTCCAGTTCATGACAGGTATGTTGGGCCTGCGCCACTGCCAAACCATATCCTGGAACGATCATTACTTTCTTCGAGTATGCCAGGAGCATGGCCGTATCGCTTACCGAAATTTCCTTTATATTTCCATGTTCACTTTTCGCTCCTACAGCTGAATGTGCGCTTCCACCAAACGATCCAATCAACACGTTCAGCAGGCTTCGGTTCATAGCGCGACACATGAGAATGGTAAGCAACGTTCCAGCCGCGCCCACCAGGATTCCACCGGTAAGCATCGCCTTGTTACCGTACAGAAATCCGCCGCAGGCCGCTGCCACACCAGTAAAAGAATTCAATAAGGAAATAACCACCGGCATGTCTGCTCCTCCAATCGGCAACACAAAAAACACACCGTATAAAACCGCTAAAGTAACGGTAATGAAGAAAGGAATATTTACAGTTTGAGTATTTGAAAAATAAGTAAATACGGCGGTGGCCAAAACCAAAATAAGAATGATAATATTAAAAAGATGCTGTCCTTTAAAAGAATAATCATTTATTTTTCCACTTAGCTTGCCCCATGCAATCATACTGCCGATAAAGGAGACACTTCCGATAATGGTGCCGGCAATGATCGCGAGGTAATGCCCCGCAGGAACAACATTAGAAAAAAGAGTAGCATCCATTGCTCTGTGGTCGCGGTATAGATAATCGAACTCAACAATAGAAATCAACGCCGCGCAAGCGCCGCCCATTCCATTGAAAAAACTGACCAGTTCCGGCATCGCAGTCATCTTCACCTTTTTAGCAACGAGCACTCCGATAACACAACCGATAATAATTGCTGAAAATATCCACGGGTAATTGCCTAATTTTTCACCATCAACTTTATATAAAAAAATAGTTCCAAAAATAGCAAGGATCATTCCGCCGGCCGCAATTAAGTTTCCCTTTTTTGCTGTTGCAGGGCTGGACAACATCTTCAGCCCAATGATATAGGTTACTGATGCAATTAGATAACAAATTGATAAAATGCTACTGCCCATTTATTTAATTGAAAATTGATAATTGATAGTTAAATACACAAATAACTCATTACTTTTACTCATCTCTTTTTCTTCTTAAACATTTCCAACATCCTGTCTGTTACTACAAACCCACCCACTACATTTAATGTCCCCAGAACTACGGCTACGAATCCCAACACCAACGCTACATAATTTCCACTTTCGGCCTTACCCATCACGATAATGGCACCAATGATAACTACACCATGTATTGCGTTGGCACCGCTCATTAATGGCGTATGCAGTACGCTCGGTACCCGGCCGATAATTTCAATACCCAGAAAAATCATTAGAACTACGATATAAACCATCTGGATATTTTGCTGTAAAAATTCTATTATTTCTTTCATATTTTTAATTAGCTAATTAGCTGATGATTGTTTTCGTCTTCCATTTATCACTGTTAACTCCCATTTTTTAGTAAACTGACAAATGTTCAAGAAACCTCACCCCAACCCCTCCTTCGACAAGCTCTGGAGGACAATTCCAAAGGAGAGGAACGCGCTCCTAAAGTTCTCATTTTTGAATTTCATTTTCACATTAGCAGATCAGCACATTAGCTAATTAGCGCATCAACTAATCAACGTCCCTTTTACCAAATCATCTTCCATATTCAAATTAAGATTCCCTTCTTTATCAATTATTAACTGCAAAAAGTTGCAGATATTATTTCCATACATCTTACTCGCGTCATAAGGCATGGTTGCAGGTAAATTAGAATTGCCAACAATTGTTACGCCTTTATAAATTATGGTTTCATCATTTTTTGTAACGTCGGTATTTCCGCCCGTAGCCGCAGCGAGGTCAATAATGATAGAACCATTTTTCATTTTGGCAATCATTTCTTCGGTAATTAAAAGCGGCGCTTTCTTTCCAAAGATTTGCGCCGTTGTAATAACAATATCCGATTTAGCCACGCTCATGTCAATTTTTTCTTTTTGTTTTTGCAAAAATTCTGTGGATTGTTCTACTGCATAACCTCCGGCTTTGCTGGCATCAGCAGCACCTTCCACTTCGATAAATTTAGCGCCGAGGCTCATAACTTCTTCTTTTACGGCCGGCCGGGTATCAAAAACTTCTACCACCGCGCCCAATCTTCTGGCAGTGGCGATCGCCTGCAATCCTGCTACACCCGCTCCTAATATTAATACTTTTGCAGGCGGAATGCTTCCCGCAGCAGTCATAAACATCGGAAAATATTTTGGGAATAAATTCGCGGCCAGCAATACCGCTTTGTATCCCGCGATATTCGCCTGGCTGCTTAATACATCCATACTTTGCGCGCGCGTAGTCCGCGGTAGCATATCAATGCTAAAAGCAATGATTTTTTTTTCTTTTAAATTTTTGACGTCTTCGGGATTATATAATGGCTGATAAAAACCCAAAATTATTTTTGACTGCAGCGCTTCAATTTCCGATTCAGCGGGAAGATGGATCGATAAAACAATATCAGATTTTTTTAAGACTTCCTCTCTTGAAACAACGGAGGCTCCTGCTTCAACATATTTTTCATCAGCGGCAAAAGCTTTACCTCCTGCGTTTGTTTCTATTATAACTTCGGTGTTTAATTTTTTTAAAATAACGATATGCTCGGGTAAAAGCGAAACCCTTATTTCGGGTTGCGGTTCTTTCAAAACACCAATGGTCATAGTTTGCAAATAAGGTTGTAAGGTATTGAAAATTTAAAATCTTATGGCAAAATGCTGTTTTACTTTAAAATCTTTTCTAAAAAAAACAACGCCAATAAAAAAAAGATCAATCGTCATTGTTACTGAATCATGCTGCTCTATTAACTTCCATGCTTCTTCCATTTCTTCGCTCCAATGTATATCATCAAAAATAAAAATAGAATGTTCTGTTGATTTTTTTAGAAAATGATCGAAATATTCCAAAGTGGCTGCTTTCCGGTGATTGCCGTCTACAAAAAGCAGGTCTATTTTTCCAATTTTGTAATCTAATAACGAAAGCGTTTTTTGAAAATTGCCTTCTAACAATTCAATATTTTCCAAATTCATTTCCCGGAAATTTTGCGTTGCAATATTTGCAATATTATGCGCGCCTTCTAATGTAATCACGTTCGAATTAGAACTGGCAGAAGCCAGGTAAGAGGTGGTGATACCGAACGAGGTACCCAGTTCTACAATGGTTTTTGCCTCGTAATATTTTGCAATTCTGAAAAGCAATTGTGCATATTTTTTCTTCTTCAGAGAAGAAGCGGCAATATCTTTCACAACCCTGTTTTTAAAAGGAATCACTGCCGAACCGGCGCCAAAATCTTCCACTTCAATGACGGAATTATTGTTCAACAATTTTTTTCGGAGTAATTCTATTTTGTCATAGCAATCATACTTCTTTTTATCATTCAATAAATGAATGATAAAATCAAAAACAAATGGAGAATGCACGCCGTGGCCTTTGCCGTTGTGCGCTTTGAAATAGTAATTGATATATTTCTTTGTCAGCTGAAAAGCAGAATACATTATTTTTTTTTAGACTTAACCTTTCCTTTTCCGAACGTCAAAAGTATAGGATATTTATTTTTAATCAGGACAGGCTTGTTCTCCTCTTCAATATTTTTTTGATTGCTTAGTTTGTATTTTTTGAAAAGAGGGCAAAACAATATGTCAACAGATAAAAAATTCATGGGTATACGACATTGGAAGAGGGAATAATAAATCTTTAAAAGAGAATGGGACTACCTGTTAACGTCATTTTTTACAGTAAACAAACAAATTTTTCATATTCCTATTTTGATTTGGTAAAAACGATTCGCCTACTCCAGATCACAACAGTAAACAAGCAAATAACACAGATTCCTCTTCAACGACTTACTCCAATCAACCAACCAAAACAATCCAACAATATATCAATATAACAATATAACAATATAACAACCAACAAACTCACTCCTCCCATACCACCTGGTGCGTTTGTTTAATAATTCCCATCACAAAAATACTTTGTACATGTCCGACATTTTCTATCTCACTTAATTTATTTACATGGAAGTCGTAATACGCATTCATGTCTTTACAAACTACTTTCAGCATAAAATCAAATTCACCCGAAATACTAAAGCACTCAATCACTTCCTTCAAATCGTTAATAGTTTTTATAAAATTCATGCCCGCATTTTTTCCATGCTGTTTTAAAGAAACATAACAAATAACGGTCAGGCCTTTTTTTACTTTTGCGTTATCAACCAACGTTGCATATTGTCTTATAATTCCTGATTCTTCCATTCGTTTGATTCGTTCATGTACAGGTGTAGTGCTCAGATGAATTTTCTCAGAAATTTCTTTCACGGTTATCCTGGCATTCTCCTGAAGTAACTTCAAAATAGAAAGATCTTTTTTATCCGGCATATAATCCGGGGTTGCTACTTCTTCTTTTGAGGTTATAGATTTCATGCTTTATTTAGCTTTTATTCTTTTATATGATAGATTTAAACAAATCTATCCTAAAATACACAAACACATTAGTATTTTATTCTGATATTTGTATTTTTGCACCCTAAAAAATAAACGGTTTATTATGTCAACAATTACAAAAAACGCAATTGATTTCAGCCTTAAGAATAAGGTGAAAGATATGAGCCTTGCTGCATGGGGCCGCAAAGAAATAAAACTTGCTGAAGCAGAAATGCCTGGACTTATGTCGCTAAGGGCGGAATTTGGGAAAGACCAACCACTTAAAGGGGCGCGCATAGCAGGTTGCCTTCACATGACCATTCAAACCGCAGTACTTATCGAAACTTTAATAGACTTAGGTGCAGAAGTGAAATGGAGTTCGTGCAATATTTTTTCTACACAGGATCAGGCTGCTGCCGCGATTGCCGCAGAAGGAATTGGCGTTTTTGCCTGGAAAGGACAAACACAGGAAGAAAGCGATTGGTGCATTGAACAAACATTATTTTTCGGAAGTGAAGATCGCCCTTTGAATATGATCCTTGATGACGGAGGTGATTTAACCAATATGTTTTTTGACCAATACCCTGAACTGATTCAGCATGTAAAAGGTTTATCAGAAGAAACGACTACAGGAGTTCACAGGCTGTATGAAAGAATGGAAAAAGGCACGTTACCTATTCCGGCTATCAATATTAATGATTCTGTTACCAAATCTAAATTTGATAACAAATACGGATGTAAAGAAAGTTTGGTGGATGCAATCAGAAGAGCAACAGACATTATGATGGCAGGAAAAGTAGCTGTAGTAGGTGGTTACGGCGATGTAGGTAAAGGTTCTGCTGCAAGTTTACGTGGTGCAGGGGCAAGGGTGATCGTGACAGAAATTGATCCTATTTGTGCTTTACAGGCTGCAATGGACGGTTACGAAGTGAAGAAAATGATTGATGCGGTAAAAGAGGCTGACATCATTGTTACAGCTTCAGGTTGTCGTGATCTAATTACAGAAGCACATTTCAAAGAAATGAAAGACAAAGCCATTGTTTGTAACATAGGCCATTTTGATATTGAAATAGACATGGCATGGCTGAATAAAAACTATGGCAATACAAAAGATACTATCAAACCACAAGTAGATAAATATACCATTGATGGAAAAGATATCATCGTGTTGGCAGAAGGCCGTTTGGTAAACCTCGGTTGTGCTACAGGGCATCCAAGTTTTGTAATGAGTAATTCATTTACTAACCAGGTGTTGGCCCAGCTTGAATTATGGCTACATGGGGACAATTATGAAAACAAAGTCTATGTGCTGCCAAAGCATCTTGACGAAAAAGTGGCGCGTTTACATTTAAGTAAAATTGGCGTAGTGCTGGATGAACTTTCTGATAAACAAAGCGCTTATTTAAATATTCCGAAAGGAGGCCCTTATAAGCCAGAGATGTATAGATATTAATTCAGTTGATAGTTGATAATTGATAGTTGACAATTAAAAGTTGGCAGTTGACAGTTGATAATTAAAACCCGCTTTGTAAAAGGTGGGTTTTTTATTTTTACATGTCACTGCCCATTTCACGCAGGGCTTTCCTACATTTGTTTTATTTACGAAAAATTTCAATGCAACAAAACAAACCCAAACTCGATATCATCAATATGCTACTGGAAGATTGCATCATGGCGTTTCCGGTATCGTCATTTGTGATCAGTATTTATCAGCAATACCAAAAACGGGGCTGGCTTAGCAAGAAACAATTACAGGGTTTGTATGACAAAGCATCAAAAATAAATGGAGTTCTTCCGGGAAGGATTGCTGCACTGGAATCGATCATAAAAAAAATGCCGACCCGCCAAAAGTCCGAGCTTCCGGAAAACAAACCCATGTTTGAAAAGGATGATGCAGCAGGCAAACAAATTGAAGCAATTCTTACGCGATATCCTCAACACAAAAGAGTATTATTTTTAAAAGCGAAATACGATAATAACGAAACGCTATCTTCATTAGAAATAGCTGAATTAAAAAAATTCAGCAAAATGCTTTCATAATTCAACTTTTTTTTAGTTCTTTGTTTTCACAACGAATTACAGTTGTGGTTTTCACCAATATTTGTATATAAAGGCCTTTTCCAATTTTTGATTTTCGGACATGTCATCTGATAAATCAATTTCTACATCATTGTATTCAAGAAGAAATAAAAAAATGGACATCATGGCGACATCTCTACAACAGGAAATTTTAATCGTTACAGGTACATCATTTTCATCAAATCTGTGTGGGATCAAATTAAAAAATAACAACAGAATTTACACAGAGCCAGAACATCTGCAGGAAGCTTGCTGGGACGGCCAGTTGCCAAGAATGCTTCCCGAAGTTTGCCCCTGGGCTTTTGAAAATAAAGAGCTGTATATATGGCGGGTGAAAGAAAATAAATCAGCAATAGAAATCGACATTGCAGATGCACCGGGAACCATGGAAAAAGACTTATCTATAGATCCACATTCATTCATGCAAGTAAAGCTGATGAATTAGGGTAAGTTTCATTCAAATTATACCTATCCGTTATCATCACCATTAATAATTTTATTTTTTTGAATAAAGAAAAATGAGCGCTGGCAAATCTGTAGCAAAACATAAGAAAGAAACGTCTCAGCCTCCGCGTGGGATAAGCTTCCAGTTTAAAATTATAATGTTAGAGGATAAAAAAAAACCGGCCTAAGCCGGTCTTTATTATAAACACAATATCAATTTATTTACCTACCACTTTAAATTGCACCACCCCATCATTCGATTCGCCTTTCAAATAAACGTTATCAGGTGTTTCGTAGAGTTTCTCACCATTAATAGTTACCAGTTTTGAACCATCAGGTAATTGTCCCACCGTATCTCCAATATTTAAGCTGGACAAAGATGGGGCTGTATTATCAGGCGCCTGCGACTGATTATATGAATCAGGAGCCGTTGAATTATCATTCTGAACATTTGGAGTATTATTGATCACCCCGTTTTTACCAACAACAGTAAACACATTATTGCCATTCGAATCCTGACTTGCTTTATAATAGGTACCATTAAGTTCATATAACGTTTCTCCATTTACAACTACGGATCTCGCACCTCCAGGTAAGGATGACACAGTAGCTCCCATCGGCGCGTCCACTACCTGGTAACTATTATCTCCCTGAGGCCTGTAATAAATTCCATTATAATAGTAATAAGGGTAACCTCCGAGAAAAAGACTGGAATATCCAAAAGGAAGCATGCCTATACTAAGCCCGAAAGGCGGAAACATTGATTGATAATACCCGTTATAGTATCCGTAATATAATCCATTATTATAATAATAAGGATAACCACCAAAATTGATAGAAATAAAACTTCTTGGTATTACAGCATAGCGCGGTCCATACATAAATACGGTTCTGTGCCCATAAACATTTCCGTAATAAGAATGATATATATTGTTACCACGGTTGTTATAATTGTAGCTACTTCTATTGCCAGTTCCGTTATAGTTATTCCTGGTAGCACTTGTAACCCTTGTATTATATGCGGTAGTGTTCCTTTGAGGAGTAATTGCTGTTCCATTGCCTCTGTAAGCATTACGGTTAACATTAGCATTGTTTGGGGTAAAACCGTTTCTGTTGTTAGTGACTGCTCTTTCGGGAGTAGACCTTTGAGGACTTACCCTTTGCTGCCTTTGATCGAAACTTCTTTGAGGAGCTGATCTCTGAGACATGCTTCTTTGCGGCGCTGAGAAACTTCTGGATGGAGAAGAACTTCTGGAAAACTGGGTATTCCCGCCTCCGCCTCCTCTTGAATCACGGCCTCTCTGTGCCTGAACAGAACTAAAAATTCCCGCAGTTAAAGCACTTAGAAAGAACAATCTAATTATCTTTTTCATAAACTTATTTTAAGATTCAAAATCATTTACCAAATTTAGATATTTGCGAATAAGCATTTTAATTTTTTTTGTTAAATAAATTAATCGCAAATTACCAATACAAAGACGCGAATTATAGTCGGAAGTTTAAGAAAAATTGCTTTTTTGTAGTTTATTAACAAAATATCTAAATGAATAAACCCCATTAAAATTATAAATACCGATCCCATTTTGACGGAGCAGGAATTTATATTGCGGCTTTCTCTTATTTGATCAGCATTTATCAACAATAAGAAATAGGTGGATGCCTCCGAAAAAACAATGACAGGGCTTGTATGTAAAAGATGCAAAAACCAATGGAGTAATTAACGGACGGTTGGCAGCCTAGGAATCTACCAAAAAAAATGCAGCCGAAACAAAATCTGAGTTTAAGGGAACAAACCCTTCTTTATAAGAATGAATCAGCAGGCAAACAAACTGACCCAATTCTTACACGATATATCCGCACAACACAGCCAAGGCGCCGGAATCAATGGAAAAAGATCTCTCTATAGACCCAACTCCATTCCATGCAGGTAAAACTGATGAATTAGGGTAAGGTCCAGTCAAATTACGTCTATCCATTATCGTCGTCTTTATTACTATTATTTTTTTTGAATAACGAAAAATCAGCATCGCCAAATTTGTAGCTAAACGTAAGCCGGAAATTCCTTACGCTCCATCGGCTATATGCTTCCTGATAAAAAGTTTTGGTATCGTAGATAACGCCATAGCCCTGCGAATTAAAAATATCATTCACGCTAAAGGTAATCGTACCCTTATTGCCTTTAAATAAATCTTTTCGCATAGCGAAATCGGCTTCAAACCGTTCGAGCCTTTTTCCTTGCGGTATTACCCTGGGCGAATGGTATGCGGCCCTGAATTGAAATGCGAGTTTATTAAAAACGGACAATTCATTCTTTGTATTTATTTTATAATCTACATTAAATTTTCCACTCCAGTTAAATCCTTCATTGCTTAGGTTCATTGAATCGGCACCTGCATTTACACGCCTATAACCCAGATTAACTGAAGGCGATATTGTAAAATCTTTTGCCAGTTTTTGCTGAAGTGTAAGCTCAACTCCAGCCTGGTTCATATTATTTGCGTTAATGAATGTATTTACGATAGCGTTAGGATCTACCCCCGCATTTTGTAAATGCTGGTACTGATCGGCACTGATCGTATCACTATAGCGGGTAATATCTCCCAGCGTATTCCTGTAATAAATGGTTCCAAGGAAATTACTATTATTTTTGAAATTCTTGCTGTAATTAAATTCTAATGAATTGGTAAACTCTGGTTTTAACCTCGGATTACCTACCTGTATATTCAATGGATCATTGATATCAAAAAATGGGTTTAACTGCCAAAAATCCGGCCTTCGTATCTTTCTTGCATAATTCAGTTGAATTTCATCGCTTTCGCCTATTTTCCTGGAAAGGTAGAGACTTGGAAAAAGTACATCCCAGATATTTTTTAATGACGAAGGATATTCGTAGCCAAATTTTTTTGAACTGTCAATAAGTGTCCCGGCTAATTTTGAATATTCACCCCTAAGCCCAACCTGGTAGCCAATATTTTTTGCCATGCCTGTATAAGTAACATATGCAGCCTGTATATTTTCTGTGTATTTATAATTGTTGCTTAAAGGCAGCTTCGTTTCTGTATTACCATTTACAGAGAATGAGTTGAAATAACTTTCATAGTTATTTGTAAAACTCCGCAGGCCTGCTTCTAATTTTCTATTTTCTCCAAGCGGATTCACATAGTCAACTTTTGCGGTTAGCTGGTTGTTATCGTTAGCTCCATCGTTGCGTACCTGACTCAAATCACCAATCTGAGTGCCATCGGGATTGTAGAATGTATTCAGAATTGTTGCATTATTTTTTACGTTTCCATAGTTGGCGTTGACGGTCACATCCAGCGTCTCGCCGTCTTTGGGAAATTTATGCGTATATAATAATTGGGTATTGTTTTTGGTAAATTGAAACCCCTGGTCCGCGATGCGCTTTCCATTTTTCACTAACACTTTATTACTATCGGCATATTGTTGTTCCTGGTATTGATCTGTTTCAAAACGGCCGCTCACAAAGCCTTGCGATAACGTAATCGTATTCCTGTTATCAAGAAAATAATCGGCACCAAATCTGATGGAGCTAAATTTTCGTTCACGTTCATTATTCGTATTCTGATTAAAATAATCGGTTATTACACCGTTATTTTTATTTTCTCTTGAACTGTTTGCTTTTGAATCTTCATCGGAATAGCTGTATTGCCCGTTTACAAAAAAATTAAATTTCCCCTGGCGTAAATTCAAATTGGCATTGCCCGAATATCTCTTGGGCGTCCCCGCCGTTAATGATGCGATTCCATTGAGCCCATTTCGTTTATTCTTTTTAAGAATAATATTAATAATACCACCGGTGCTTGACGCGTCATACTTTGCCGAAGGATTAGTAATAATTTCAATTCTGTCAATATCATCCGATGCGATCTGGTCTAGCGTCAGGATCGTTGGCCGGCCATCTATAAAAATGGTCGGACTTGAATTTCTCATTTCAATATTTCCATCTACATCTACAGAAACTGACGGAATATTTTTCATCACATCTATGGCCGTCCCACCTTTTGAAGTAATGCTTTTATCTACATCAAAAATTCTTTTATCGATTCCCAAACTCATAGCAGGTCTTTCAGCAACAATAGTTACAGCTGCTAATTTTTCATGCTCCCTGTTCATAATGATATTGCCCAGATCCTTTTGCACATTAGCAACGGAGTCTTTATTTTCCACAGCTGAAAATTTAAACACCTTCGAATAAGGGGCGTATCCAATGGCTGAAACCTTAACTTCAAAACTTCCATTTAAAGAAATTTTCTCAAAAGAAAAATCGCCATTCGGCTTGCTCAACATGGCTCCGATCAAAGAATCTTGTGGCTGTTCGCTGATGGGCTCGATGACTTTTTGATATAACTGGATTGATGCAGCCTCTATGCCCTTATTTGTTTGTATGTCTGTTATTCTGCCAAATATCAGATTGCCTGATTTTGTATGTACCAGTTTTACATCCGTTTCCGGAATTGGTTCCCGGTCAACTTGTGCAAATAAAAAATTTGAAAAAAAAGTGAATGTAAAAAATAAAATAAAATATCTCATATAAAATAAAATTCATCAATACCGATAAGGATTGAAAGGACGAAAAATTGTCCAGGAAAACCAAGACATTGCATTATTGCGAATGCTTCGAATTTACTAAAAAGATATGGGAATGATTTGCCATTATGAGATTCTCACATAGATTTAACGCTTCGGCATTATTTTACTACTACATCTTTTATTACATTTTCACCGAGGGATTCATTTACTCTTTCTATAATTTTTGCTTTCTGATAAAGTAGTTCGTTCTTTAAAGGAGCTACGGATGTATGAATGAATAAAGTGGAATTAATAATTTCAATTTTATCAGTGTATCGCGCAATGGTATGCCCCATTATTTCTTCCCACACGTCCTTAATTTGCAAAGCCTGCACTCCGCTTTTCAGCCTGCTTTTTTTTAAGAATTCTTTTAATGCTTCACCGATAGTTACTTCCATTTGGTAAAGGTATCTTTTTAAGATTGTTGAATTGCGCTATTATTGAATTGTTTTTAAAATTACCGTTGATCATCGTAATAACAAACGGTCGACTGACCAATTTGAAGAAGAAAAATAAAAAATGAGGGAATTTGTTGTTTTACTGCACGCGTTATGTCAATTCTATCAACTGAACCAAATTTCCAAATTGGGAAAGAGAAATCCGTAGCCTTTCTAAATGTGTATCTGTGATAAAAACCTGGCCGTTATTTTCTTTGCATACATATTTCAATAGATTTCCGATTCTGTTTTCATCTAGCTTTTCAAACACATCATCCAAAAGCAATACAGGTGGGAATTTTTTTTCCTTTTTAAGAATTTCAAATTCCGCAAGTTTGCAGGCAAACAATAAGCTCTTTCTTTGGCCCTGCGAAGCGATAGTTTTAAAAATATTTTCATGCAATAAAAAAACAAGATCATCCTTATGCGTTCCTATGTTGGTTCTCTGTGTAAGCCTATCCTTTTGTCTTGAGGCGATCAACAGTTCTTCAAAACGATTTTCATTTAACATACTGTCGTACTCGATAGATACCACTTCGTTATTGCCAGAGATGCTTTTATAAAATTCCTGTATCAATGCAAATAATTCCCGTGAGAATTTCTTTCTTACCTGATGAACGTAATTCCCCGGAAGAATCAATTGCTGATCAAACGTTTCAAGTAACACCAAGTCAAACCTGCCTTTTTGCGCTTCGTTTTTCAAAAAACTATTTCGTTGGGCTAACACTTTGTTATAAGTGATCAGCTGCTGAAGGTATTCGGCATCTAACTGGCTTAATAGTGTATCAATAAATTTTCTTCTTTCTTCGCTACCTCCGGTTATCATTTCGATATCGTCCGGCGCTATTATCACACAAGGAAATTTTCCTATGTGATGCGAAAATTTTTCATAAGCAACATCATCCAGGTAGAATTCTTTTTTCTGCGCAGCGCGATAAATACAAACAATTTTCTGTAGATTGTTGCCTTCTTTTTCATTTTCTAATTCTCCTTCGAGCCTGAACCCTTCATTTCCAAAATGAATATTTAGCGCGTCTGTTTTAGAAAAATAGCTTTTGGTAAAGCAGAGATAATTGATGGCGTCCAACAAGTTCGTTTTTCCCTTTCCATTCATTCCAGAGATACCTACAATTCGTTCGGTAAAATCAAATGTTCTTGATTGATAATTTTTATATCCTGTTATTGAAATTTTTGTAAAACGCATGGAAGATTTTGGTTGTCGTGATCGGTCGTCGGTCGTCCGCAATCTAAATCATCCTCCTTAAATAATTTACCTGCCCCAGATGATAATTTAAGTGGGATAATAAATAAATCAGCATATTTTGTGTGGTGTACACTTCTTCCCTGATTTTTATTGGAAAATCTTTTTGTAATTCTTCCGCCGATAATTTTGATAAAGTATTTTTAATAGTTTCTTTCAAATCAGAAATATCTGAAATTATTTTTTCACGCGGTATGTTTTTTAGTGAAAATTCCTCATCACGGTTTCGCACATAACCGTTATTCCCCAATGTTTTTCCTATAAAATGATTCAGGTTACCAAGAAGGTGCAACGTAAGATTGCCGGCAGAATTAGTGATACCTTCTTTTATTTCCCAAACAGATGCTTCATCCTTAAATAAAGAAATCTCAGAAGTCAATTTATCCAGATCATTTTCAAAAAAAGTAACAAGATTCATTTGGTTTATCTTTTTAAATTAATACAAAAATCCGTTTGATATTGTATTGAGAGGTTTCGTTTCAGACCTCTTTCCGTCGATTACATTAATGGGCGTAGTGTCATCCATAAACTGTGCAAAAATGTATGGTGGAGCATCTTTCACACTCTCCATTAAAGCCCTGAAAGCATACAACCTTACGACAGCATTTTTATCCTGCGCAGCTAACTGAGTTAGTTCCTCAATTGATGCAGCTTTAAGTAACTCCTGGTAATTAAGCTCCTGCTCAGAAATATTTGAACTATTTAGAGGCGTCACAACAAAAACGTTTGCCTTTGCTATTTTTTTTACAATCTTTTTTACCGGCGTTTCAATTATCGTAGGCGAAAATAAGGTCTCTTTTTTAATTGGATAAGTGTCGCTTAGACAATACCCTGATATAAAAACGAATAAAATTGAGACCGTAGGAATAATTTTCTTCATAAGTTCCATTAACTAATTAAAGGTATTTTTTTTTGGTCAGAAAAACGACTGGCAAGGAGCTCAAAATTGTTTCTGAAAGGTTAAGTTTTCACAGCGGCACACAATAAACTCCCAAGATTTCATGTCCTTTTCTTTAAAATTGGATCTCAGCTCGATTTGCACTGTGATGACACCTAGTTGATCAATTCTTTTTAAAAGGCAAATCCAAAAGCATTGGATTCTTTTCATTGCGTCGATATTACCGTATCATTATTATATTTGCGCCTATGACTATTGAATTACTTAAAGATTTAAAAGACCGCCTATCGGTCTTGAGGAGGTTTCTTTGACGTCGAGAACCGTGAACAGAAAATAAATAACGACAAACAATTATCTCTTTCCCCTGGTTTCTGGGACGACAGCACGCGCGCAACTTCCATTTTAAAATCAATTAAGCTGGACGAATACTGGCTTAATTTGTACAACGATGTGAAAACAAAATTGGAAGATTTTTCAGTTCTGTTTGATTTTTGGAAAGAAGGAGAAGCAACCGAAGAAGAAGTAAAGGAAGCCTACGACGCCACTGTAAAAGCAACAGAAGAGGCTGAATTTAAGAGCACGCTGAACAAGCCCGAAGACGAAATGCCTGCTATTCTGCAGATCAATAGTGGCGCAGGCGGCACGGAAAGCCAGGACTGGGCTGAGATGCTGTTGCGTATGTATCGCATGTATGGCGAAAAACAGGGATGGAGCGTAACGGAACTTGATTTCCAGGATGGAGACGCCGCAGGAATAAAAAGCGCGACTTTACAATTCGATGGTGCCTTTGCCTATGGATTTTTAAAGGCGGAGAGTGGCGTTCACAGGCTTGTGCGTATTTCGCCGTTTGACAGTAACGCGCGAAGGCATACCAGTTTTGCCAGCGTGTATGTATATCCGTTAATTGATGATTCCATTGAAATAAAAGTAAGCCCTGCTGATGTGGAGTGGGCTTTTTTCAGAAGTGGCGGCAGCGGCGGGCAAAACGTAAATAAAGTAGAAACGGCGGTGAGGCTGACACACAAACCATCCGGAATAATAGTAGAATGCCAGCAGGCACGTACGCAGGGAGAAAACAGGGAAAAAGCAATGTCCATGCTCAAAAGTCGGCTTTATGAAGAAGAAATGAGAAAGCGGCAGGAGAAATTAGATATCAATAACGCTTCAAAAAAGAAGATCGAATGGGGAAGCCAGATACGAAGCTATGTTTTTCATCCTTATAAAATGATCAAAGATCATCGTACGGATTATGAAGTTGGCAATGTTGGCCCGGTAATGGATGGCGAACTGGATGGATTTATTAAAGCCTACCTAATGATGGAGGATTGACGATTATCGGCTAATTTGCCAATGTGTAGATAATTAACAATCCCGTAAACAAATAAATATTGAGATTTCCTATTTTGCAATAAGATTAAACCAATTAACACATGCCTTCCATTCTTATCATTGATGATGAAAAATCGATCAGGAAAACACTGACGGAAATTTTGGGATTCGAAGGTTATAAAATAGATGAGGCTGCCGATGGAGAAGAAGGCCTCAGAAAATTCAAAGAAAAGAATTATGACCTTATCCTTTGTGATATTAAAATGCCCAAATTAGATGGTTTGGAATTCCTGGAAAAAGCGAAACAAATAAACAGCGAAGTCCCCATTATTATTATCAGCGGACACGGCAATATTGAAACTGCAGTGGAAGCCGTTAAAATGGGCGCTTTCGATTATATCTCAAAGCCGCCAGACCTCAACAGACTACTGATTACATTGCGCAATGCAATGGATAAAACTACATTGGTAGCTGAAACAAGAGTACTGAAACGCAAAGTGAGCAAAGTGCAGGAAATAATAGGCGAATCTGCACCGATCGTAAAAATAAAAGAAACCATTGAGAAAATTGCGCCAACAGATGCACGGGTTCTCATCACCGGAGAAAATGGCTCAGGAAAAGAATTAGTGGCAAGATGGATACATGAAAAAAGTGCGCGCTCGTCAGCTCCTATTGTGGAGGTGAACTGTGCCGCCATTCCGGGCGAATTAATAGAAAGCGAATTGTTTGGCCATGAGAAAGGAAGTTTCACCTCAGCCGTAAAACAACGCATTGGCAAATTTGAACAGGCAAGTGGCGGCACATTGTTTCTTGATGAAATTGGCGACATGAGCCTGAGCGCGCAGGCAAAAGTTTTGCGCGCACTCCAGGAAGGAAAAATCACCAGGGTTGGCGCTGATAGGGATATTAATGTAGATGTAAGAGTGATAGCAGCGACGAATAAAAATCTGCTGCAGGAAGTTGAAAATAAAAATTTCAGGCTTGATTTGTATCATCGACTTGGTGTGATTATTTTACACGTCCCTACATTAAATGAAAGATCATCAGATATACCATTGCTTATTGACCGCTTTTTGCAGGATGTAGCAACCGATTATGGACAAGCCAAAAAGACTATCGATAAAAAGGCAATTGACCTCTTACAAAAATATCAATGGACCGGGAATGTACGCGAACTTAGAAATGTAGTAGAAAGATTGGTTATACTCTCGGGCAAAACTATTACTGTTGATGATGTAGAAAGTTATGTACTTCCTAAAACAAGATAATTTGCGTTATAATTTTTTCTATCGGAACAGACTTCTATTATGAAACACATTTATTGCATAAGTGGTTTCGGAGCAGATGAACGTGTTTTTTCAAAACTCGATTTTGGAGAAAATGACGTTCATTTTCTTCCATGGAAAATTCCAGAAAAGCGTGAAACTATTGTATCTTACGCAGCACGAATGAACGAAGACATTATGCATCCTAACCCGATTTTAATTGGGTTGTCTTTCGGTGGCATGATGAGTATCGAGATTGCTAAATTAATTTCTGTAGAAAAAGTCATTTTACTGTCGAGTATAAGTGCCCGCCACGAGTTGCCCTTATACATGAGAATTGCGGGAACATTACGCCTGAACCGGCTCATCCCCATGAAGCCCTACCCTATCCTCGAACCGATAGAAAATTATAATCTCGGCGTGGAAACCAAAGAAGAGAAAGAATTATTAAGGGAGTATCGCCACAACCTGAATCTTCAATACAGCAACTGGGCAATGAATGAAATAGTTAATTGGAAAAATCAATGGATACCGCCAAACCTGGTGAATATACATGGAACAAAGGATCATATCTTTCCCATTAGGTATGTAAAGGTGGATTATGTAATCAAAGGCGGTGGCCACCTGCTGCCAATGAATAATGCAGATGAAGTAACTGGTATTTTAAAGAAAATTTTATAATTGTCTAAGGCGTTCTATTACTCTTATCCACCTCTGGCAGTAATCAAACAAAAAACATGTTTTTCTATTTGATTTATCTTACGAAAAACTACTCGAAAAGCACATTGTGTAAAACATTAAAAATGGCTTTGTTAAACTAATGATAACAATTTTTATACATTTTTAGAATAAGGGCTTTAATATGCTACTTTTGTTTCCGCTAAAAAAAATTAACGCATGAGTGTAGGTTTACTTTTATTTATTATTGCTACCATCGCCGTTTTTATCGGGTTGTACGGGATGTTTAAAAAAGCAGGTATTAAGCAGTGGAAGGCACTGATCCCATATTACAACACCTGGTGCATGGTAGAAAAAATGCAGCTCAAAAGAATCTGGTTCTTTCTTCAGTTCATTCCTATCGCAGGACAGTTTATTACGATATGGATCATGATAAAATTTACAGAACATTTTGGTCGGTTCGGACTATGGCATCATTTTCTTACCGTATTTTTTCCTTTTATTTATTTCCCTTATTTGGGTTTTTCTGACCAGGAAAGGTATGCGGGTGTGGCAGTAGTAAAAAATTATAAAAAAGGAGCGATACGTGAATGGATAGACGCCGCGGTTTTTGCTATTGTGGCAGCAACGCTGATTCGCACGTTTGTTTTCGAAGCCTATACCATCCCGACACCATCAATGGAAAAAACACTTTTGGTTAATGATTTCCTATTTGTAAATAAATTTGCTTATGGTCCGCGCATTCCGGAAACTCCGCTGGCGCTGCCTTTTATGTCGCATACAATTTTAGGTACCGACACAAAATCTTATGTGACCTGGATTGAAATCCCCTACACGCGCTGGTTCGCCAAGCCGGTAAAAAGAAAGGATGTGGTTGTTTTCAATTTCCCTGTAAATGACACATTGATAGACGATGCCAACCACGGCTCACAGGTAACTTACTACCAGGAAATACAGGGAAGAATGATGGCGGATCATGTTTCAGAACAGGAAGCACGGCAAAGAGTTTTGGCTCAATATGCTGATGAAATAAAAACGCGGCCTGTGGATAAGAGAGAATTTTTCATTAAAAGATGTGTAGCGATCGCGGGCGATACTTTGCAAATTAAAAACAGGATAGTATTTATAAACGGAGTAGCGCAGCCATCACCTGAGTTTCATGAATTCAATTATCTTGTTACAACTGCGGGCCCTCTAGACCCTGATAAATTGAATGACATTGGCATCCAGGATACGGAAGACCCAAACAAGAACCAGGTAAGAATGCTCAACTCCAATTCTTATATTATCGGACTCAGCGATGCTGAAAAGCTCGAACTCAAGATGCTTCCGAATGTGAAAGATATACAACCGGCACCGCTACAGGATTATGATAAAGGAATTTATTTGTTTCCTTATGAAGCTGACAATGGCTGGACTGTAGATGATTACGGACCTATCTGGATTCCTAAAAAGGGTGCATCTATAACATTAAATCCGGAAAACTTAAGACGCTACAAAAGATGTATCGTTACTTATGAAGCCAACAAATTCGAAGAAAAAAACGGACAATATTTTATCGATGATAAACCTGCCACCACCTATACTTTCAAGATGAATTATTATTGGATGATGGGTGACAACCGCCACAACTCACTGGACAGTCGCTATTGGGGCTACGTTCCCGAAGATCATGTTGTCGGCAAGGCCTCTCTGATTTGGTTTAGTTACGGAAACAATGGAATACGCTGGAGCAGAGTATTTCAGAAGATTCAATAGAAAATATTCCGAAAGAATTCAAAAGGCACTTGCTGATTGACTTCTAAATACATGACACAATGAAACTAAATGGTTATCACGCTTTTCTGAAAGTTTTTATTGTGTTCGTCTGCCTTTTTTCTGAGAAATCAAATGCCCAACAAAAAGAAAATCTTTCTTCCCATTTAGTTTATTTCAAAACTCAGAATGGACCTTTATGGAATCGTCATCAATTGGATTCTTTTATCGTTTTAAGATCAAACAAAAGATACAGTTTGGTCCCCAGGACAATCGACGTTGAGCAAAAAGGAGATTCTTTAATCTATGATTTCAAACTTTTATTAGACCCAGAACCCGCGGATAAAAATGATCAACCATTTGTTGGTCGTCCTCTCCCCGACTTCAATTTTAAAGATATCAACGGCAACACGGTCAGCCTTGAGGGATTAAAAGGAAAACCTATTGTGATTAATTTTTGGTTTACGGCATGCGTGCCTTGCATTGAAGAAATGCCTGCCTTAAATCAGTTGAAAGAAAAATATAAAAATTCAGATGTGGTATTTTTATCAATCACTTTTGAAAACAAAACCGTTACGGAGTTTCTAAAAAAGCATCCCTTCAATTTCACACCAATCTCCGGAGCACAGGAATATTGCGACAATCTCGTAACGATATTTCCGCTAACCTTATTTATCAACAGACAAGGAATTGTTCAGGCAGCAAGCCACAATATGCCTTCATTGTATAATTATCAAACGACTAGAAGAATTGATCAGTTGGACACCACTGGATTCGAAAAGAACATTGATGAGATCCAATAAGTTTATTAAAAATAAATAAGCGGATCTTAGTTAATCAATGAATTCTGTCTCCCCGAACTTCCATACTTTGCATCAAATTCGTTTCATACGCGATCCATTCTTTCCATCTTTTTCTGACACTATCTTTAGGCAGGTAAGTATCTGCAAGATTGATAAACAAGGTATAATGACCTGCTTCGCTTTCCATAAATCTCCGATAGAACTTTCTTAAGTAATCATCTGCAAGCCCTTCACTCAAGCGCTTAAAACGCTCACAACTACGGGCTTCTATCAAAGCCATGGTTAACAAATGATCGAGGAATCGTTCTTCAGGACTACCGCCTTTCTTTTGAAATTCCAGTAATTTATTCACATAAACATCTTTCCGCTGTTTCCCTAATGGGAAATTTCGTTTACGCAACTCTGTTATTACCTGTCGAAAATGTCCCCATTCTTCAGTAACAATCGGCATTAGTTCATCAACAAGTTTTTCTTTATCGTTATATTTCGATATGAGCGAGATGCAGGTTGATGCAGCTTTTTGTTCGCACCAGGCATGGTCAGTTAAAATATCTTCTATCGAAATTGAAGCAAGATCAACCCAACGAGGATCTGTCACTAATTTCAAACCCAGGATATTTTTTGTGTCTTGTGAAATAGATTCCATTACGCAAAATTAGTTAATTAGCTGATTAGCCAAGCGGCGTCAAACTCCCGGATCAGTGATTACAAGTTACTAACCTTACCAGTAAAATATCGCTTTACATTACACGCTGTGTGAATACAGCATTGGGACAGTTCACAACTTGTGTCTACCTCAACACATCAAGAATCGGCGTTTTGATGCCGTGAATTTCCTTTTGCTCACCCATATTGATTTGCTCAAAAACGGTAATCTTATTTTTCCCTTTAATCAACCAGCAACCTGGTAGATATAATGTTTGTTGTGGCCCTACATTCCAGTAACGTCCAAGGTTATGGCCATTTACAAAAACAATTCCTTTACCCCATTTGCTCATATCCAAAAAAGTATCGCCGGTTTTTGAAAGGTTAAAAGTTCCTTCATAAACTACCGGTTGATTCTTTTTGTATTTATTAGGATATGCTTTTAAGTCGGGTTCGTGATCCATCGGGAATTGATACATATTCCAGTTGCCCGTGATTTCATTACCGTTGATTATTATAGGGCTTACAATTCCTTTAAGGTTGTGAATAATTTCTGCGCCGTAATTAATGCGTCCCATATTTTCTACAAAGATGTCCAGCGTTGCGTTGAAAGGAATATCAATATCGCATGAATATGCGTTCTTGTTACGGTTCAGTTCACCAACTTTCTCCCCGTTTACATACACAAGTGCATAATCTCTCAGTCCTTTAATTTCCAGCTTGCCGTCTACAGGCTGCGTAAAACTTTTGCTATATAAAACATATCCATATCCCTGGTTTAAGTCTTCAAACGTTTGTGGCGTATCACTTATCACCGGTTTCATTTTTTCTTTTATGGCAAAAAGATCAACAGCTTTATTTAATTTAATAGAAGGAATTTCAATAACCGGAATTGGCGACGGTATGGGGGGAATTTCATAAGAAACATTTTCTTGAAATAACTTTCGAAGCGCCAGGTATTTTGGTGTAGCCCAGCCTGCTTCGCTTATTGGCGCATCGTAATCATAACTGGTAATGTCCGGTTGTATATCGTGGTTCTTATCATAATTAGCGCCGCTTGTAAAGGCAACAAAATTAGTGCCGCCGTGAACCATGTAAAAATTAAACGAAACGCCTGCTTTTAAATATTTCTCCGTCTGTGCCACCACGCGTTCGGTGGATACTCTTTGAAATGGTTCTGCCCAATGATCGAGCCAACCGGGGTAAAATTCCGCAACCATATAGGGGCCTTTCCCATTGTGATATTCATTCACTACCTTTTTCAAATTATCAATATTGTCTTCTCCGTTTGCCGCAGGTAATGCCCCTGCAATAGTACCCCCATTAAACAACCAGGCCCCGTCAGAAGTAAAGAGGGGGACATCGAATCCGGCATCAATTAACTGTTGTTTAATGGCAGCGCTATATTTTCTATGGTCTTCCAAGGAAATATCTTTTCTCTGGGCTACATAAGAGCCAAATTCATTTTCAGCCTGAACCATTATGACCGGGCCACCATGTGTAATCTGCAAATCCTTTACTTGTGCCGCCAAATGATCTATATACGTTTTGCAGGAATCTAAAAAAGGTTGATTAAATGAACGTATCACCAATGATTTTTCTTTCTGTAACCACCATGGGTAGCCGCCAAATTCCCACTCAGCACAAGCATAAGGACCGGGGCGCAAAATCACCATCATTCCCTCTTCGCCAGCTATTTTTATAAACTCGGCGATATTTCTGCTGTCACTTTTAAAATCCCAAACACCTGGTGAAGTCTCATGATAATTCCAAAAAACATAGGTTGCAACGGTATTCAATCCCATGGCTTTCATCATCTGCAAACGCTGGCGCCAATAAGCTTTTGGCACCCGGGAAAAATGCATTTCGCCGGAATGGATCTGTATCGGTTTTCCGTCATATAAAAAATTTCCACCTTTTACTTCAAACGTATGTTTTTGCTGGGCAAAAGAAAAGTTTATAAAAGATGTCAATAAGAATAATAAAAGAATCTTCTTCATAGTTTGAAATAGCTTTTGAAAAACAAACCAACTTGAATGTTAAACTTAAACAATTCAATCCAAAAAACTATAGGCAACCGATTGCGTTGATTTATCATGTACTTTCCCGATAAAATCAAAAATAGAAATCATGATTATTTCTTGCTTTGCTATGGCGAATCCATATTTACGTCAGAAGCTTCAACCAGAAGCAGGTGTAAATTTCTGCCGGCAATATCAAAATAAAAATGATACAGCAAGCTGGTTTTTCGTTTTAATCTTTTACACTATTTAACCAATTGAGTGATTCCATCAACTGCAATTTGCAGGCCCACACAAAAAATCAGGAAAGCCATAATGCTATTCACTATTTTTTCGCGATGCGATCCTAAATAATTAATAAGCCGATTTGCGTTTACATAACAAATAAAGACAAGGATACATATTCCAATTACCGCGAGAATGATCGAACTTGTATCGATTAGCCATTTAGAAAAACTCGTTCTGGAAGCCTGTGCACTTAAAGTAATGAGCACGGCTATAGTGCCCGCTCCGGCAGTAATCGGAAAGGTAATCGGAAAAAATAATTTACTGTCAACACTTGCTTCCGGATTTAAATCCTCATCCCCGTCAACTGGATTAACTGCTTTATCCGCTTTTGGAGGAGAAAGAAAATCCCATCCAATTTTACAAATCATAATTCCACCGGCCAATTGGATAATTGGAACCGATATGCCAAACAATGCTAAAATCCAGCGTCCGCTCAATAAGACGATAAAGCACATAATGAATACGTAAAACGCAATTTTTTTAACTGCATTCCTTCTTTCCTGGTTAGACAATTTAGAAAAATATGGGCTTACAATAAACGCTGACCCCAATGGATTCACAACCGGAAAAAGAGCGATGAATCCCACAAAAACAAAGTGTATGTATGAGTAAAAATCAAATACCATATCTTTTATCCCTTTAATATATAGATATCCGCCGTCTTTTGTGATTATGTAATTTTATTGCTTATCCAAAAATATGTGAATGTTTTCATCATTTTCAATTCTCTTTCAAAAAAATAGGAGGGTTAATAACCCTAACAAATAAAACAAATATTCTCAATTAAATGTCTCCTCATTATTTATCACTTTTTATTCTTTTTTTCAATACCCTACTTTTATTAAAAGTAGATTTGCTTTTATAAAATACCTTTCAGAAAATTTTCTCTCAAAAATCAATTGCATGAAAAAATATTCAATATTATTTATAGCTTTCATCTTTTTATTTCAAAAAGGCTTTTCCCAATATAATGGGGTCACAAAGCCCGTACCTACACAATCCCAGCTTGCCTGGCAGGATATGGAATATTATTTTTTCGCGCATTTTGGGCCGAATACTTTTACCGATTTGGAATGGGGAAAAGGCACGGAGAATGCGGAAGTTTTTGATCCAAAAGATATGGATTGTGACCAATGGTGCCGGATCGCGAAAGCTGCGGGAGCCAAAGGAATAATGATCACTGCCAAGCACCATGATGGATTTTGCCTGTGGCCAAGTAAATATTCTACTCATACAGTCAGAGAAAGTTCATGGAAAAATGGTAAAGGCGATGTGTTGAAAGAATTATCGGAGGCGTGCAAAAAATATGGTTTAAAGTTCGGGGTCTATCTTTCTCCATGGGATAAAAATCATCCCGCTTATGGAACACCCGCATACAATGATGTTTTCGTAAATATGCTCAAAGAAATATTTACCAACTATGGACCGATTTGGGAATTGTGGTGGGATGGCGCGAATGGCGAAGGCCCCAACGGAAAGAAACAAGTTTATGATTTTGCAAGGTTTACAAAAGTGGTGAGAGAACTTTCTCCTCAAACGGTTATTTTCAGCGACATAGGTCCGGACGTGCGCTGGTGCGGCAATGAAAAAGGGTTTGCTGGAAAAACCAATTGGGATTTATTAAACACTGCAGGATTTTCACCGGGCGCAGGCGCACCGCCAACAGACATGTTAAACCAAGGCAACATGTATGGACAAAACTGGATTCCTGCGGAATGTGACGTCAGCATCAGGCCGGGATGGTTTTATCATAAAGAAGAAGACTCGTTGGTGAAAACTCCAAAGCAACTTTTTGAAATTTATTTGAAAAGCGTTGGGCGCGGTGCCAATTTAATTTTGAATGTGCCTCCGGACAGAAGAGGTTTAATCACCCAATACGATTCAGCTTCGCTGACGGGTTTTAAGAAATTGAGAGAAGATAATTTCTCAAACGACCTATCTAACCAAAGTAAAGAATATTTTGTTTACAATAAGAACCCAATGCCGATAAAGCAATTGAATACAGGAAACAGTGAATCTTTTGAAAGCATTACCATTCCTGAATCACAATCAATTGAAATCGCGTTTAACCAACCGGAAAAGATCAATAGTATTGTTTTAAAAGAAAACCTGGCGACGGGCCAGAATTGTGCAAAATTCACCATTCAACTATTGAACAAAGACCAACAAATAATAAAGACTATCGATGGCTCCACCATCGGACATAAAAGAATTTTGACTTTCCCCGAAACAAAGGCTAATTCCATAAACCTGGTAATCAATGAACAAAAAGGATTTACAAAAATTTATGGGATGGAAGCTTATTTGATTGATGAAGGGTTGGTGGAGAAGTAGCAATCGGTCGGTACGCCAGGCATTAGACTTCAGTTCACTTTTATCGTGTAGCGACAGGCTTACCCATCGTTGACAGATTACGCCCTTGCAGGGCTCGAGGAGGCTAAGAGCTTAAAAAAATGAAACTACAGTAAAAGAACTTTTAATAAGTATTTCTATTTTTGATTCGAAGCGTTTTTTTAAATAAAGAACAAGTGACATCACAGCAACTTCCTTCAATTTTCTGAACTTCTTAATGTTCATCTTATGATTTCTTCCTTCACTTTTCTTAACTCCTTAATTATTTAAAAATCAAGCAACCTTCTTCAACGATTTATGAAGATAGGCATTCTGATCGTGCTCTATTGCTCCTTTCGGAAGCCACTGATACCAATAGCCAAGTGTATCTTTAATTATATCTGTATAAAAAGATGGTAGTTCTGTTGTTTCTCCTTCAAAATAATCTCTGAAGTTTTTATCTTCAATAAGTTTGGCACGAACTTGCCTGAAGAATTTTAAACGACCATATCCTTCGGAAGAAATGGCCCGCATCACATTCATCCATTTTGTAGTAAAATCTCCGTTTGCCATAAACCGGCGGTAAATTGCTTTGTTGGAAAAAGTATAAGAAGTAAGATCAATCACCTTATCATAAAAATCTATCCATTCATAATTTTTCGGCTTAATATTCATAGCCAGATGATTGTTGAGAAACTGAAAAGGAAAAGGAAGTACGCGGTTCTCTCTTTGGTATCCCAGATTCAGAGGCGCTGCTTCTCCAAAAGCACTTAATAGCGAATACCCTGGAAACGCAGCGGGAGTTTTATCCACAAATCGTTTGGTAAGTTCAAAAGGTTCATCGCCCTCGTCGCAATCAAGGCCTAAAACAAAATTCGTTTGAACGTAAGGGATATATTTGAAAACCATATTTACATGTTCAGAAACCCGATTCATTTTTTCTTCACCTGCCATGTGCGAAGTTCTTGATTTGTTGCCCAGGTCGTACCATGATTCAATACCTGGAAGCATGGCTTCAAACCCATTTTGCTTAAAAGATTTGAGGTGTTCTTCCGTAAGAATCGAAAGGCTGCTCTCTGCTACAAAACGAAAACTTTTTGGATGAGCAACAGAAGAAATGGCATCGAGCGTTTCATTAAATTTTACACCGAAATTCGGATCATGCCATGTAACGAGCGGCCGCTTGAATTTGGTTAACAGGAAACGAAGATCGTCTTTCATCACTTCAAAATCGAGGCTTTGGTAGGGCACGGTGGAATCAATACAAAACGCACAAGTGTAAGGACAGCCTAAGCTTCCTATAATTGGTACGCCTTTAATTAAGGGTGCTTTTTTTAAAGTGGGTTCAATATATTTCCAACGTTCCTTTACGCCCGGAAGACTGAGAGGTTGCTTATTTTCTGAAAGATATTTCCCTTCGCTTTGTGTTACGCAATTATCAAGCAATCCCATTATCGTTGATTTGTGCGTAAATCCCAGCACGTAATCAAAGTATAACATAGCATCATCGGGATAGCATCGTGCATGTGGACCGCCCAAAACTGTTATGGCTCCTTTAGTTCTGAAATAATTACTGAGCGCATAAGCCAGCAATGCTGCCTGTGTAAAAGAACAGATAAATACAACATCCACATCACGTGGTAATTCTTTGTCCAGATTTTCAAAGCCTGTGTAACAGATCATTTGTACGGAATGGCCTTCCTGCTCGCACCAAGTTGCAACTACCGTTGGCATGATGCTCGCCAGGTTCGCGTGCATGATGCGCGCCCACATTGTAGTTGCAGGACCTTTGCTTACCAGGTCAATAATTCCTATTTTTAATTTTGACATTTTTATGTTTTTTTTTAATCAAAGAAATGCCATCAATTTCAACATATCTACTCTTTCTTCATCACACATCCAGAAGATATCCA
Organism: Hanamia sp.; assembly: GCA_036509585.1. Lineage (GTDB taxonomy): Bacteria > Bacteroidota > Bacteroidia > Chitinophagales > Chitinophagaceae > Ginsengibacter. The sequence continues at coordinate 17,292 of DATCFI010000200.1, read as the reverse complement.
ATCGGATGCCCAATATTGCTTTACCTGTTGCTTCTGAAACTACAAGTTAACAAAAAAATTGGTTGAACCGATAATTTAAATCTGTTGCAAGACGGGATGATTTACTAATACTGTAAATTTGAGATTAATTATTCGGTCCATCGTTATACTATTAAGTAAAATGGATTGTATCATTCACAGGTATCTTCTGATAATTTCAAATCTCGTCAGGGTTCATAACCGATCTTGATAATAGTCTGAATTATTTTAAACCCTCTGGTTGGCCTTTATATAGTTCTAGGCGTATGCCGACATGGTAATTCCCTTTCATCGGCGATCGCTTGTTCCAATTCCACCCGTCTGTCTAAAGCAGGATTTTAAGAAAGATGCGTATTTTGATCGTGATGCCGATCACGGAAAGTGTTTCTCAATTTTTTGTCATTTTACACGAACGGCAAAAGTTAATGTTAAGCATTGAACAACTAATTTTTTTTATCTATAACTTGCACTCTCAAAAAATCTCATATGCAGATTTTTATTTAATTTATTGACAGGACGCCTTCAATAAAAGAAAAGTTTGTCTCATTGGACAGGTTTTTATTAGTTGAGTTAAATCCGTTGACGTTCCTGTTCTATTGAAAATAAAAGAGTAAAAGAAGAAGATGGCCTGTTCAAATATTAAGAAGAAGTACCGCGCACACAAAATTTTTTTAACCTGTTTTTCAATATTCGTATCATCCTTTCTTTTTGCCCAGGAGAATGACAGTTTACTTCAGGTGGCTACTCTGGACAATTGTATTCAATATGCGTTGGTGCATAATCCTGACATCAATAACGCAAAGCTTAATGAAGATATCACTGAATCGATGATCAAAGGCAAACTGGCTGATTGGTATCCTCAGATTAATTTCTCCTATAATTTGCAGCACAATTTTCAGTTGACAACAGCTAACTTCAACGGTACCCTGATACATTCCGGCACCGTTAATTCATCAGGACTTGATTTTGGCGCAACTCAGAACATTTTCAACAGGGATGTGCTTCTTGCCTCAAAAAGTGCGAATGACGTGAGGTTATCTGCCAGCCAAAATACGAGTGATCAAAAAATAAACCTGGGCGTTGCAGTAAGCAAAGCATTCTATAACCTGATACTGACAATGCAACAGTTAAAGGTAGCTGAAGAAGACATTGTAAGAAATACTCAAAGCCTGAAAGACGCGACGTATCAATATCAAGCTGGCATAGTAGATAAAACGGATTATATGCAGGCTACCATTGCACTTAACAATTCAAAAGCAACACAAAGAACTGCAGCGGAAGCTATAATTGCCAAAGCCGCTTATTTAAAAGATCTGATGGGTTATCCGGACGCGGCTGAACTGATGCCGGCTTATGATTCAACAAAAATGGAGCAGGAAATTTATTTGGATACACTCCAGCAAGTTGATTACTCATCCAGGATAGAAATACAACAATTAGAAACACAAAAAAAGTTACAACAATACAACCTGCAATACTACAAGTTGGGTTATTTGCCAAATTTATACGCGTATGGAAATTACAACATGAATTATCTCAACAATGAGGCTTCAAAATTATACAACAACACTTATCCAAATTCCTTTGCCGGCATCACACTTTCTTTGCCGCTATTCCAGGGAGGGAAAAGAATTCAACAGGTAAAACAAGCGCAACTGGAAATAACACAAGTTGATAATAATATCCAAAGCCAGCAAAACGTGATTAATTCCCAATTTCAAATTGCGATGTCAACGTACAAAAGTCAACTTTATAATTATTATAGTTTGAAAGAAAATCTCTCGTTGGCAAATGAAGTATATGACGTGATACAGTTGCAATACCGAAGCGGCGTGAAAGCCTTCTTGGACGTGATCACCGCAGAAGTAGCATTACGGAACGCACAAATCAATTACCTGAATGCGCTATACCAGGTATTGTCAAGTAAAATAGATGTGGAGCAAACACTTGGTAAAATAAGTTATTAAAATAAAAAAAGTATGAAATTATATTTCAAATATTTGATTCCCCTTGTTTGTACTGTTATCTTTTTAGCATCGTGCGGGGATAAGAATCAACAAAAGCAGCAGGGCCCGCCACCAGCAGTGCCGGTTACGGTTGCTGAAGTAATTCCAACAAATGCTGTTTATTACGACCAGTATCCGGGAACAATCAACGCGCTGGATCAGATAAATCTGACTAGCCAGGTGAGCGGTTATATTACCGGAATTTATTTTAAAGATGGGCAGAAAGTCAGTAAAGGCCAACATCTTTATTCCATTGACGCGCAGATTTATAAAGCTAATTACAGCCAGGCTGTTGCTGACCTGCAGGTGCAGGAGGCCAACTTAGTAAAGGCGCAAAAAGACGCGGACAGGTATAACGAGCTTGCAAAGCATGATGCTATTGCAACGCAGCAGGTGGATTACGCCAACGCAACGTTGGAAGCCACGAAAAAACAAGTGGCCGCATCCGAAGCCAATGTACAAAGTTTACATTCTAACGTTCAGTTTGCAGAAATCTATTCTCCTTTCACAGGAACTATTGGAATTTCCCAGGTGAAAAAAGGAACGGCCATTGTAGCGGGGCAAACTGTTTTAAATACAGTTTCAACCAACAATCCAATTGCAGTGGATTTCACAATAGACCAAAAAAATATTTATCGATTTTCAGAATTGGAACAACAAAAACACAATGAAAAGGATTCGGTTTTTACCATTGCATTTGGTTCGGAAATTTATCCTTATCCAGGTAAGATTGATTTCCTTGATCGCGCAGTAGATCCAGAAACGGGAACGATAAAGGTTAGATTAATTTTCCCGAATGACAAAGACATGCTTAAACCGGGAATGAATACTTCTGTGAGGGTTAAAAATACTGCTACTAAAGATGCCACCATAATTCCTCACATTGCAGTGAATGAACAATTAGGTGAATTTTCTGTTTACGTTTTAGGCGATAGTTCCAAAGTGCATCAGCAGAAAATTGATTTAGGGACGACGGTAGGCGATAGTATTATCGTAAAAGAAGGTTTAAAGCCCGGACAGAAAATTGTAGTGGAAGGAGTTCAGAATTTACATGAAGGAACGGTTGTAAAAGTGTCCCAATAGCCGTCAGAAATGAATAAAGAATTGTGAAGGCAAATTTAGGATTTAGAAATATTTATTGAACAAATGATCGCAGAAACTTTTATAAAACGCCCGGTTACAGCTATTGTAATTTCAATAGTTATCGTGCTGGTTGGTATTATTTCAATAACCAATCTTCCTATCGCTCAATATCCTGACATATCGCCGCCAACAGTTGCAGTAAGTGGAAATTTTATAGGGGCCGATGCGAAAACGGTGGAGCAAACGACAACGACACCTCTCGAAACACAGATTAACGGATCGCCCGGAATGACCTATCTCACCAGCGGCAGTACTTCCACCGGCCAAAGTTCTATCAGCGCAACTTTTGATATAGGTACCGATGTAAATATTGCGGCTCTTGATGTACAAAACCGGGTAAATGTGGCGTTGCCAACTTTACCTGATGAAGTAAAAAGATTGGGCGTTACGGTGCTAAAAAAGAATCCAACTTTCATTGAAGTCCTTGCTTTTTTTTCCCCGAACGGAACACATGATTCAAAATTTGTTAGTAATTATGTTTCCATTTACCTGGTTGACGCATTGAAGCGTGTTCCCGGCGTAGGAGACATTACTGTATTTGGAAGTGATTTTGGAATGCGTATCTGGCTAGATCCTGAAAAACTCGCGGCACTTAAACTTACACCTTCAGATATTTCCGCAGCTATTAATGAACAAAACCTGGAAATAGCGCCAGGCACTATCGGAGGTGTGCCACAAGCAAATCCTCAAAGTTTTGAATACAGTGTACTAACTAACAGCCGGATAAATACTCCGGAACAGTTTAAGAATATCATTATCCGTTCAGACCCGGCAACTGGAAATATAGTTTACCTTAAAGATGTAGCCAGAGTACAATTGGGTCAGTTCTCTTATGGAAGTAATGCCCTTGTAGATGGCAAACCCTCAACATTCCTATTGATCTATCAATCACCCGGCGCCAACGCTTTAGCAACTTACGCTGGCGTTAACCAGGCACTCGAGAAATTAAGAAAGACCTTCCCGAAGGATATAGATTTTAATGTTCCTTCAGAATCTGTCTCCGTAGTAAAAACATCAATGAGGGAAGTGATCATTACGCTTTTAGAAGCGTTGAGCCTTGTTGTAATTGTTGTGTTTTTATTTCTTCAAAACTGGCGGGCTACTTTAATTCCTGTTTTGGCAATTCCCGTTTCATTGATTGGTACATTTATATTTTTTATCCCCTTTGGTTTTACCATCAATACCCTTACTTTATTTGCATTTATCCTGGCTATCGGAATTGTGGTAGATGACGCAATCATCGTTGTGGAAGCGGTTCAGCATAATATTGATCATTACAATATGTCGCCGAGAGACGCCACAAGCAAAGCCATGAAAGAAATTTCGGCCCCTGTTATTGCTATTGCTTTGATCCTGGCTGCGGTATTTATTCCGGTCGGGTTTATTCCGGGAATTGTAGGAAGATTGTACCAGCAATTTGCGATTACCATCGCTGTGTCCGTAATTATTTCTGCATTTGTAGCACTTTCTCTTACGCCTGCGCTGTGTACTTTGATGCTTAAACATTCCAAAGATGAAAATGAAAAAAAGGGTTTATTGGGAAGATTCTTTTTTTCTTTTAATAATTGGTTTAGAAGAACCACCAATTCTTATTCAAGAGGTGTTGCGCTTTGGATCAGAAAGTGGCCTTATGTTATCGTATTGCTTGTGGTAATCTTTGTGGGTTTATTTTTTCTCTTCAAAGCAAAGCCAACAGGATTTATTCCGCAGGAAGATGAAGGAAGGCTTTACCTTACTTATGAAATGCAGGAAGGGGCATCAACTACCCGAAGTATGGATATGATGAAAGAAATTCAGAAAAGAATAAAAAATATTTCTGAAATAAATGTAGCAGGTGGCTTAGCTGGGTTTAACGTCCTTAGTTCCTCTAATAAATCCAATGTAGGAACGATGTTTATTCATTTGAAGGATTGGGACGAGCGCAAAGGAGCGGCACATAATCAGGATGCTGTTATTCAAAAGATCTATCAGAAAACAGCAGATATAAAAGATGCGAAGATTTTGGTAATAGGGCCTCCTGCAGTTCCCGGACTCGGGCGTACAGCCGGCTTTACATTTGAGCTACAACAAACTACCAGTACTGACAACATTGAACAATTTTCCAAAGTCGCTCAGGATTTTGTGGCACAATTAAATAAAATGCCTGCGATAGGCCGTGCGTATACTTTTTTTACTGCAAATACGCCCAGTTACCAGATAGATGTAGATAGGCTGAAAGCAAAGCAATTGGGTGTTTCGGTTTCTGACGTGTTTTCTACCATGTCAACTTTGCTGGGAAGCTCCTACGTCAACGATTTTAATTTGTATGGAAGAAATTTTAGGGTAGTGGCCCAGGCAGACAGTAATTATCGTACATCTCTGAGTGATATCGGGAAATATTATGTTCGTAATATGCAAGGAAACATGATTCCCCTTAGTTCCTTAATTACCACAAAGTTAGTAGAAAGCGCTACTTCAATATCGCATTATAATATTTACCGGTCTATCGAAATAAATGGAACTCCTAAAGATGGCTATAGCAGCGGGCAAGCCATTGATGCATTAAAGGAAGCTGCTGCAAAATATTTACCTGCCGGTTATGGATATGAATTTTCGGGAATGAGCAGTGAGGAAATAAAAGCCGGCAACAAAACAGTAATGATTTTCGCGATCTCTTTGGTATTTGTGTTCCTTTTCCTGGCCGCCCTGTACGAAAGCTGGTCAGTTCCTTTTTCGGTGTTGTTGGCAGTGCCTATTGGCGCGTTGGGTTCTATCATTGCACTCACATTCTTACCGAGCCTTACTGATAATATTTATGCTCAAATTGGGTTAATAACACTAATCGGGCTGGCAGCCAAAAACGCAATATTAATTGTAGAGTTTGCCAAAGAACGCGTAGATGCGGGAATGGATCTGATGAAGGCAACAATGTCGGCCGTCAAATTGCGCTTGCGCCCTATATTAATGACTTCGTTTGCTTTCATCTTAGGCGTTTTACCACTAGCCTTTGCGTCAGGCGCTGCAGCGGAATCTCGCAAAACCATTGGCTGGACTGTATTTGGAGGAATGCTTGCTGCAACGTCACTGGCAATCTTTGTTGTCCCGGTTTTGTATGTGATTATCACAAAAGCGGCTTATGGCAAGAAAAAATTAGCTGAATTAAAAGCGACTTATAATCCGAAAGAACATGAGGAATTTGAGGAAGATGTATAATATATACTGATCAAATTAACGATAAAACAGCGATGCCTGATTTTCAAATCAGGCATCGCTGTTTTATTTCTCTTCCACCAGTTCCACTTCTTTTTCCACGCCGCTATTCATGGTATGATTAAATTTCAAAATACTGACAAAGAATACGCCGCCGATAATATTCCCTAAAGTGACCGGCACAAGAAACGAAACGTATTGGTCAAAAGATACATGCCCAGTGAACATAGAGGATGCCACTTCTATATTGCCGACGATACAATGCGGCAAACCAGCAATACCTATGGCGCCCGTGATGATAAAGATCACCACAATCTGGCTAATCGTTTCCCTGGAAGCCGCCACCAGCCAGGCGAGCAATCCCATAAGCCAGCCGGCTAGCGCAGCACTTAATAACTTTGTCAACCAACTGTATTTTACAAAATCGTCCGCAATTTCATTGAGTGCGGGCGCCTGGAAGAAATGAAGCGTTCTGGCAAAATAAGAGAGTATCAATGCAAATATCAGTCCCCCAAAAATATTACTGAAATAAACGATTACCCATAGACGCAGTAATTTTTTAATGGAAGAAAGCCTCTGCAATACAGGCAAAATGGCTAAAGTGGTATGCTCGGTAAACAACTCTGATCTTCCAAGTACTACGAAAATAAAACCTATGGGATACATATTGCCTACGATAAATTTTACTACAGGATGAGGAAATATCCCCGTGAAAGCCGCTAAGACCACAGACATCAATAACACAGAAAATCCAATATCAAGCCCTGCAGAAATACCGGACAAAATGAGACCTTTTGAATTTCGCTCCAACTGGGTAAGCGCCGCTTCTTCCGTTTGCTGAAGAATGAGTAACTGGCTTTTTTGAGGTTTTCGCTCTACCGGCTGTGTTTTCTTCTTAAATGAAAGCATTTACTGTTGTTTGTTTTCTTTTTTTCTATGTGTCCCGGCGTATCATCTATTGAACAAGAAGTTTTCTTATTTTTTTCCATCCTTTTTTTCAGCCAAGTGAATGTAATTATCGTGCAATTAGTCTAATTCATTTTCGCTTAAATCTTCGATGTTAATGATCCAGTTATCAACTTCTTTGTTGGCAGCTACCAATATTCATTTAATTGATCTGAAAGGCCTCGCCATCTTTATTCCGGGTTTTCTGAATTAAAAAACCATCAGGAAGCTGATGATCCTGCTATCTGTGTTAATTATAAGTTGCCATGTATGCGGATAGTGAAATATTGGCCCAGTGATGATCCAAACCAGTATGATACACACAACTGTTGTTTTTATTTGTCGGCAGAAAATGATTTTATTGTTTAAATGTAAATGTTTCGGAAAGTTATTTCAATTTCTTTGTAAAAAGCTTACGGGCTTTGATTATATCATCAGTAAGCGAATAAATAACGAAGATTTTTATTTCTATCAGACAAAAAAATAGTGGTTCAATAATTTATAAAAATTTCAATCTCTTTGTAGTTGACAGTACCCCAATAAAAGAGAAACACTTTTCTTATTTCCCAAGCTTTTTGCAAAAAAAAACAGCACGCACTGGAATCAAAAAAACCGCTGTTAACTTTCAGGTTAACAGCGGTTGTAGGATTTATTAAAAGCAGCGTTATAGCTTCTGCATTTTTGTATTGAAGTTTATCTCCGCATTTACAACGCTCACATAATACATTCCGCGTATTATTTGAGGAACCTGAACTGAGACGGCATTATTACCTTTCAAAATATTCAACGTTTGGCTGTACACTGTCTGTCCATTTACATTTCTTATCAAGAGCTTGGCAGCACCTGCATTTGAAGCACTAAAGGTAGCGGTGAAATCATTAATAACAGGATTAGGGTAAATCCGGAATGATTCATTGCCGTCTCCAATTGAAAGTCTTACAACATTAGAGAAAGAGGCTTTGCCATCAATGTCAACTTGTTTTAGCCTATAATAAACATCGCTTAATTTTGCGCCGATGCCATCACGAAAGCTATAATATTTAGGAACAAAACTGGTTCCTGCCCCCGCGATTGTTGCAACAAGGTCAAATTGTTTACCATCAAGACTCCTGTATAATTCAAAATGATCGTTGTTAATTTCCTGGCTCGTTTCCCAATTAAGCGTGGCAAGCCCATTTGAGTATAAACCATTAAATGAAACCAATTTTACAGGCATAAGTCCCTCTGTAGCTACAACAAGATTATAATCATTAAAGATACTATAGTCCGGGCTTGCAAGGTTCGCAGGTGAGGTCGCCACAACCAGCCTGTAAACGTTTCCATTAGCATTTGGTTGGCTAAGGTCGATCGATGCATCCGTAATATCATATTTAAATATTGCCACGCCGTTGGTATAAGTAAGTGCGCCGGTTTGTAAATCTCTAAAAGATATCGAACTATTTCTGCTTACCTGCAATTTGCAATAAGTATTCATTTCTGAAGGATCAGTAACTGTAAATACCGGAGTAACAGTGCTGCCCTCTGTTGTGAAAGCCGGACCAGCAACTGTAATTTGTGATTGCACCTCATTTATCGAAATATCATCCAGTCCAAGATCATTACCGCTGGCGACAAAAGTAGAATTGATCACTTTTAAATCAACTGTAGAGGTAGTAGCAATAAATCGACCACCGACTTTGTGCCACTGCCGGTCATAAGCAATGTGGCCAGAGTTACCAATCGTATCATTGCCATTTACTACAAATGAAATATCGGGAGATGCAGCAGAATCTCCGCCCGGAGGCATCATATTAATTACCCAAGCAGAAAACTCATAAACAGTACCGATACGAACAGGTATTGATTTTATCTGGTAAAAAATGGGAGATTTAGTGATATCGGGTGCGCCATTTACAGCAAGGAAATATCCGCCATCGCCTGTATGGTCTTTTGCTTGCCAAATCGGGCTGTGGATAGGGTTAGAACCATTTTCATCTCCCATCACCCTTAAGATAGAATAGGTAAATTCAGGTTGCATACCATTCACTTTTGCAGTATAATTATAGTCTGAACATGGAAACATATTGCCACTGGCTCTGGAGCTTTTTTGCAGTCGACTTCCGACGTTTCCAATAGGGCTAAAACTATTCTTTCCAGATTGAAGAGCTGAATCTGCAGCGCTGTTTACTGTAATATAAGGCACACTGAAAGTCCCGCGGGCGCCTAATAAATTTGGACCACTAGTTAATTGAGCTGATGAAAGTTTAAAGCTGAACAGGCATACTAAAGCCAACAGAAAATTGATAAATTGTTTCATTCCTTTAGGTTTAAGAGTTTAAGCGAAAAACGACAAATAGAAAAAGTAAGACTTTGGCTTTAAACAAGGAATGAGGAAACGGGAATGGAAAATATAAGCTTTGATGTTTCGGGGGATCTTTGGAGAAATCCTTAGCAGTATTGCTTGCTTTGGGAATACAAAACTATATAACCATTTTAAAAATGCAAGTATTTTCAGAATTATTTTTCATATTTGTCTCTGATTTCGTATTCTCTCTCAGTATAACTTCAGTATAAATTTTGCTTAATAATTTTCAAGGAATTTAAATCAGATTTTCAAAATCAAAATCGTAAAATTGTATGCAAAGAGTGATGTTTTGCCTGCGCATCGGAAATATCTTTTACAAACTTATTGGTGATCGCTTATTAGCAATTGCATAGAATGCCGCCAGCAAGCGAAGAAATAATCCAATTTTTCTTTTATTTGTTTGGAGAATCAATCGTTCAAGTATAGGGCAACCCAAACTTTCGGACGCAAGAATCATTCTATTGGGTCTAATCCACTACAAATAATAATCTCTCAGTAGCAAACTAAAAGCCTCCGTGTAGTTTCCAAACTCATCTTTTATCGCCAACTCGTTAGAAATTACATATTCTTTTTTCGTGCCGCAAAACAAAATTCCGCGAAAATGAGAATGCTTTGGTGTCTGTCGTACAAGCAACTCTTCTTTTAGATAAAATCCATTTTCATCAACCAGGTCTTTGAAGTAAGCTAACCGATGGAATGGTAATAAAACAGAAAAACATCCATCTGTTTTCAAGAGACTTTTTATAGAATGCAAAAGGCTCTTTAAAGTTAATCCATCATCATGTTTGGAGATATTTTTATTTTGATTGTTGGATTGCAAATCGTTTTCAAAGAACGGCGGGTTTGAAATAATAAGATCGTATTTGTTATGATTATTCCAATCTTTAACATCTGTATTAAAAGCCTGCAATCGCCCTGAATATTTTGACCCCTTGAAATTCTCACTGGTTTGAAAAAATGCCTCACCATTTATTTCAACCGCATCTATTTGTGCACTTGATTTTTGAGCGATCATTAATGTCAACAATCCAGTCCCGGATCCGATATCTAAAATCGTGGCAGGTTCTATTACTTTCTTTTCAATTTTATCCGCTATCCATGCGCCAAACACACACGAATCCGTGCATACCTTCATGTCACACTTTTCCTGTTCGATCTTAAATTCTTTAAATTGAAACCATGTGTTAGGCATTGGGAGAGAAAATAAGAAATGAAAAACAAGAAAGTGATTCACGATTGATCATTCACAACGCAACTAAGCCGTCCTTGCGGAAGGTACTACAGACAATTCTTCAAATTCCGAATTTAGGTATTTATAGTACGCCGTAATAGCAATCATGCCCGCGTTATCTGTGCAATATTCAAACGTGGGTATGTAAGTATTCCACCCTTCTTCCTTTCCAGTCAATTCAAAAGCATTTCGCAATCCGCGATTAGCACTTACACCGCCCGCGATACATATTTCTTTGATGCCGGTTTGATGCGCTGCTTTCTTTAATTTATTCAAGAGAATGGTAACAATCCGAGACTGAATTGAAGCGCAGATATCTGGTAAATTTTCTTCTACAAAATTTTCATTCTTCATTTTTTCATCACGAATAAAATATAGAAACGCGGTTTTTAATCCACTGAAACTAAAGTTCAAATCGTCGATTTTTGGCTCAGGGAATTTATATTTAGTACCGTCGCCTTCCTTCGCATATTTATCAATTAAGGGTCCGCCGGGATAAGGCAGACCTAGAATTTTTGCAGATTTATCAAAAGCCTCACCGGCAGCATCGTCCAGTGTTTGCCCGATTACTTTTTGATTTAGTGGAGATTCACATAAAACAATTTGGGTATGGCCGCCACTAACCGTAAGACACAAAAATGGAAATGCAGGAACTTTTTTTATATCATTTTTCGGTCTAATCAAATTGGCCAATACATGCGCCTGCATGTGGTGAACAGCTATCAGAGGTTTATTAAATGCCAGCGCAAGAGATTTTGCAAATTCAGCACCCACCAATAAAGCACCAATCAATCCAGGAGATTGTGTGAACGCAAAAGCGTCTACGTCTTTCAACTCAACGCCTGCAGTGTTTAACGCCTGTCTTACAACAGGAATAATGGCCTGCAAATGCGCCCGGGAAGCAAGTTCTGGCACTACACCTCCATATTTTTCATGAACTTTTTGACTAAAAATAATATTACTTAAAATATGTTCATCTCTGGAAACAGAGGCAGCCGTTTCATCGCACGACGATTCGATAGCGAGAATTGTGATCATTGAATCATAAAATATTTTTTGAAGAAATACGATTTAAAGAGGCAAATCTATCTAAAAACAGGAATTTTAAAAAATTGCTTATCGAAGGACAGACCGGCTGGCTTACAAGGGAATTTATTTTGATCTTATCGCCACCACGGCATCAAGGCGGGCAGCCGTCATTGCCGGAATAAGACCTGCTCCAATTCCAATAATTATACATATAGAAATAGCCAGGCCAAGAATGCCGCCTGAAATAAATACCGGAAAGTCAAATGCATTGGTCAGGATTATTGTTAGTAAATATACAAGTAGCAAACCTATAGCCCCCCCCAAAATACAGATTATAGCGGCCTCCAATAAGAATTCTGAAAGAATACTTCTTCTTTTTGCCCCAATCGCTTTTTTTAACCCAATGATGGGCGTCCTTTCTTTTACTGTCACAAACATAATATTAGCGATACCAAACGCACCTACGACAAGGCTTAATAATCCAATAGCCCACCCACCAATATTAATACTTGAAAATAGAGAGCTTACTTTATCGCTGAATCCTGCAATCTGGTTTATTGCAAAGTCATCATCCTCGCCGGGACTTAGTTTTCTTATCGAACGCATCACCCCTTCAAGTTCGTCAGCCAACGCCGCAGAGCTTACATTCGCTTTCCCTTTTACCATGATTATAGGATTGCTGTTTTGCTCATTCATTAGCCCCCTGGCAAAACGGTAGGGCGTCATAACACATTGGTCATAATCTTGACCAATCATGCTAGTTCCCATTTTTTGAATTACACCAACTATCGTCACCCTATGATTCTTTACATCCACCTGTTTACCCAAAGCCAGATCGGCACTACCAAATAAATTTTCCGCATTGGTATGCCCGATAATCACCACCGGGCTGCCAAAAGCAAATTCAGGTCCTGAAATAAAACGACCGTATTCCATTTTTACCGGTTGAATATCGTTTTCTTCTTCGCTGATACCATACATGGTCACACCTTGCAAAGCAAAGCTTTGATATTCAACATTCACATTATCGCTTATTTCAAAAGCTACATTACTCGCAAGTTCACTACGTGCTTTTATAAAACTGACCTCGTCAAATTTAGGTGAAGGACGTTTAACAAACTTCCACCACGGATAATCAGGACCGCCGCTATACTCCCATTTATCAATGAATATAGTATTGGTTCCAAGACTTTTAATTTGATTTTGAATATTCGTCTCAAGACTGTTCACTGTGGCCAATACACCTATAATGCAAAAAATGCCAAATGAAATCCCGATCAGCGACAGCGACGTACGAAGCTTATTTACCATTAGTTCTTGCATGGTAAGCCTAAATGAACTGGCTAGTATTGTAAGCGTTTTGCGCATAAGGCAAATTTAAATGATCTGTTTTGTATCAATGTAAAAATATGCTGAAAGGCAAAATTCTTTTGTAAAAAACGTGGAAACCGGGCAATTGTATAGTGCATCTCAAAGGATTTACATACATGACTTTTAGTAATTTGCACCCATTAAGATTCAAACACGTGATAAGTACAACAGAAAATATCAGGCTGCAAAAGGCTATTACGATGATCGCAATAATTTTATTTGTTGTAAAAATCTTCGCATGGTTTCTTACCGGATCACTCGCTATCCTTACTGATGCCCTGGAAAGTATTGTGAATATTGTAGCCGGTTTCTTGGGATTATTCAGTTTGAATTTGTCAGCAAAACCCAGAGATGCCGACCACCCGTATGGACATGGGAAAGTTGAATTTTTATCCGCCGGAATAGAAGGAAGCCTTGTAATTATTGCCGGATTTTTTATCATTTACAAAACTGTTCAAAGTTTCTTTTATCCTCATACTATTGCGAAACTCAATTTCGGCATATTTATAATTGCTTTTACTGCGATTGTAAATTATGTGGCCGGTTCTATTTGTATTAATAAGGGCAAAAAAAATAATTCATTGCAATTAATCGCAGGAGGGAAGCATTTGGTTACCGATACCTATTCATCGATTGGTATTTTAGTCGGCTTAACACTTATCTATTTTACAGGTTTTAATTATATAGATAGCATCGTGGCGTGTTTGGTAGCAATTATTATTATATACACCGGGTATAAAATAGTTCGTCCATCCATTGCCGGTATTATGGATGAAGCTGATCAAAATTTGTTAAAAGAGATTGTAATAACGCTCAATAAACACCGGAGGGAAAACTGGATAGACCTTCACAACACACGAATCATCAAATATGGCAGCACGTTACATTGCGATTGCCATCTTACCGTTCCATGGTATCTGAATGTAAATGAGTCTCATGAAGAAATAAAAGAATTGGCCTCATTAATCAAAAATCAATTTGGGGATACAGTTGAGTTCTTTGTGCATACAGATGCATGCCTTGAATTTTCGTGCCGAATATGTGCTAAACAGAATTGTATGGTAAGAAAACATCCGTTCGAAAAAAGAATCACCTGGACGATCAAAAATATTTCTAATGATAGCAAGCATGATATTAACAGCTAAAGATACAAAGAGTACAACCAGGCTAAATAAGAATTTGCCTTATTTGTTTACCGCTGTCTTTTCCCCGTTAAATAGAAATATTGATTATTAGTTGATCTACTGTTCATGTGTAAAAAAATAAACCTCTCATAGAAATGAGAGGTCTTCCAAAATTCAAAAACTGATTATCCATTAAGATTTTTATACAAGCTATTAATTAATAAATTTCGAACTTATTAATTCGTCTTTGATCAATAGTTTTTATAATAAATCCTGTGCAAGTTCTTAATGTGATAAAGGCAGAATGGTTTTGGCATTAAGATTATAAAGTTAAGGTTAGCAACGGTTTAGGAGAATAAAACGGAGCTTTACATAAAATATTTCATAGTAAAAAAAAAAGAGTAAAGTTGACTTTTTTTCTTTCGAAAAAATAGTAAAGAAGGCGCGAAAAAATACGCTGATTTTATTGTAGAAGACAGGAACAACTACGCGTTATCTGAAAAGTAAAGCTACGCCAAAAGCCGCAGCGGCAGCCAACGCACCAATCAGCATTACCCTCAAGGCACCTGATAATACGGGCACTCCGGTAATTTTGCTTTTGAAATACCCAAAGATAAACAGGCAAATCAAAGTAGCTGCCACAGAAAATTTTAAGGCTTCGGTAGAATTGCTGATAAAAATATAAGGACTTAACGGAATGACACCTCCAACTGCATAAGATAGTCCGATATTTAATGCACTTTTTCTCGCTCTTTCCGGATCAGGTTTATCCAGCCCAAGTTCAAACTTCATCATAAAATCAACCCATCGTTTCTTATCTTTTGCAATCTCCTCTGTCGCTTTTATTTGCACGTCCTCACTAAGTCCGAGATTTCCAAAAAAATCCTTTACTTCTCTTTTTTCCATTTCCGGTATGCGCTCTACTTCATCATATTCCCTTTTTAATTCACTTTGATAGTGGTCTTCTTCGGTTTGCCCTGACAGGTAGCCTCCAAGTCCCATAGCAATACTTCCGGCAACTATTTCTGCGATTCCCGCTATCACTATAATGGAACTGCTTGTTGCGGCACCTGTTAGTCCTGCCGCCAGTGCAAAAGGAACTGTAAGTCCGTCGCTCATTCCTATTACCACATCTCTTAAAAAGTCAGAGCTTCGCAAATGTTCTTCTTCGTGATGATGATCGTGCATAGCGTAAAGTTAATTGATATACTCTCTTGTTTTTGTTTAGAAGAATAATACTGGCAATCTTGATGGAGTAATTTTATTAAAAAATTTATTTTCGATCACCGTTTTATGTTATACAGCGATAAAATCCCCAAACTTTATTGCTTTACTAGAAATGATTTCATAAAGTTTCGATCGCATTAATTGTTTCCTTAACCATTCCATCACTGACATCAAGGTGCAAAACCATTCTAATTTGAGTTGACGAAATAGCGCTTACCAAAATATCTTTTTCCTTAAATGCTTTCAAGAGGGTTTTTGCTGTGTAGTTTCCTTTTACTTCAAAAATGATAATATTGGTTTCTACGGGCATTACTTCACCGGTAAAATCTTTTTTTGCTAACGCTTCAGCAATTTGTTCGGCATGCAAATGATCGAGTGCCAGACGATCAATATTGTTCTCCAGCGCAAAAATGCCTGCCGCGGCAAGATACCCGGCCTGCCTCATACCGCCACCAAAAACTTTTCTAACGCGCCTGGCCTGTTCTATAAATTCTTTGTTGCCTAATAAAACACTTCCCACCGGAGTGCCCAGACCCTTGCTAAGACAGATAGAAATGCTGTCAAAAATATCACCATATTGTTTAGGATTTTCTTTCTTCGCCACAAGTGCGTTGAATAAACGCGCGCCGTCTAAATGTAGTTTCAGATTATGCTGTAAGCAAATTTCTTTTATCTCACTTATATCATCAAACTCGTAGCAACTCCCTCCTCCCCTGTTAGCAGTGTTTTCCAAGCTTACCAATTGGGTTTTTGCTTTATGAATATCATCCGTATTAATAGATTCCAAAACCCGGTGCGCCTTAATTCTTCCATGGTTTCCGTCGACTGCCTTTACCTGGCATCCGGAATTAAAAGCAATTCCGCCTCCTTCGTAAATATACACATGGCTCATTTTTTCACAGATTACTTCTCCACCAGGCTGTGTATGGCATTTAATAGCGACTTGATTGGTCATCGTTCCACTGGGGCAAAAAAGTCCTGCATCCATTCCGAACATTCGGGCAAGCATGTCCTGCAATTGATTCACAGTTGGATCTTCGTTAAAAACATCGTCCCCAACCCGGGCATTTAACATTGCATCCAACATTGCAGGCGTTGGTTTGGTAAATGTGTCTGATCGCAGTTCTATCATAGCGCGAAATTATTATTTTATCCGTTCTCAATATTGCATTTATCACATTTAGGATATGAAATTGAATACAGTTTGTTATAAAATCTTCTTTTACAACAATTTATTTGAGTTAAAAGCTATGAATTTTAAATATTGCGTTGTAACTTTGCATTCGTTCTAAAGATTCCGAAAAATTAACATATCTTTTGTAACGAATTCCCAATAAATTGTGTCTATTCTTTCAGGTATTTGTCTAATAACTATTAATTATAAAACAAAATGAGGCAACTTAAAATTGCTACGCAAATTACCAATCGCGATTCACAAGCGGTTGAGAAATATTTGCAGGAAATTTCAAAAATTGGGATGATCACTCCTGAGGAGGAAACTATTTTAGCACAGAAAATCAAAATGGGCGACCAGAGAGCTTTAGAGCGACTCACAACGGCCAACCTACGTTTCGTAGTTTCAGTTGCAAAACAGTACCAGCACCAGGGTTTATCATTGAGTGATCTAATCAACGAGGGCAACCTCGGCTTAATTAAAGCGGCACA
>DATCFI010000199.1:0-17282 GCA_036509585.1 Hanamia sp. | reverse complement strand
AAAACAACTTGCCTCGTCTTTAAATTGCCGATTAAATTTGATTGAGTTCACTCCTACAAATTTAAACTTTTTATCCATCGAGCTAAAATAGCTCTTTTTTAATTATTGGGTGGCCTAAACGTATATACCTATATTCTTATTTCAGGTAACGAATTGTTTACTGCAGACCGGGACGGTTTCGGATCATGGATCGGTCATTTAATTTTGTTTTCAGTAAACCAACATTTTTTTGATATTTTTATTTAGATTTCTGGTCTGGATCTGTAATATATTTAAAATCAAACTGATTGTCTGGAATAAAAATATTTCGCTTCCTTCGATTTAAAAATCTTAATAAATTATGTGGCAACACCTGGCAAAACTGGTATTAAAAAACCGGTTAATACTTTTGATATGCTTGTTGGTGGCCACTTTAATAATGGCTTTTTTTGCCAGTAGAATTCAACTCAGTTATGAGTTTAACAATGCTATTCCGGTGGATAATCCTAAGTATGAAGACTATCTTTCTTTCAGGAAAAAATTTGGTGATGATGGCAACGTGCTGGTGATTGGCGTACAAACAAAGGATTTTTTTCAACTTAAAAATTTCACTGCATTTCAAAAACTGAATAATGGGCTGACAAAAATCCCTAATGTAGAAGATGTTTTGAGCGTTGCTAAGGCAGTTAACCTTTTGAAAGACACCGCATCACAAAAACTGGATGCAATCCTCATTTTTCCTAAAGAAATAAAATCACAGTCGCAAATTGACAGTAGTTTAAAAGTGTTGTACACGCTGCCTTTTTACCGTTCACTTTTATATAATCCCAACACCAACGCTTATTTAATTGTACTAAGAATTAATAAAGAAGTTCTGGCATCACAAGGACGCACAAAAGTGATCAGCGATATTATTGATAAATCAAATGAATACACGGCTGCCACAGGTGTTCCGTCGTATATCAGTGGATTGCCCCTGATACGAACCCAAATGGCAGACAGGGTCGCGCATGAAATGAAATGGTTTGTGATTGGCTCGCTGTTGCTATCAGCCTTGATACTGTTGGTAATGTTTCGATCTGTAAGCACCACTATTTTATCATTAACAGTGGTAGTTACAGGGGTAATCTGGAGTGTTGGTATTATGCAGATCCTTGGATTTAAAATCACGTTATTATCTGCCTTAATTCCTCCGTTGGTGGTGGTTATCGGTATTCCTAATTGCATTTATTTCCTGAATAAATATCATTCCTGTTATAGAAAAACGGGCGATAAAAACCAATCGCTGATAGATATGGTAAGTAAGATGGGTGTTGTAACCCTCTTCTGTAATATCACAGCAGCGATAGGCCTTGCCGTTTTTGCACTGACGAAAAGCCCCATTTTAAAGGAGTTTGGCGAAGTGGCCGGCCTCAGTATCATGTTGGTCTTTGTGATTTCTTTCATCCTCTTGCCGGGTGCGCTGAGTTATATGAAAGTTCCAGGTAAAAAGCATTTAAAATACATAGATTTAAAATTAATAACAACATCATTATTAAAAATTGAACACTGGGTTTTTAATCATAAGAAAACCGTTTACGCAATCACGTTACTAGTTATCGTGTTTTCAATTTTGGGAATGTACCAGTTAAAAACGGAAGGATTCGTCGTCGATGATTTACCAAAAACAGATAAACTATCTACCGATCTTAGATTCTTTGAAAACAACTTTGACGGAGTAATGCCGCTCGAGATAGTGATTGACTCCAAAAAGAGAAACGGCGTTGCCGGCTCGCGGATATTACCGGTTTTAGCAAAAATGGATTCTCTTTCCATGTATATAAACGCGCAGGGAGATATGAGCCGCCCTCTTTCGATAGCCGAAGGAATTAAGTTTGTGAAGCAAGGTTTTTATGAAGGAGATTCATCCAACTATGCGCTGCCTAATTCTTTTGATATGGCCTTCATCGGCGATTATCTACATCCGAAAGATGACACTGGTAAAAATAATCTTTCAAAAATGCTTAGCAGTTTTATAGATACGTCGCTTGAAAGTACACGTATGAGTATTGACATGGCTGACGTAGGCACCGTAAAACTGCCGATCATTCTTGATAGTTTAAAGCAAAGAACTGATCATCTCTTTGATTCTTCAAAATACAAAGTCACGTTTACGGGAGCTTCCATTACTTTCCTGGAAGGCAGTGCCTTTATCATCCACGGCTTGAAAGAAAGTTTACTTTGGGCCTTTTTATTTATCGCGCTTTGTATGTTGTATTTATTCAAATCATTCCGAATTCTCATTTGCTCATTAATCCCTAATGTCATTCCATTAATGGTTACAGCGGGTATTATGGGCTGGGTAGGCGTAAGGCTAAAACCGTCTACAGTACTAATTTTCAGCTTGGCGTTGGGTATCGCAATAGACGTCACAATTCGTTTTTTGGTAAACTATAAACAGGAACTTCCTACCAATAATTTTGATATTAAAACCACTGTGTCAGAAACGATCAAGCATACCGGACTTAGCATTATTTATACGTCATTGGTATTAATAGCCGGGTTTATCATCTTTTGTTTCAGCGGATTTGGTGGAACGCAATCGTTGGGCTGGCTCACCTCTGTTACATTGTTAACCGCTACACTTACTAATTTGATTTTGCTTCCGGTTCTATTGCTGGATACCGCAAAAAAAAAGAATAAGAAAATTGAATAAATGTTCGTTTACTGGTTCATCATTACAAACTTTCTTTAATACCCTCTTCATAAGATGTGGGCTTAAAAGAAAACCTCTTATCAAATTTACTGCTGTCGAAGAAATAATCCCGGTCATTCTGATATTGCATTTCTTTCAGTTCTCTTAAGGTTGTAGAAAAAATACCCATGATGCTGATCATGGCTTTATTCAGAATAAAATATTTTGGCTTTACATTTAATTGTTGCGCCACCTGGTTCATGAAATCTTTCCCTGTCCATTTTTGAGAAGAAGTAGGCAAATGCCATTCCTGATTGTACGCATCCAATGTATTGCCAAGAATAGCCACTGCCTTAGCAGCATCAGGAACATACGTAAGGGAATGTATTTTCCCCGCATCAGATTGCCACATTGCTTTGCTCCCTTTTTTCAATTTGTCAATAACACCAAAATTTAAAAATCCCGTTTTTACATCTTTACCATAAAAATCAGCACTTCGGGCAACTAGCGCTTTCAATCCTCTATCTTTAATAGCGGCAAAAATCATGTTCAGCAAATCTAATCTCACTTTGCCTTTGCGCGATTTCGGCTGTTTTAGAGAATTCTCTGTCATGTGAGCTACTTCATCCGGAGAGTATGCATATACGTTATCAAAGAAAACCAACCTGGCATTATGCGCTACACACGCATCAATTACATTTTGCATAATCACCGGCCAGTCGCGCCGCCATATTTTTATATCATAGGGCAAGCCAGCGGTGAGATACACCACCTCGGAACCAGCGACAGCTTTGTTCACTATTTCTTTATTGGTTAAATCGGCCGGAAAGATTTCGTCCGTTTCATTTACCCTTTTCGAGTTCCGGGCAACCAGTCTTATTTCACTGGAATATTTTTTTAATTCTATTGCAAGATGATTGGCGACAGCGCCGCCGGAACCCAGGATTGTTTGCATGAAAATGATTTAATTATAAAGAAAATTCCCTTTTGTCGCCATTTATTTCAGAAAAGCAAAATCCGGCTTATTTCTTTGTTTACTATACCACCACATTCACCATTTTGTTCTTTACAAAAATTATCTTTTTTATTGGTTTACCGTCAATCCACTTTTGTACCATTTCATTTTCAAGCACTAGTTTTTCAACTTCCTGTTGCGATGCTTCAAGAGAAATAACCATGGTAGTTCGCATTTTTCCATTGATAGAAATCGGGTATTCTTTTTCAGATTCGACTAAATATTTACTGTTTAATGTCGGGTATTCGGCGTCAAGAACTGAACCTGAATTTCCGAGTGAATGATACAATTCTTCAGCAATATGGGGCGCATAAGGAGCCAGTAAAATCAACAACGGTTCGAGAACGTCTTTTTTGTGGCATTTTAAATCGGTGAGTTCATTCACACAAACCATAAATGCGCTCACAGCGGTATTATAGGAAAAACGCTCGGTATCTTCTTCAATTTTTTTAATGGTTTTATGAAGGGTTTTTTGTTCGGCGTCGGAGGCCTTTTCTTCGGTCCAAACTTTACCTTTCAGTTCATCATAAAATAACCGCCCTAATTTTTTTAAGAAACGATGCACACCTTCAATGCCTTTGGTATCCCATGGTTTGCTTTGTTCTACTGGACCAAGAAACATTTCGTACATGCGGAAAGTATCGGCGCCATATTTATTTACTATTTCGTCTGGATTAACAACATTTCGTTTTGATTTCGACATTTTTTCGACTTCACTTCCACATTCATATATTTCAGAATATTTATCGTAATAATGTGGTTGGTTATTTAACCTTGTCACTAACCCTTCAAATATGAAAATTGAATTTAAATAATTCGGATTTGACTTCACAAACGAATCCTTGGCTAAAAATTTATCATCAATAACATAATTTATATCGATATGAATAGGTTGTATTGAAATTAAATCAACGTCAAGCTTACTTAAGGTAAAGACTTTTAAGTCATGATTTTTAAACTCAGGTATTAAATCAATAAGTATCTCAATGATATTCTCATTTCCAAACTCTGTTCCTACACCAACTTTTGAGATTAAATTTTTAGATATAAATATTTGATATTTAGCTAAAATATCATTAATCTTTTTATACTTATCAGTAAACTCTATCCGATATCTATAAATAAATTTAGATACGCCCTGTATCATCCCCTGGTTCACCAATTTTTTATATGGCTCTTCAAAACCGATATATCCTAAATCATACAAAACTTTTGTCCACAAACGGCTGTACAATAAATGCCCTACTGCATGTTCTGTGCCGCCGATATAAACATCTACCTGGTTCCAATAATCAGTGGCTTTTCGGTCAGCAAATGTTTCGTTGTTGTGTGGATCCATGTATCGGAGGAAATACCAGGAGGAGCCGGCGTAGCCGGGCATGGTAGAGGTTTCTCGCTTGCCATTGGATAAGCTTACCCAATCAATTAGATTTGATAATGGGCCCTCCCCATTTTTTCCTGGTCCATATTTTTCTACAAATGGTAATTCCAAAGGCAATTCTTTTTCATCTAAAGAAATGGCAACTCCATCGCTCCAAATAATAGGAAACGGTTCGCCCCAATAGCGTTGGCGGCTAAAGCCAGCATCACGCATTCTATAATTTACTTTTCTCTTTCCAATTCCCAGATCTTCTATTTTATTAATGGCAACTCCTATCGCTTCTTTCATCAACAGTCCATTTAAGAAGCCTGAATTTTCAAGAATAGCCTCTTTAGTCGGATTGGCTTCTTTGCCATTAAAGTGATTTCCGATAATATTGGTAATAGGAATATTAAAATGCTTTGCAAAGTCAAAATCTCTCTGATCGCCACATGGAACCGCCATGATAGCGCCGGTACCATATCCCGCCAAAACATATTCTGCAATCCAGACAGGTATTTGTTTTCCATCAAAGGGATTCACAGCATAAGAACCTGTAAAGCATCCGGTGATTTGTTTTACTTCAGCTAAACGTTCTCTGTCGCTTCTGCTTTTTACATAAGTAAGATACTCGTCAATGGATTTTTGTCGTCCTTCCGTAGTTATTTTATTTACTAATTCATGTTCGGGTGCAAGCACTAAAAAGTCTACACCAAAAATGGTGTCTGGTCGGGTGGTGTAAACGTCAATTGAAAATTGAAAATTGAAAATTGAAAATCTCATCTCCGCACCTTCACTTCTTCCTATCCAGTTACGCTGCATTTCTTTCATGGCATCGCTGAAATCTACTGTTTCCAGGCCTTTTAATAATCGATCAGCATAATCTGTTATTCTCAAATACCACTGCCGCATTTTCTTTTTTTCTACAGGATGTCCGCCACGCTCACTTACGCCATTTACCACTTCGTCATTAGCGAGCACAGTTCCTAGCGCTTCACACCAGTTTACTTCGCCATAAGAGGAAAAAGCAAGACGATAATCCATTAAAATTTCCTGTTTCTTCTTTTCGTCAAAATTTTTCCATTCTTCTCCAGAGAATTTATCAGAACCAGACGTCTCAAATTTTTTAATTAAAGTTTCTATTGATTCTGCTTTATCATCTTCATGGTTGTACCAGCTCTTAAACAATTGCAGAAATATCCATTGCGTCCAGCGATAATATTCAGGATCGCTTGTTTTTACTTCGCGGCTCCAGTCAAAACAAAAACCTATTTTATCCAGCTGACTTTTGAAAGTGGCAATATTTTTTTCAGTGGTAACCGCAGGATGCTGGCCCGTTTCCAAAGCATATTGCTCGGCGGGCAAGCCAAAACTATCAAAGCCCATTGGATGCAATACATTAAAGCCTTTTAGCCGTTTATAACGTGCATAAATATCACTGGCGATATATCCCAGGGGATGGCCCACATGCAAACCGGCCCCACTCGGATATGGAAACATATCGAGCACATAACATTTCGGTTTGTCCCAAGAATTGCTAACGTGGTAAACACCCGATTCTTTCCAGGCGTCCTGCCATTTTTTTTCTATCTCTCTGAATTTGTATTCCATTCTGGTTGTTTATTATTTATCGGTAAAAACCAAGCACTGCAGGAAAAACATTTTTCTGCAATAATATTGCATCAGGCTTGCCTTGCGGTATTTTTTTGTGAAAGAAATGTTATTGATTGATTAGCAAAGGTTTTCAATGAAGGATGTCCTTTACATTAGCAACCGTTGCAATTTGGCAAAAATACTAAACCTGTTTAAAATCATTTATTTTTGCCGCCGTATAAAAAGGGAAAATAAATTCATTATTGTATTATGGCTCAATTTGGCAAAGCATCAGCGAAACGTGGCAAACCGTCCTACGTATATGCTATTATCGGAGTTTCTTTGGTGCTCTTTCTTTTTGGAATTATTGGCTGGATATTCCTGAACATCAAAAAAACAGGTGATTATTTTAAAGAAAATATTCAACTTCACGCCTATATTTATCGCACAGCTACCCCTGAACAGATAGACTCCTTAAAAAATTATATTGAAGCTTTGCCCAGTGCCGTGAAAGTGGAATATATTACAAGAGAGCAAGCCATTGAGAAGTACAACCAGGAAAATGATACGTTGTGGAAAAAACTGGCCATAAGCAATCCGCTGCCGGAAAGCATTGATTTTTACGTTAAGGCAAATTATGTGAATAACGACAGCCTGGCTAATCTTGAAAATGAGTTGATGACCACCTTTCCTCAAACGGTTTCCGAATTTCAAACGCCTAAAGCAACTGTGGCAGGCGTAAGCCAGTTCGTAAAAACTACTACGCTGATATTATTTGCCGTTGCTATTATACTTGCTATTTTGGTAATTGTTTCTATAGATAATACCATCAGGCTCGCTATGTACAGCAATCGCTTTATCATCAAAACGATGCAGATGGTGGGCGCCACACGGGGATTTATAACACGTCCACTGGATGGTCGTGCCGTTATAAATGGAATTATTGCTTCAGCAATTGCCATCGCTTTGCTGGTAGGGTTTATATCCGCGGCTGAAAAATTTGTTCCCTATTTAAAATTACTTCACGATACCAGGAATATGCTGTTGATATTTGCGGGAATTGTTATTTTAGGTATCTGCATCACACTTTTAAGCACCCATCGCTCAGCTTTAAAATATTTAAAGATGAAATTAGACGACCTGTATTGAGAAGAAAATATTCGATTATTCATTAACATTGCAAAAAAAAATATAAAAAATGAGTACACCTAAACACGTTGCTCCTCCAGTTTCCCACAAACAAATTCACCCTTCACATGAAGAACATGTTTTGTTTACAAAAGATAATTATAAGTGGATGCTCATCGGAGCCGTAGTACTAACGCTTGGTTTTTTCCTGATGGCCGGCGGTAAAAGCGCTGATCCCAATGTATTTAATGATGCTGAAATTTATAGTTTCAGAAGGATCACCTTGGCGCCCATTCTTATTGTGGGCGGCTTTATAATCGAGATTTATGCAATCATAAAAAAACAAAAATAGTTTCTTAAAATATCAAATTATGCGATGATACTTTCATCGCTTTTTTTATGCATTTTCTTTCATTTCTTTTTACAAAATAAAAATTAAATAAAATGACCGTTGTTCAATCCATTATCATTGGTATCGTAGAAGGTATTACCGAATTCATACCTATTTCATCCACAGGTCACATGATCATCGCAGAAAAACTACTTGGGATTAAAGAAGATGAATTTACAAAAATGTTTACGGTGGCTATACAATTAGGAGCCATCCTGGCTGTAGTAGTTTTATACTGGAAAAAGTTCTTTGATTTTAAAAATCTTAATTTCTATTTCAAATTAATTATCGGTGTGATCCCCGCACTTGTATTGGGATTATTACTTGCAGATAGAATTGATGAAATGATGGGAAGCACACTTGTAGTTGTACTTGCTATGCTACTTGGCGGAATTGTGTTGATTTTTATTGATCAGTTTTTTAAAAATCCGACAGTAGGGTCAGAAAAACAGGTTACCAATCGAAAATCATTCACCATCGGTATATGGCAATGCCTCGCCATGATTCCAGGAATGAGCCGGAGCGCGGCGTCCATTATCGGAGGGATGCAACAAAAACTCACAAGAAGCGCAGCGGCAGAATTTTCTTTTTTTCTTGCGGTACCTACGATGGTCGCGGCTACCGGTTATAAACTATTCAACCACTACACACACGGCGGCGGATTTTCAGGTGAAGAAATAAAACTTCTTTTGATCGGTAACATTGTTGCCTTTTTATTTGCGTTGCTCGCGATTAAGTTTTTTATTGAATTTTTAAAAAAACATGGTTTCAGGGTTTGGGGAATATACAGAGTGGTAGTTGGATTGGTTTTATTGATTCTTATTTTTACAGGATATGTTCAAAAATAGATCCGCTTTCAGTATAAAGGATTTTATTCGCTTAGTAAATAAGTTTTCAATTTAAAAGTTTGTTTACTGTTGGTTAAAACACAGTTTTCTGAAGCGATAGTGATCCACTCAATAAAATCATTTATTTCCTGGCTAAAGAAAATTTCGCATTAAATGTTCATTTACTGCTAAAGGCATCATTTAAAAAGGTTTTTGAATTTTTAGGAATAACAAAAAATAGGGCATAATTTATGTGACCCATTCAAAGATTAAAAAAGCAATTACTTTGTAAAAGGCTTCAACATTTATTCAATTAAATAAAATTTCAAATGAACCAGCTTATCAATTCTTTTAAAACAGCAGGATTATTTTTAATAGCCTCCATGGCTATTATCTCCTGCAACAGTGGTAATAGTAATTCCGCTCTGAACACTACAATACCTTCCCCTGATACGGTTTCGGCTGCGGTTAAAACATCTCCAGAACCTGCCCCCATGAAGGATTCTGCCATAGCGGATTTAAAAGCACTTACAGATACCACCTTGAATGGTACGGTTGATTTTACTGCTGAGCCGGATGGTAAAGTAAAAATGAAACTCGCGCTTAATATTCCGCAAAAAGCCAACAAAAGTGTAGCAGTACATATTCATGCCACCGGCGATTGCGGCGACATGGGTAAAGCTGCCGGAGGTCATTGGAACCCCACGAATGCGCAACACGGAAAATGGGGAAGCAGTAGCTTTCATTCCGGAGATATTGGAAACGTAAAGCTGGATATGAACGGAAAAGGCACCATGGAACTGGAAACAGACCTATGGTCTCTTGGTGGTGATACAAAAACAAATATTCTTGGTAAAGCCTTCATGGTACATGGTGGCGAGGATGATTTTGTTTCTCAACCGGCCGGAAATGCAGGCTCAAGGATTGGTTGCGGCGTTATTCAGTAAAAGATTATACTCTTAAATCAACCATTTAATTTTTAAAATCCCCGGTTAATTATCGGGGGTTTTTATTTTCAACCAAGGTATTTTCAACAACACTATACTCTTGCAATCATTATTCTGCGTTTGCTTTATAAGTCAACTCTCCATTCACAACTTTTGCCGGCGCAGTGTAGGGATGCTCTTCTTCTTTACCCACATCCATAATGTGCATCACTTTCCAACCGTGGGCTTTTAGATAATCCGAAACCATCGAACGGTGACAACGCCACCACACAGCTTCTGAACACATAAACGCAGTTCTTTGTTGCAGCGAAATTTTTTCCAACTCCTGTATTCCTTCTTTAAAATCCTCCGTTTCCATATAATCGGCATAGCCGCGAAAAGCAACGTGCCGCCATGCAGTGTTTTTAGAATCGGGATTTACTTTTCTTCTTCCGCCCAATTTTTTTAAATGTACATATTGGATATTATTTTCGGGTAAAGAAACTTCAAGCGATTCTTTATTGAACTGAGGATATCGTCGCGAGCCCGGATAACTTCTGATATCTGCCACCATTTCTATTTTAAAAGAATGAAGCATTTCTATTAATTTTTCTAACGTTCGTGTAGAGTGGCCAATAGTCCATACGATTTTATTTTGAGGCTTCGTTTTCATCGACTTAATTTTTTATTCCAAAAAGCGTTTCCAATACAAGGCAGCTATCTAAAAATACTATGCAAGATGACATTTTATTAAAAATTTTTATTCGTTCATTGATGTTTTTTTATGTGCTTCCATAAAATGGCGACTACACCCAGTATAAGCACCAACGGAAGCAAGGGTAAAAATCGGGGAGCAAAATTTTCCATCCAACCGGTAAATATGGCTGCGAAAATATACGTACCTAAAACAACCAGTTGCAGTTCAATACGATTTTCGGGATTTCTGATGAATGGTATTACGGAAGCGCTTGCCTCAATATCTTTTTTAAACCCACGCCTCAAACCCTTGATAGCACTCATTCCTATACTGGTTATATTTCCTGTTATAAAAGTGGTAACCACTCCCGGAATATCAAGGTGCCAGATAGTGACGCTTTGTATGCCCATCGAAATGGCAGATAAAAGAATGGCAATATATAGAATTGAATTTTTAAGGGGGCCGTCGTGAGCCAGCCAGATAATGGCAAGCGTTGCGATGATAGCGCTTTCCACTACTGTAGCAACCATTACGAAATAAGGCCATTTCTTTTTTTTGTTTTTATTTTCGACAATTAACGCACCTATAAAAACACCTGCAAAAAATCCGGCCAAAGAAGCAACCCTGTATAAAGATGTGGAAAGTTCTCCCTGCCCAATAGAGATTCCCAGTAAAATCACATTGCCGGTCATGTTAGCTGTAAAAACGTGCCCAAGCCGGTAATAACTGATGATGTCAGTACTTCCCGCCACGCAGGAGAGCAGCATCAGCATTACATCAAACCAACGGTAAGACGTAGATTGAATTTCCTGATAAGTCTTCATTTTCAATAATTAACAGGTATGTTTTTAAAGAAATAAAAATGATACCAAATTACGTGTGACATTTTTTTTTACAAATACAGATAAACAAAAATTCATTGAAATTGTTTATTTACTGTACTAAGTGTTTATTTATCATTTTAGTTTCTTTTTTTAATATTTTAACGGTGAAACATGCAACGAAAAAGCAATTGTAATTGTCAATGTTTTAAATATTTGTTGATATGAGAAACATATTCCGGTTTTTTATTTTGGGTTTATTCGTTTCATTAATAAACTCCGGATGTAAAAAAGAATCGCTATTTATGAATACCGCAACGATTGTAGGGTCAGATTCAAGAGTAGGCGTGTGTACGGGCGGCACTTTCATAAAAATTGATGGTCATCCTAATCCGAACGATCCTGAAAATGGATATTTTGATATTGGCAACATTAATTCTTCTCTTAGGATGGACACCTTTCCAATAAAAGTGGAAATTGATTGGAAAATATCCTCAAAATGTTTCGGAAACTACGTAGATATCAGCAGAATAAAAAGACTTCCGTAGTGCCAGTAACTATTGAAGATTGCCATCAATAATTTTCGCAAGTTCTTTATCCCAATAGCCGGTCTTTCCATATTCTACAATGCGGCCAATCTCCTTTCCATTTTTCATCACAATGATTGTTGGAGTAGCCTTTATATTCATTGCCTGCGCAATGTTGCCTACAGAATATTTATGCCTGTCAACGGCAAAAAATAAAATCCTGCTTTCAGGAAAACCGCTTGCTTCCTGTATTTTAAAAAATTTTGGTATTATGAAATGCGTGTCTTCACACCAGGTACCGCCAAAAACAATAAAGTACATTTTGTCTTTATTAGCGCTGAAAGCAGCTACCGCACTGCTATCTGGATGAGTATATATTTTTAAACTTTCTGAATACCATTTAAAGGCAGTATCATTATCAATGTCTTCTTTGGTAATCACGCCGCGTAGCATTTTCGAATTATTGTCCGCAGAATCAGTAAGTATTTCATAGGTCTTTTGCGAAAACGAAGCGCAGGCAGTAAACAGACAAATAACAGTAATAAATATTTTGTTCATAATGGTACAGCATTAATCCGTCAGCATGTAGCTTTTGGCATTTTCACAAATTGCTTTTTAATTCTAATAAAAAGGATTTTATCTTTTCGAGCGATTCTATCATTTCATGTTTTTCTCCGGCGGCTTTATTATTTTTTAAAAATTCTTTAGCGCCCTCAATGGTGTATTTTCTTTCGCGCAATAAATGATAAATTACTTTAAGATTCTTCACATCTTCAGGCCTGAAATAGCGATCTCCTTTTTTATTTTTTTTAGGTTTTAAAATATCAAATTCATTTTCCCAATATCTTATTAGAGAATTATTTTCCTTAAACATAGCCGATACATCGCCAATCGAATAATATTGCTTTTGAAAAAGGATTTCGTCTTCCGGAACAGAAATGGCATCCGGCACAGCATTATAATCTTTAATACTTTTCCGGCCCCGTGTAGATTTTGGTTTTATTTGTTCACGGATATCCGGCTTTTTCGACGAAGGTTTTTTTACTGTTTCTTCAGGCGCTTCTTTTTTGGGAGCCTCTTCTCCAAAATCAAAACTTATTTGAGATAATGCCATAATTGGTTCAGGAATTTAGCATGAAAAAGAAATTATAATGATTGATTTACAAAAATGCTGCCTGTTTGTAAATGCAATCAAACCAAATACCTTTGCGGCATTAAAATTTACAAAACAAAGATAAATTTAAATACATTAACCGTTAGATACGGGACAATACATTTTAAAAAATTTTACAACTCACCACTCTATGATGCAAAGCACAGAAATAAGACAGCGTTTTTTTGATTTTTTTAAGGAAAAGGAACACCAGATCGTTTCCTCTGCTCCAATCGTGATAAAAAATGACCCGACATTACTTTTTACCAATGCGGGCATGAATCAGTTCAAAGAATATTTCCTGGGAAATAAGACCGCGCCTTATTCACGCGTAGCTGATACTCAAAAATGTCTTCGCGTAAGTGGCAAACACAATGACCTGGAAGAGGTGGGCGTAGATACTTATCACCACACGATGTTCGAAATGTTGGGCAATTGGAGTTTTGGGAGTGCAACGGGAAATCCGAAACCTTATTTTAAAGAAGAGGCGATAGCATGGAGCTGGGAATTGCTGACTGAAATTTATAAAATTCCTCTTGAAAATCTATACGTTACTGTTTTTGAAGGCGATGAAAAAGAAGGATTACCAAGAGACGATGAATCATTGGATTTTTGGAAAAAACATATCAGCGAAGACCGGATTGTTTTTGGAAATAAAAAAGATAATTTCTGGGAAATGGGCGATACCGGGCCTTGCGGGCCATGCACAGAAATTCATGTGGACTGCAGAAGTGAAGAAGAAAAAAAAATAATTCCCGGAAAAGATTTGGTAAATAATGATAATCCGCAGGTAATAGAAATATGGAATGTGGTGTTCATTCAATTCAATAGAAAAAAAGACGGATCGCTGGAATTGCTGCCTGCAAAACATGTAGATACGGGAATGGGATTTGAAAGATTGGTGAGGGTTTTGCAAAATAAAAAAAGCAATTATGATACTGATATTTTTATTGGAACGATTTCAGAAATTGAAAAAATATCTAATAAAAAATATGATTTTTCTGACTCAAAAGAAGCTGTTGCTTTTCGCGTAATTGCTGATCACATTCGTGCCATTGCTTTCCCAATTACGGATGGACAATTACCTTCAAACACTGGTGCAGGTTATGTTATAAGGAGAATTTTAAGAAGAGCTGTGCGATATTATTTTTCCTACCTCAATGTAAAAGAGCCTTTGCTTTATAAATTAGTTCCGGTAATAGCAGAGCAGTTTAAAAATGTATTTCCTGAATTAGATAAACAAAAAGATTTTGTTGAGAAAGTGATTCATGAAGAAGAGGAAGCTTTTTTAAGAACATTAGAAAGAGGTCTTTATAAGATTAAATCTTTTTCAATAGAAAAAATTAAAAAATTTAATGATAAAATTATCTCAGTACTTACAATTGATTCAAACAATGAAAATAATTTTGTAGAAAAGTTTAGATTTTTTTTAAAAGATCAAAATGAGAATCTACCAATATTCAAAATCGAAAATGTAAATAAATTTATAGATGAGTTTGCCACGTCACATCAAAAGAAGGTAATTAGCAGTTATGGTCAGTCTTATTTAATAATTCCAGGCTATACTTCCTTTGAGCTCTATGATACATTTGGTTTTCCATTAGATTTGATTAAACTGGAAGCAGATGAATACGGACTTTCAGTTGATGAAATTGGTTTTGAAAAAGAAATGCAACTCCAAAAAAATCGCAGCCGTGCGGCTTCTATTGTTGATACAGAAGATTGGATTGTAGTAAATGAAAGTGGAGGAAAAGGTTTTATTGGCTACGAAAATTTAGAAACAGAAAGCGGAGTTTTGAAATACCGGAAAACAAAATCAAAAGGAAAAGAAACATTTCAGATTGTTTTAGATACTACACCTTTCTATGCTGAAAGTGGCGGCCAGGTGGGCGATACAGGAGTTTTGATATTTGGTGAAGAAGAAATTCCGGTAGTAAATACTAAAAAGGAAAATGAGCTTATTCTTCATTTTACTGAAAAACTTCCGGCAAATATTAATGCTAAGGTTATTGCAAAAGTTGATGTTGAAAAAAGAAAAAAAACAGCCATACATCACAGCGCTACGCATTTGATGCATGCGGCATTAAGAAAAGTTTTAGGAACGCATGTGCAACAAAAGGGAAGCCTGGTAAATGAAGATTACCTGCGTTTTGATTTTTCTCATTTTGCCAAAATGAATAGAGAAGAAATAGAAAAAGTTGAACAAATTGTTAATGAAAAAATAAGAGAAAATATTCCCGTGGTGATAAAGCAAATGCCAAAAGAAGAAGCCTTGAAAACGGGCGCGATGGCTTTGTTTGGAGAAAAATATGGCGACATAGTTCGTGTTGTAATAATGGATCCTGAATACTCAATTGAATTATGCGGCGGCACTCATGTAGGAAGCACAGGCGAATTGGGGATTTTTAAAATTATCAATGAAACCACTGTTGGCGCTGGTTTGCGCCGCATAGAAGCAATGAGCGGAAAAGCTGCCGAAGATTTTATTAATAATGAATTAGAAGAGCTAGAATCAGTAAAAGAAAAATTAAAAAATCCGAAAGATATTCAGAAAGCATTGGAATCGCTTTTGGCCGAAAAAGAAAAATTAAGTAAAGAAGTTGATCATTTGCAATCCCAGATACTTGCTACAATAAACGAACAAATAGTTAAGAAAGCTATTTTGATAAATGGTGTAAATTTTATTGGAGAAATTGTTTCTGTCTCTAATGCAGATTCGTTGAAAAAACTGGCTTTACTGTTAAAAGAGAATTTTAAAAATTATGTAATTGTTTTATGCGCCGATATTGAAGGCAAGGCAACTGTGGTAGTGGCGATTGATGATAATTTAGTTTCTTCAAAAAAATTGGATGCAGTTAAGATCATTAAAGAAACTGTGGCGCCGCTTATAAAAGGCGGCGGAGGCGGACAAAAAACATTGGCTTCTGCCGGCGGACAGGATGTTTCTAAATTAGATGAAGTAATTCAGAAAGTAAAATTGCTGCTAAAAATAAATTTAGAAGATTATGAAATTTTTTAAAATGACAAAAATTTGTAAAGAATAGAAATTGAACCATTTTAAAAACGAAAAATTAGATACCTTAATCATTTAGCAAATAGAATAAATATGAAAATTATTAAAGGAAACTTTTCAGATCAAAACAAAAAACAGAAAAATTCATTGGAGAAAAAGAATCCTGATATCCCGGTGTTTTCAGAGGAAGACGAAAACTATTCTGTTATGTTGCTCGATTTGATAAAACCTTACATGGATGCGAATCCGACAAAGGACGAATTGGAGGAAAAGTTACAACTTGGGATAGTTGCGTGGAATTTAGCTATTTCAAAATCATTGGGAATTCCGGGGTATGATGATAGCTTAAAATCCGCAGCGGCGGAAGCAGGGTTTGACAAAAAGCAAGTGGAGCTGATAAAAAAAATGGAAAAAGATAAACAAAAGAAATACCCGGAACTTACCAGTTTTATCAAGAATTATGAGTTAAAAGAAGACACCGATAACCGGATGAAAGTGATGCTTACCTGCCTTCCACTTATGGACATGATGGCGGATATGGATTTCGATGATGAAGACTTTGATAATGAAGATTTTGACGATGATGATTTACTTGAGAGTGAACAATATGAAGAAGGAATTGTAAATCGAAGCGCTTTCTCGGTCAATCACAAATCTGATTTTAAAGAATGGGCTAAGAAAGCTAATAATATTTTTAATCCTGCAGGAAATGTCATTTACCTGATCGACGAACAAGATTCAGAGCAGGCGGCTAATGATTGGTTAAAGAACAACTTTCAAAAGATTATGGTAGGTGAATTGGCAGAAGTGACCAATGAAAAAAGAAAATGGCCCAAACTGAATTATAAAGTTTTTTGCGATTTCTTCGAGATCAAATTCCACGGAATGATATGGGATACGGAAGAAAAACCTCTCAGAAAATATTGATAATATTTTCTAAACTTTAAAAGCCGGGATGAAATTTTAAGTTAACGTTAGACTATATATTCTTCAAAAAATTTATTTTTTTTCCGTTATGTTTTAATTTGAGGTAAAATTTTTGTAACTATCCAGTAGTGTAATATATTTTAAAAATCATATAAGACAGCTTCTTGTTTTCAATTTTCTGATAGTTACGCACATTAATTTTCCGGGTTTAAAAAATCTGTTTTTTGTTCACATTTTTTGTCTAAAATAAG
>DATCFI010000198.1:0-46145 GCA_036509585.1 Hanamia sp. | reverse complement strand
CTCTGAAACTTTTTTGTAAATTCTATTAAACTCATTCCTGTAAACATGGCTAATAATTTTAGCTCAAATATACTAATATTATTAGCTTAAAACAAATACTATTCAATTCATCACGACCTATCTGCTTTATTCTAAAATTATTAAATTTTCGGGAATCCAATTTTTAATTTAACCATGAATATTCGATTCGTTTTTGACCAAGTAGTAAATAGAATTTATTAAATAGGATTTATGTTTATTTGCCTGCCTTTGCCGGTAGGCGGGTTGCTTTACTTCAGGCAAATATAAAAAACAAACGCCCCAAAATCGGGGCGTATTAAATTTATAAAAAGAAATTTTCGTTATTCAGTATCTACTCCTACGGCTGTTGATTTATCAAGATTGAAGATAATGCTAAACCGTATTGTATTCGATAACGGATTTGTGTTTACCCCGCTACCCGAAGGAATCAGGTAAGAAAAATTCAATCCGAATAAATTATAATTTAATCCTGCACCTACTGTAAAATATTGTCTGTCTCCTTTCGTAGGATTCTCGTAAAAGTAGCCGGCCCTGAAAAAAAACTGGTTATTGTAAGCGTATTCAGCGCCTACAGAAATTTGGTATTCCTTCAATTCTTCGCTAAAGCCTCCGGGAGCATCACCAAAAGAAGAAAACCAACTGCTGACTACACTTTTACTATAATAATCTGCAAGTCCTGCGGAATCGCCTAATGCGGGCGGTGTAGGAACCATTAGTTTATTGACATCCAATGCAAAGGTTACCTTACTTGACTCATCAAAAACGTTAACGTATGCTGCCCCCAGGCCGAGGTTAGCAGGAACATAGTCTTTTTCAGAAGCATTATTGGTATAGGATATTTTTGTTCCTAAATTAGTCATGGCAATGCCCCAATTCAAGCCGGATACCGCTCCTCCTTGTGAGCCATCGTGAAAAAATGAGAGATCTGCAGCTACGGAAGTACCTGTTTTATAGGTAGAACCACTTGATGATTGGCCGCTGGCAAGGTTTGAATTGATATATCTTAATGCGATTCCGATCCCGGATTTGTCTGAAAGCTTTCTGGAATATCCTGCATCCACTGCAAATTCGCGCGGTCTGAATGTTTGAAGATCATTACCTGAATTGTCTGTAAACTGAATATTTCCGAGACTAAAATAACGAACAGATCCTGAAATAGCCTGGAGATCATCTATTTTACCATACCCATTAGCAGAAACAAGATATACGTCATTCAGGTCCAGGCCTTTTAGCCAGGGGGTATAATTCAGCCCAATTTCACTCTTGCTTGTTGCAAAAGGAATTTTAGCCTGGTTCCAATAATTCGAATTTGCGTCGGGAATGGTAGCAACGCCAACATCTCCCATACCTCCAGATCGCGCATCGGGCGAAATTCTTAAGAAGGGTACGGCAGTAGTTACCACATTTATGGACTGTGTAGTTTGCGAGTCGGCAGCAAAAGTAATTCCTACCAGCATGGTCAATGCTGCCAACCGAATAATGACTTTTTTCATGGTAATGTGTAATTGTTCTGATTAGGTAGAGCTATAGTTATAGATAGAGCGTTTGGGGAGTTGTAAAAATAATTTTTTTTTCTAAACAGCCAACTTATTTTTAAAAATAATTTTAATCGGCCTTTAATGAATCTTGCTGGCAGGATCAAAACAATATCTCCAGATAAGTTCTTTGCTTTACAAGAAAAACGATGACCTATAATATATATTGTGCTTTTTGAAGCCGTCAAACATCAACTTATTTTTATTACGTCGAGAAATTGCAAATATTAAAAAGCACTATTTGTGAACAGATTGCAAAATTATTAGACGAGGATAGGTTTGTGTTTTTGGATAAATCAAAAACCAAATAAAAGTATTTATATTCGCATACTCAAATAACCCCATTCACAATAAGACAGAAAACGTTTCGTTAATAATTCTGCAAAACGAATGTACATGACAAAATCATTATCCCTAGGGAAGCTAACCCTTATCGCGCTGACTGCGCTGATAGCTTTACCCTCTTGTAAAAATGGAAGCATTTTTGGAAAAAAGAAAGAAAAATCTTCTGTAACAGGATGGAATTACGATGACAAGAATTATGGTAATTTCCATGTTCTCAAAGCAAAGGAACAAAAAACCGGTCCCGGTCTTGTATTCATTCAGGGCGGTACCTTTGTAATGGGCGCAAAAGAAGAAGATGTGATGGGCGATTGGAATAATGTTCCCCGCAGAGTAAGCGTCAATTCATTTTATATTGATGAAACAGAGGTTGCCAACGTTCACTATCGTGAATACCTTTATTGGCTATCCAACACCTTTGATAATGATACAACCATTATGAAGCTTGCATTGCCGGACACTCTGGTATGGAGAAGTGAATTAGCTTATAATGAACCATACGTGGATTACTATTTCCGTTATCCCGCTTATAATTTTTATCCGGTAGTCGGTGTTTCCTGGGAACAGGCACATGATTTTTGTATTTGGAGAACAGACCGTGTAAACGAAAAATTATTGATAGACAAAGGTTATTTGAATCAGAAAGCACCGTTAACCGCAATGAGGGGTGGCGAAGGAGATGCTACTTTCAATACAGATACTTACCTGATGTCTCCTGATATGATCAATAATAAAACAGCTCCTAAAAAAGACGCATTAAAAGACGTAAGTGGAAAGCCCAGAAAAGTGGTGACATTTGAAGATGGTATTTTATTGCCAGGTTATCGTCTGCCGACCGAGGCAGAGTGGGAATATGCGGCTTATGGAATTATCGCACAAAACCCTAAACCACGTACGAAAGAAAAAAATCACGGAGAAGAAGTTATATCTAATCAGCAGGTTTATTCGTGGAGCAAAAACGTGAACGGGCTTCGTGATAATCGCCGCGGCAGTTGGCAGGGAGAGTTCCTGGCGAACTTTAAAAGAGGTAGTGGTGATATGATGGGTGTAGCTGGAGGGTTGAATGACCGTGCTGCTATTCCCGGACCTGTTAAATCTTATTATCCAAATGGATATGGTTTATATAACATGAGTGGAAACGTGAGCGAATGGGTAGCTGATGTGTATCGCCCGATGACTTCTATTGACGAGAATGATTTTAATCCATATCGTGGAAATAAATTTGAAGAATATTATAAAGATGACCAGGGTGAATATGTTCGAGATACTTTGGGAAGATTGAAAAAAGTGGTTGTAACAGACGCTGAAGCTTCTTCAAGACGCAATTATCAGAAAGGTGATGTAATCAACTATCTGGATGGTGATTCTATCTCAAACGTAACTTATGGATATGGCATCACTAGTTTAGTTAGTGATAAGTCCAGGGTAATAAAAGGCGGAAGTTGGGATGACATGCCTTATTGGTTATCTCCGGGAGCACGCAGATATATGGAAGAAGATCAATCGAGCAGTACTGTTGGTTTCCGTTGCGCAATGACTCGCCTTGGTAGCCCTGAAGGAAATGGATTTAAAGAAGGTAATATCTTCGGTACCAGAAAACAAAATAAAAGCAAAAACTAAGAATATTAAATAAACATATAGACAGCCTCTTATTGAAAAATGAGAGGCTGTTTGATTTTTAAAATTGATGTTTTGATAGAACTAAAGGTGATAGAAGCAAAAGAAAAAAACAGGTTATTTATTTGTTTACTGCATCAGAAGTGAGTTTCAAAATCGCTTATTTTCACCAGTAGTATCGTTCTGGATGTTAGTTTTTCATAATTTCGCCGCTTTAAGTTTAAACCAATTTGGAAAAAATAAGATTTCATGTTTGAGTTTCATGCAGATAGAAAAAGATATTTTGATATTCAATTGTTGAATGCTGAAAAATACGTTTTGCCGTTTATCGAATCCAAATTCGAGATTAAGAA
Organism: Hanamia sp.; assembly: GCA_036509585.1. Taxonomy (GTDB): domain Bacteria; phylum Bacteroidota; class Bacteroidia; order Chitinophagales; family Chitinophagaceae; genus Ginsengibacter. The sequence continues at coordinate 42,277 of DATCFI010000198.1, read as the reverse complement.
AGGAATGCGCGTAATGGAAATAGGCTGTGGAGAAGGGGGTGTGCTAAAAGCTTTTGTAGATAAGGACTGCACAGGAGTAGGCGTAGAATTTGATTTGATACGAATTGAGACTGGTTCTCATTGGTTAGAAGAAGATATCAGACGCGGACGTATTTCATTTGTGGCAAAAGATATTTATGACACCAATGTGGAAGCGCTGGGCGGAAAATTTGATATTATTGTTTTAAAGGATGTTATCGAACACATCCATGACCAGGAAAAATTGCTTGCTCGTTTAAAGGATTTTTTAAACCCTTCCGGAATCATCTTTTTCGGTTTTCCGCCCTGGCAAATGCCTTTCGGCGGACACCAGCAATTGTCCCAAACTACGTTATCAAAAATTCCCTACTTCCATTTATTCCCACGTACTGTTTACAAAGGCATTTTGAAAATATTTAAAGAACCGGAACACGTCGTAAACGATTTATTAGAAATTAAAGAAACAGGAATCTCTATCGAAAGGTTTGAAAAAGTTGTTAAAAGGACTGGTTATAATGTTGTTAGCAAAACACATTATCTTTTTAATCCTATCTATGAATACAAATTCAATTTGAAGCCAAAAAAACAAAACTCAATAATAAGCAAAATCCCATACATAAGAAATTTCTTAACCACATGTGTTTACTATATTATTGAACCAGCCTAAATACCCTGTTGCCTTTATTGCTATTAATTTGTTGACCCTAAATGCCATTCAGGCGTAATATTTGTAAACATGTATAACACTGAAATATTAAAGATAATTTCAGCGTTCATTAACCTAACGAAAGATGTATCCTATGTTGAAAAGAATTTTAAAGATAGCAGGCATAACGCTACTTTCCCTGATTGTCATTGCTTTTATTCTGCCGTTTATTTTTAAAGGAAAGATTATGGAAATAGCCAAGAAAGAAATCAATAAGAATGTGAACGCCAATGTTGATTTTAAGGATGTGAATATTTCCCTGTTCAGACATTTCCCGCATGTCGCTGTAGGACTCGAAAATTTGCAGGTGATTGGCACGGGCGAATTCTCAAAGGATACACTGATTTCATCTAATCAAATTGATGTCGCCCTGAATTTTATGAGTCTTTTTGGTAAGTCAGAAATGAAAATATATTCCATAACTGTCGATAACCCTCGCATTCACGCCATTGTAAATAAAGAGGGAAAAGCGAATTGGGATATTACCAAACCAGATACGACGGCAACCCAACAAGGCGAAGGTAATTTTAAACTTTCCCTCAAAAAATATACAATCAACGACGCTTATATAAATTATGTAGATATTCCCGGCAATATGAGCAGCGAAATATATCATCTCGACCATTCGGGTAGCGGAGATTTCACATCGAATCTGTTTACTTTAAAAACAAAAACTTCCGCGGAATCGGTTTCGTTTACTTATGCGAACATTCCTTACCTGGTAGATGCTAAAACCTCCCTCGATGCAGACATACAAGTTGACAACAAAAATGATAAATACACTTTCAAAACTGATGACGTTGAATTGAATGATTTAAAGCTTTCTACAGAGGGATATTTTCAGTTCGTTAATGATAGCACTTACGGAATGGATATAAAATTTAATGCGCCTTCTACCGAGTTCAAAACTTTATTGTCGCTTATTCCGGCTATCTACAATAATGATTTCGCTAAAATTAAAACCAGTGGTAAAGCTTTATTCAATGGTTTTGTAAAAGGTGAATACAATTCAGTAAAAATACCTGCGTATAATATTAACCTCAATGTAGAAAACGGATTTTTTCAATATCCCGATTTGCCACAACCAGTTAAAAATATTGAGTTAGCTGTTAAAGTGGATAATCCTGACGGCATCACAGACCATACGGTGGTCGATATTTCTAAAGGCCATATTGAGTTTGGCAACGATCCGTTTGACTTTACATTATTACTAAAAAACCCTGTTACCGTTCAATATATTGAGGCCGCTGTAAAGGGTAAACTCAATCTCGCACAAGTAACAAAATTTGTAAAACTAACAGGCAATACAAAGATTTCCGGACTCTTGGATGCGGATGCATCAGCTAAAGGAAATTTGGCAGTAATTACACAGCAAAAACCGGGACCATTTACTGCAAATGGATTTATTAATATCACCAACCTCAACTATTCATCCAACGATTTTCCACAACCTATAAGTAATAGTAATATTCAAATAAAATTTGAGAACCCTGATGGAGTAGCAGATCATACGGTCATTGAAATTCCAACAGCACACATGGAAATTGGAAATAATCCAATTGATTTTAATATATTGATTAAAAATCCTGCCACCGTACTTTACTTTGATGGCGCTGCAAAGGGAAAATTTAATCTTGCTTCTGTAAGTCAATTCACAACACTTGAGGCCGGTACAAAATTATCGGGAATGCTTGCCGCCGATATTTCTTTTAAAGGCAATAAAACAGCAATTGATAAAAAGGATTATGATAAAATAAATACTTCGGGCACATTCAGCGTTGCCGATGTAAATTATGTGAGCAAGGATTATCCTGGCGGTATTAAAGTCAATAATGCGGCTCTTACTTTTAATCCAAAAAATATTACCCTCAATTCATTAAGTGCCGAGTACCTTAAGTCGAACATCGTAGCCAGCGGCTCCATAGATAACGCAATTGGCTATGCATTAGAAGATGAACCTATCGCAGGAAATTTAAATGTACATGCCGACAAATTAAACCTGAATGATTTTATGGGAACCGACACAACGGCAAGCAATAATGCTGCATCAGACCCATTCCCGGTTCCCAAAAATATTGACTTCACTTTAAATGCGGGCGTGGATAAACTCACGTATGATAAAACAGAATATGACAACGTAAAAGGCACCTTGGTAATTAAAAACGAAACAGTGACCCTAAAAGATCTGCAGATGAATGCTCTTGGTGGAACGATTGGTCTTAACGGGTTGTATTCAACTAAAAATGATAAAAAGCATCCGGATATTTCATTGGCTTATGATGTAAAGAACCTGGATGCCGAAAAGACTTTCAATGCTTTTAATACCGTTCAAAAATTAATGCCGGTTGGCAAGTTTATTTCAGGAGTAATTAATTCGCAGTTAACGATGAACGGGAAGTTAGGAAGTGATATGATGCCTGACCTAACCACACTTAGCGGAAAAGGCGATGTGCTTCTGCTGAATGGGTTTTTGAAAAAATTCGCGCCTGTTGAAAAATTAGCGCAGACTTTAAATATTGCGGATTTAGATGGCTTTGCGCTTAAAGACATAAAGACTTATTTTGATTTTGCTAATAGCAAAGTTTTGGTGAAGCCATTCCAGGTAAAAGTAAAAGGCATTAATATGGAAATAGGCGGAATGCATGGATTCGATCAATCCATTGATTATGTGATTGGGATGAAAGTTCCACGGAGCATGATGGGTGCGCAAGGTAATGCTCTTGTCAATAATCTTGCACAGCAGGCATCCTCAAAAGGAATTCCTGTAAAACTAAGTGACACGCTGAACCTAAATGTGAAAATGGCAGGAACGATAACAAATCCAATTATAAAAACAGATCTTAATTCAGCGGTAACCTCAGTTGCTGATGAAATGAAACAACAGGCGGTGGACTTTGTAAAAAATACAGTGGATACCACCAAAAAGACAATAGCCGACTCTGCGAATGCAATAAAAAATCAAGCATTAAAAGATATAAAAGAAGAAATTACCAAACAACTATTGGGAGGACAAAAAGATAGCGCTTCAGCTTCAGGCAAGCCATTAGAAAATACGCAAAAAAATGCTGAGAAAACTATAAAGAATACGCTTAATAATCTGCTTAAAAAGAAAGACACTACAAAAAAGTAGTGTCCGGGAATAATTCTAATAAAGATGGCTGCTTATTATCATTACGATTTCGATTTACTCAACCAATAAATTACATAAAAAACCGCTCCGAAATAATTTTGCCATCCTTCACTTCATAAACACAAATCTCAGCAACTTTAGCCCGCTCTTGTCCTTTCATAGTAACATCTATTGTCAACGAAAGCGCAATCGCGTTTCCTGCCACTATGTGATTTGAAACAAGATAACTATGAGTTTCTTCAACCATAGAAGCGAATTTTTTACCCTTTTCCAAAATCGCGGATAATCCTTTTGTTTCCTTTTCGAAGCCTGCACTGTTATCAGGTTCAATACTAACGGCCTCTTCGGCATATAATTCTTTTTGTGCCTTTTCAAAATCTCCCTGGTTACAAAGTTCGGCGAGCCTATTCGCTATTTCAGCTACTGTCATGATTTTTAATTTTAAAATTAGATAAAATATTCTTACCAAAAAGAATAGTCAGTAAACAAACATTTATCGAAGATTCTTATTTTATTTGAGGGACTTTTAAATTTTATTAATATTTTTATTGTCATTTAAAATTTTAAACTAATTCTTATGGACCAATCAACTATCATTATTAAAGACACTTCTGCAAACCCCGCGCCACTGGGACTTCTCGCATTCGGCCTTACAACGGTACTGCTTAATTTGCATAACGCCGGCATTTTTGAAATGAGTTCTATGATCCTTGCCATGGGTATTTTTTATGGAGGCATTGCCCAAATAATAGCAGGCATCATGGAATCAAAGAAGAACAATACCTTCGGGTTTGTAGCATTTGTTTCTTACGGTTCATTCTGGCTCACTTTGGTTGCATTGATTGTAATGCCAAAATTAGGGTGGATAGGCGCGGCATCGGAATCGGCCATGGTGGCTTATCTTATTATGTGGGGGATATTTACTGGGCTGCTATTTTACGGCACCCTTCGCATCAGTAAATCATTACAATTTGTTTTTTCCACATTAACTATCTTATTTTTCTTATTAGCTCTTGGAGACTATTCAGGGAATGCTACGTTAAAAACCTTTACAGGATATGAAGGAATTATTTGCGGCGCATCGGCTATTTATACAGGCGCTGGCGCATTGCTGAATGAGGTTTATGGAAAAACGGTTTTTCCTTTGGGATTGGTGAAAAAATAATTGCTTTTGTCAAATAAGATCAGTCCGATTTGCTGCCATTTTTTGCTATGAAATTTACCCTGTAAAAAATACGCACTTTTAATTTTTTGTTAGCGACAGGCAAATTCTATAGAATGCCAATAAAAGAGAGCGGTAGCAGCAAAAAATAAATAATTTTTCGCATAAAGGATTGTTTTGGATTTAGGTGAAATTGTTGTTGATATTTTATTTGATAAAAAATTTAAGAAATTTTAGTTTTCCTTTGAAGGGCGGGTATTTCATAGCTGGATCAAACCATGTTGGCGTTTTCATTATGGGCTTCGCACGAGTAAACACGTCGAAGGAATATTTGCCATGATAAGCGCCAATACCGCTGTTGCCTACGCCTCCAAACGGCAGACGGGGATTAGATAAATGATAGATCGTATTGTTGACACAGCCTCCGCCAAACGATACTTTTTCAAGCCATTCCTTTTCCTTTTTTTTATCTGATGTGAAAACATAAAACGCCAAAGGATCTTCATTTTTCTTAATAATCATTAAAGCCTCTTCGGCGTTTGCAAATGCAAAAACAGGAAGTATCGGCCCAAAAATTTCTTCCTTCATTATTGGCGCATCCGGAGAAGTATTCTTAAGTATGGTAGGCTGAATATACAGTGATGAACGATCATAATTTCCTCCTAAAACGATGTTCCCTTCGCTCATATAAGAAACTAAAGTGTCGAAACGCTTTTCATTGATAATTTTCCCATAGTCATAACTTTTTTTGGCATCATTGCCAAAAAACTGCACGATAGTTTCGCTTAGTTTCGCAACAAACTTTTCGAAAATATCTTTATGGATCAACAGGTAATCAGGTGCTACACAGGTTTGCCCCGCGTTAATAAATTTTCCTATTATGATGCGCTTCGCAGCAACAGTTAAGTTAGCATCGCTTTCAATAATTGCAGGGCTTTTTCCGCCGAGCTCAAGCGTTACAGGGATTAGATCTCTTGCGGCCATTTGATAAATGGATTTGCCCACCGCAATGCTTCCCGTGTAGAAAATGTGATCGAAATGAAAATGCTCAATCATTGCAGGAATTAAGTCACGTCCTTCGCCCAGATAAACCTTTATATACTCATCGGAAAAAATTTCACAGAAGATTTTTTTTATCAGATTGGCAGTTCCAGGAGCCAACTCTGATGGTTTTAGCACCACACAGTTGCCTCCCGCAATAGCGCCTACCAAGGGTACCAGCAGTAATTGTAGCGGATAGTTCCATGGGCTGATAATTAATACTACTCCCCGCGGGTCGTGTAATATTTTGGAGGAAGAAGGAAAATTGAGCAAGTTGGTTTTCGCCCGTTCTGGCTTCATCCACCGCCCCAGGTTTTTTATGGCTAAATTGATTTCTGCGAGTAGAAGCCCCGTTTCTGTGGCATAAGCTTCTTCCGGGCTTTTCTTTAAATCCGTATAAAGCGCTTCATTGATTTCATTTTCATATTTCAAAATAGCGCTTTTCAATAATTGCAGTTGCTGCTTTCTGAATGCATAATGCCTGGTGGCTCCGCTTTCATAATAGGAGCGTATTTTTGCTGAATCTGAAATTAAATTACTTGCAAGCGACATAGATAATTTGTTTTGTTTACACGCCGGGAATCACCGGCAAACTTTCATTCCCGCTTTCATTCACCGATTGCACTGCGAAGAAATAATTGTCTTTTGAATAAGGAAGCTTCATGTTATTTTCCGCTGTAAAAATTTTCTTTTGCCAAACCGGGCTTGTTGTTTCCCGCATTAAAATATAATATCCTTTTATCTTTCCAGTTTTTGGCTCCTGCCAGGAAAGTGAGGTACTATTGGATAAACTTTTCACTTCAATTTTTACTACTTCCGGAACAGATGGGGCTTTAGCAAGATTGGAAAGATTAGCCAGGTTAAGTGCTGTATTTTTACGCAGATACTCATAATCCACAAATTGCGGGAGGTCACCATATTGAATTCCATTTTCTATTCGCACATCCTGGTGCTGATGGTTAAAATTTTCATTCATCTCCGTGATTCTCACCGCAGTAAATCCATTTTTTAAATAAGGAAGATGGTCACCACCTCTAAGAAAACGATCACTTCTATACACCATCACCACTTCAAGATTATCAACATAGCGTTCACCAATTTCTTTTACATAACGCGCTAACTGCCTCGATTTACTGTCATTTTCCAAACCCAAAGACCTTATCCTGGCAATATCTTTTTCAGTGGCAGTTGCGGGAATCCCTTCACTAAAAACACGCACTTTTGTGTTGTCAATAATATTAGTTTCATTACTATTATCGCTGCCGATAATGTCATTATTAAACACACCCTCTATAATCCAGTTTTCTTTTTTTGCTTTATCGGCCATAAAGGTGGAACCAAATAATCCTTGTTCTTCGCCACTCACGGCTACAAAAATTATTGTTGCCGGAAATGAATGTTGGCTCATGATTCTTGCACATTCTATCACTGCCGATGTGCCACTTCCGTCGTCATTAGCACCCGGCGCATCACCCGTCGAGTCCATTATATTGATTCTTCTCGAATCCAAATGGCCGCTGATAATAAAAATCCTGTGATCATTTGCGTCCGTCCCTTTTAATGTAGCAACCACATTTCCTAAAAGTACCGGCTTATCTATTCGTTTGCCATCAGCAGGAAGGGTAATGGTATCAATCATTGCTGTTAATCTCCCATTAGATTCTTTTGCAAATTCATTAAATTTTTTCAACACCCAATTTCTTGCGGCGCCGATTCCTTTTGTTTTATCTGACTGCGTGCTTAACGTGCTCCTGGTGCCAAAAGCTACTAATGTATTGATATAAGATTTGAGGGAATCGGCCGAAACTTCCGAAACCATTTGCGCAATTTCAGGATCGCGGTTGATGATTGTTTGCGCAAATATTCTATTAGCACAGAACAATATGATAATTAAGCATATTTTTTTCATTAGTTAAATGTACTAAAAATATGAGCTAAATATTTTTAGAAATAAAAAAGCTGTGCGATTTCTATCGTACAGCTTTTGACTTAATTAAATTCATTTTCTATGCTGATCAATGATCATGATCTCTTCCATGGCCATGATCATTTCTCCATGGGCCGTGGTCATAATCTTTTTCTGCTTTATCGTGCTTGTAAAATCGATCATCTCTTCTTTCTGCACGCGTGTTTGGCCCTCTAAAAGCATAACCTTCTCTACCGCTAAAATACCCGTTATCATGGCTGTCTCTGATCATCGGTTGATATTGTCCCCTATAAGATGCATAATGAGAAAAGTAAAAATTGTTCCGCAACCAGGGATTACGATCATTAATGACCACTTTATAAGAGTGATACAAATCAAACTGGCCAAACCTGGCGGGTAGAGCGGGTGCAAAATTCCAACGGCCAAAATCAAAATATACAAACAGGCCTCTTGGTACATCATAATAAACACCGAGATCAGGCAGATAATAATAGTTTGCATAATTATACCCAACCGGGCCCCATGCAGGCTGTTGGCCAATATTAATGTTTACACCGAACTGCGCTTCTGTTTTATAACAAAACGCGCTGAGGAGAAATGCGGAAATAAGGAGAATTTTTTTCATTGTTATAAATTTTAAAGTTTTACAAATCAGATCCTTTCTACTTTTCAGACTCTCTGCATCTTCCCGTGTTTAAGAATCGACTTCAGTATAACCAAATCTTAACAAAGAGAATTTTTGAGATAGCTGCTGAAAAGATTTAAATCACTCCTTTATAAATCCGTTTTTACCTGGTATTTTTTTACCCGGTTCAAAAAATTATCTCACCTAAAAAAATTATTTTTGCAAAAACTTTTAAAGATGATTAAAGGACCGGTTTCAGAATTTATTGAACATCATTATCGCCATTTTAATGCCGCAGCATTGATGGATGCGGCCAAAGGATATGTAACGCACCTGGACGAAGGCGGTAAAATGTTGATTTCACTGGGAGGCGCTATGAGTACAGCTGAATTAGGTCTATCACTTGCAGAAATGATACGCCAGGATAAAGTGGCGATCATCAGTTGCACCGGTGCAAATCTTGAAGAAGATATTATGAATTTAGTAGCGCACAGTCATTATAAGCGGGTTCCTAATTATCGCGATCTAAGCCCGCAGGAAGAATGGGAACTTTTAGAAAATCATTACAACAGGGTAACGGATACTTGTATTCCCGAAGAAGAAGCATTTAGAAGATTACAACAGCATATCCATAAAATCTGGAAGGATGCTGATGATAAAGGCGAAAGATACTTTCCTCATGAGTACATGTATAAAATGTTGCTGAGCGGCGTGCTGGAACAGTATTATGAGATAGACTCAAAGAATAGCTGGATGCTGGCTGCCGCAGAAAAAAATATTCCAATATTGGTGCCGGGATGGGAAGACAGTACCATGGGAAATATTTTTGCTTCTTATGTTATTAAAGGAGAATTAAAAGCAAGTACTATGAAGAGCGGGATAGAATATATGGTCCAGCTTACAGAATGGTATCGTGGATTATCTACCGGAAAAGGGCTTGGATTTTTTCAGATTGGCGGTGGCATTGCCGGCGACTTTCCTATTTGCGTAGTACCGATGATGTACCAGGATTTGGAATGGCATGATGTTCCGTTCTGGAGCTATTTTTGCCAGATATCTGATTCTACTACCTCTTATGGTTCGTATTCCGGCGCAGTTCCTAACGAAAAAATTACCTGGGGCAAATTAGATATTCACACACCAAAATTTATCGTGGAAAGCGATGCTACGATTGTGGCGCCATTAATCTTTGCGTGGGTATTAGGATGGTAATTAACCAAGCAATTCAGAAAATTGATATCCATCTTATTAGAGGCTCAAAAGAATAATGCTCAGTAAACGAAGAAATTAATAGGATTTCTATTTTATCGTTTCCAAATCACTTTTTAGATTATTCATTTTCAAAATTTTCTTAAAAAACTTTTCAAAATATATCCAGCAAATAATTGCTGACATCACACCAAAAAATGACCCCGGAAAAACATCGTCTATAAAATGTTGCCCGAGATACAGGCGACTATAGCCAACTAAAGCGGCAAGTAATAAGAAAAGAATTGAATAATTTTTATTTTTTACCGAAAAACTTAATACGGCAGCTAATGCGAATACAGAAGTTGCATGCCCGGAAGGGAATGAATGGTAATTGTGAAGCGTGACGTTTTCAATAAAATAGGGGTAATTAGTATTTTCCAGAAAGTAAGCCGGACGGGCTTCTGAAATAAAATATTTTAAAACCTGCGCAAAAATTCCTGATAATAAATAGCTGCTTACAATCATCAGGCTCAAATATTTCCTTTTAAGAAAAAATAAAACAACTGCTAGTGCGATAATAAAAAAACCATCGCCGACATAAGTATATGGAATAAAAAAGTAGTTCAGCAAAGTGGAATGATAAGGATTCATCAAAAAAAATCCATCTGCTTTTGAATAAAAGATCAAAATATAAATAGCGATAGCGACAAGTATAAAATATCCGATAAAAAAATAGTGGTTTTGTTTATACAGCGATCGTAACGTCATCTAAATTTGTTTAAGTCGACTCAAAAATAATCAATGTAAAAGCAATCGATTTGAAAAACTGGCATTTGAACTTTATGAGCCACTTACCGGAATTTCGGCCGACATCTGAAATTATATGGCAAATACGGCATTTACTAACCCTAAATAATTTGCTTGCTGATAAATTAGACAAAAAATAAGGCTATGCAATCCGAGAGTACTATTTTTGCGCAAATCATAAGCGATGGCTGTCAATTCTATTTTAAAGTTTTTCCTTCCTAAAGACAAAGTGTTTTTTCAGTTATTTGAAAGTGTTGCTGAATCGGTAACTCAGATGGCTGAAAAACTCAAAGAAGTAGTTCAGGAAAAAGAATTTTCCAAAAGACAAATATTAATAAAAGAAATAGAAGATCTTGAACACATAAACGATGAGTATACCCACCGTATCTTTACTGAATTGGGAAGAAACTTTATAACTCCCTTCGATCGTGAGGATATTCACTATTTAGCAACTGCCCTCGATGATATTTGTGATTATATATATTCCGCTGCAAAAAAAATTAATTTCTATAAGGTAAACCCTGATGATGCCACATTTCAAAAAATGGCTGATCTAATTTTAAGTAGTTGCACAGAAGTAAGTAAAGCAGTGGCTGAATTGCGGGACATGAAAAATATTAGGAAAATTACTGATGCAATGGTTGCTATTAATAGCTTAGAAAACCAGGCGGATGATGTATTTGACATGAGCATTGAAAAGCTTTTTGAAACTGAACCTGATGCTAAAGAAGTGATTAAAAAAAGGGAAATTTACCAGGTGATGGAAATCGTAACCGATAAATGTGAGGATGCGGCCAATGTAATTGAATCTATTATTATTAAATATGCGTAAAGGTGAATGGTGAAAGGCTAAGGTTGTGACTTGAAACCGGTTTCCCGCCTTTTGCATTTAGCTTTAAGACGATTTTTAAACGTTAAGTATGTTTGTTTTTCTGATTACCATTATTGTACTGGCTCTTATCTTTGATTATATTAATGGTTTTCACGATGCTGCGAATTCAATAGCAACAATCGTTTCCACAAAAGTACTTACACCGTTCCAAGCCGTTTTGTGGGCTGCTTCATTTAATTTTATCGCTTTTTTTATTTTCAGGGAACATAAGGTGGCAGGGACTATTGCCAACATCATGTCGGAAAATATTATCAATTTTAAGGTAATTATCGCCGCTACTATTGCAGCCATCAGTTGGAATTTATTAACCTGGTATTATGGTATTCCTTCAAGTTCCTCTCACACTCTTATTGGTGGACTTGCAGGGGCAGGTATTGCCGCTGGCGGATTAGCCGGAGTAAATACTTACCCGATATTAATAGCATTAATATTTATGATATTAGCGCCTATTATAGGCTTATTATTTGGCTTCATTACTACTGTAATAACTGTAAATGTTGCGAAGAAATCACGACCAGCCAAGGCAGAAAAGTGGTTTCGAAGACTCCAACTACTCTCGTCTGCATCCTTGAGTCTTGCCCACGGCGGCGGAGATTCCCAAAAAACAATGGGTTTAATTTTGACGGCATTATGGTTCTATCAAAAAAAGGTACATGGACTTACCAGTTCTATACACGAAATGGCAATGCCGGAATGGTTGCCTCTGGCCTGTTATTCTGCAATAGCATTAGGAACGATGTCGGGCGGATGGCGGATTGTAAAAACAATGGGTACCCGCATAACTAAAGTGACTTCGCTGGAAGGATTCTGTGCAGAGACATCGGGTGCATTAACTATTTTTCTCACTATCTTTTTTGGCATTCCGGTAAGTACCACCCATACTCTTACCGGAGCTATCGTAGGGGTTGGTGCTACCAAACGGTTATCAGCGGTACGATGGGGCGTTACCATCAATCTGCTATGGGCCTGGATACTCACTATTCCTGTAAGCGCAGTCGCAGCGGCTGTTGTGTATTATATCATTCACTTTCTTGTTTGAATGAATTTTTAAAGCACGTTCTTTTATAATCAAATTTTATTACCTTGTATCATGCATAAAATATTAGTTACAGGTGGTTGTGGATACATTGGTTCTCATACGATTGTCAATCTTATTGAAAATGGGTTTGAACCAATTTGTGTTGACAACAATTCAAGATCTACTACTGCGTTACTTTCAGGAATAAAAGAAATAACCGGGGTGAAAGTTAAAAATTATAAAGTTGACCTTGCTAATTTTGACGAAACTTATGCTGTTTTCCAGGAAAACACAGACATCAAAGGAATTATTCATTTTGCTGCGTACAAAGCAGTAGGTGAATCAGTGCTGCAGCCATTAATGTATTTTGAAAACAATCTGTTTTCTCTCATTAATATTTTAAAATGTGCTGTGGAATTCAAGGTGCCCCATTTTATTTTTTCTTCTTCATGTACTGTTTATGGAAATCCTGATACTATTCCTGTAACAGAATCATCAGAAACCAAACCGGCAGAATCGCCTTATGGTTCTACCAAGCAAATGGGAGAAGAAATCGTAAAGGACATTGCTAAAACGAGTGAGATGAATAGTATCCTACTTAGGTATTTTAATCCTGTAGGTGCCCATCCTTCCTCGATGATTGGCGAATTGCCATTAGGCAAGCCCCAAAATCTAGTGCCGGCTATTACACAATCTGCGATTGGAAAGATACAAGAGCTAACGATTCACGGAAATGATTACCCAACAAGAGATGGATCCTGCATTCGTGATTATATTCATGTTTGCGATATTGCACAAGCTCATACATTGGCTTTACAATATTTAATTGAAGATAAGAATCAACAAAACTGCGAAGTGTTTAATCTTGGAACAGGAGATGGCGTTTCAGTTTTAGAAGCTATAAATGCTTTTGAAAAAGTAAGTGGTAAAAAACTGAGTTACAAAATAGGACCACGCAGGCCGGGAGATGTGGTGTCCATATATGCTGATAATGTTTTAGCAAAAGAAAAATTAAACTGGCATCCCCAATATTCCCTTGATGACATGATGGATTCAGCTTGGAAATGGGAATTAAAACTACATAATGACGCCACTTTACACAGCAATGCAAATTTTCAATTAAATTGAAAATATTGATTAAATGTTCGTTTACTGTAACTCAGATAAAAGTTCCATTATTATCAATGCATGATTAGCGATCATTTATCCATGTAACAAACTGTCTCAAGTTCAGCATTTTCTAAAGTGAATCATTTCCATTTCAAAGTATTAATAAGATGCTTCATATCCTGCTGCAAAAATGCGTTTACGGGGCGTAGTGAATCTTCATTTGGTGTCGCATCAAAGTATAATGCCCCCCTCAAAAAATGATGAAGGGTATCGGATAAAAAAAACTGCTTTGCGGTTGCTACATTTCCCGACAGCGTGAAGAACACACCAGTTACGTTGTTAGGTGTGTGCATGACGCTATCCTGGATTGAATAAGCTTTTATATCATTCTTATAAGTAAGATTATAAGAGTCATTTACCATTTTTTCAAAATTATTTTTACCAGTTGAATCGCGATAAGTCCCATTTGCATTTTTTACTTTGTAAATTGATGTGCCACCAATATTTTTATAACTGATAAAGATGGTACCGTTGAATGAAGGGAAATTAATGTTTATCCAATATGGATTTTTTGCGCCGTCGCTAAAATAGGATGAATCCTTTGAAATTTTTGCATATGTTGGGTACTCAAATGTATAAGGATATGAAGAATCATTAAACGTTATGTACGCCTTTTGCGGGAAATTAATTTTATAATAACCCTCTTTTTTGGATGTGTAGGTGGAATTACAACTCATCATTAATAAAAGAGAAATAGAACAAAATAGACGTCGCATTAGCCAGTTATTTTTTAATATAAAATGAGTCATTTTCCTTCTGTCGACTTCAAAGTAATCTTTACTTTTTCAATTCGATTTTTATTTATTTCCAAAGGCGTGAAAATATAATTATTTGTTTCGAACTGTTCGTTTATTTTTGGAAATTCACCGGCAATTTCCAAAATAAGGCCAGCCAGCGAATCGCTTTCACCACGAAGTAAATCGAAAGAATGAGCAGGTATATTTAAAACTTTGCAAACATCGTTAATCATAGTTTTCCCTTCAAAAATATAGTTGTGATCATCTATCTTCCTGTTGTTGCTTTGCTCATCGTCAAATTCGTCCTGGATATCACCGATAATTTCTTCCATAATATCTTCGAGTGTAATAATACCTGAAGTACCACCAAACTCATCGACAACAACTGCGATATGAATACGCTTACTTCTGAAATCCTGAAGAAGATCTTCTATCAATTTTTGTTCATGAATATAAAATACGGGGCGCATTAATGGACGCCAGTCAAATTCCTCTCCTTGCAGGTGAGACAACAAATCTTTAGTATGCAACATACCTACTATTTCATCAAGATCATTTTTATAAACGGGTAACCGTGAATATGATATTTCTTTAACCTTTTTTATCACATTGGTAAATGAAGTGTTGAATTCTATCCCGCTAACATCCAGGCGTGTACGCATTGTTTGTCTGACGGTCGTATTGCTAAACTTCCTGATTCCCTTTAAAATTGTTTTTTCTTCATTTGAAGCCTCATTATCAGGCAATGAATCTATGGCATAATCAATTTGATTATTGTCTGGATTATCGATATCGGTTCCTAATTTCTTTTCCACTGACTTGTCGAGAGCTGCCAGCCTATTACTCATTTTTAAGAAAATACTGTTGAAGATATCTACAGTCATTGAGGCGGTAGAGGCAAACCATATCTTATGATGTATTGCCCAAACCTTTGGGAGTATTTCTCCAAATAAAAATAGAACGCCAGTTATCAGTATTATTTTTATTAAAAAATTTAAAAGAAAGTGGAATCCCATAGAATCAATCCACGCATTCATTAAGGCATTTGAAATAAGGATAATGCCAATATTTACGAGGCAATTTGCTATAACAAGAGAAAAAAGCAATGTTTTTGGGCGCTCAAGAAGGGAGACGATTCTTCTATAAGCAGGTTGCTGTCTGGTTTTAAGCACATTGATATCTTTCAACGTCATGGAAAAAAATGCCATTTCCGACCCTGAAAAAAGAAAGGATAATACAAAAAGCACCAACAGTATAAAAACCAGAAACGTGGTTGCCGCGGGCGTAATAGCTAGAATTGTTAGCAGTTTATAATTATTTTGAATGATCGAATGATAATCCAACCTTAAAAAGATTTAATTAAAAATAGGGATTTTTATTAACGTTGTTCTTTTATTTTATTCAAAGCCTTTGTTTAATCCTGTTCAGGTGATTTTCCATCATCCGGTGGCGAAGCGTGATAATCTTCTTTTATTGGTGAATCGGTGTGCTTGTCAAGTATAATAAGGTTGTCAGCAATTATTTCAGTCACTGCCTTTTTAATATAATCTTTATCCTCCCAATATCTTGTTTTAAGCCGTCCTTCAATATAAACAAGGCTGCTCTTATGCAAATATTTTTGCGAAAATTCTGCCAGGCCTCGCCATAATACAATATTGTGCCATTCTGTTTGAGATGTTAATTTGCCATTTTTATCTTTATGAGTTTCTGTAGTAGCTAAGGGGAACTTCGAAACAGGAATATTCCCTTCGAGATATAATATTTCCGGATCTTTCCCAAGATTTCCAATTAGCATTACCTTATTTACCCCTGCCATACAAAAATTTTTTAATTACAACTTAATATCTAAATCACATTTAAAGATAATTTTTATCCGTAAAATAAGTGGTTATTAATTTTGGAAATGGAAGCAAATTTATTTCCTTTTTGGTTGCCAAAAAATACGTGTCATTATTTTTTAGAGGTTTTGATATCTTAATGAAAACGAAATTTCCCTGAATAATCTGGTGGGTTAACTTTTGAGAAGACTGTTTCGAAACTAATTTTGTTTCAAAAGATGCGCTTCCAAAAATGGATACAAATTTCTCATTTGATAAAACATCTTCCTCTTTTGCCGGTGATTTAGTTTCGATTAAAATAAACTCATACAAATTTTGCCAAATGTCTTTTTCAATTCTTTTACGGATGTAAAACTTGTTATTGTATTCTGCTATTATGTAATTAAAAAAACGTGTTTTTTGTCTGATTACTTTGGTATTAAAGGGCAGTTCGCCAACTTTGTTGTTCCTGAAAGCAAAACATTTTTTTCTAAGAACGCATTCACCGCAAAGCGGCAGTGAAGGTTTGCAAACTACAGCCCCAAAATCCATAATAGCTTGGTTATACGCCGCAGGATGTTTTTTGTCAAGAAGAAGTTGTGACAAATCACTAAAAATCCGTTTTCCCTCTGATGAATTTATTGATAATTCTACTCCAAAGAATCTTGATAACACCCGAAATACGTTCCCATCCAATACAGCGTAAGGTTGGTCAAATGCAAACGAGGCAATTGCCGAGGCTGTATAATTTCCAATGCCTTTAAGAGCCAAAATATCTTCATATTTTTCAGGAAATTTCCCTTCCAGATTATGATCAATAAACTTTGCAGTCTCAATTAAATTTCTGCAACGATTGTAATAACCAAGCCCTTCCCACAACTTAAATATTTTTTTTTCCGGAGCGTTTGCCAGTGATTTTATAGTTGGAAAATGCCTGATAAAGCGGTTGTAATAATTAGTTCCCTGTCCTACCCGGGTTTGCTGTAATATAATCTCGCTTACCCATATTTTGTAGGGATCTTTTTCTCCTTTCCATGGCATTTCCCTTTTGTTTTTAATTACATTCCACTGTAGCAACGTAGTTGTAAAAAATTTCTTATATTCCATTGCAGATAACTATTTGCAGCGATTTAATATGCTAGCTTTATTAAAATAGAAAAAATAAACATACACAAGATATATTATAGCAGGTTATTACAATAAAGATTACTAAATTTGCTTTACCTGGTTGAAGCAGATTAAGAACGCATTTTAATCCAATTTAAAATAATTTAAAATGAGAAAAGCAGATTTAATTAACCGGATATCCGAAAAAACAGGTATACCCAAAGTTGATGTACTTGTAACACTTGAAAATCTATTCACGGAGGTGAAGAAATCTCTTGGTGAAGGAGAAAATATATACATAAGGGGATTTGGAAGTTTTATTACTAAAAAAAGAGCAGCTAAGATCGGACGAAATATAAAAAAAAATATAGCGGTAGAAATCCCCGAGCATTATATTCCTGCTTTTAAGCCAGCTAAAGAATTTGTTCAGCAAATTAAAGGCCAGAACCTACCCTAACAAACAGGAATGGCTTACCTTTGCGTCCGGATAACAAAAAATTACCCGCTTTAAGTATTGAATAAGAGAATTATTATAGCCTTCATAGGTGCAGCATTGCTTTTCGTTCTTTTTTTCTTTGGCAAAACTACAACTACCAAGAAAGAAATTCCCGCGATTTCACAAGCTGATCGTCCAGCATTTAATATTAGTGATACTCTAGTTGAAGAAAAGAAAAAGCTTTCACCCAGCCAACTTTTATATGTTACCAATATTGAGAATAGTATTAGTCGGGGCGATGTAAAAAATCAGGCTGAAAATCAATATGCCAATCTGGCTAATTTTTGGAAAGATTCTGTTGCTTCCCTGATTCCGTATGCTTATTATTTAAGCGAAGCGGCTAAATTGGATAATTCAGAAAAAAAACTCACCTTTGCAGCCCGTTTTCTGTTAGAGAACATGAGAAGAGAGAATGATCCTGGTCTAAAAGTATGGGAAGCTCAAACTGCGGTGACCCTTTTTGAGCAAGCTTTAAAACTGGATCCCGATAACAATGATTTAAAAGTTGGTCTCGGAAGTTGTTATGTTTACGGTGAAGGCATGACTGGCAATCCTGAGCAAACCATGAAGGGAATTCAGGAATTATTGCAGGTGGTGCAAAAGGATTCCAACAATATGCAGGCTCAGTTGGTTCTTGGAGTAGGTGGGGTTATTTCAAACCAGTATGATAAGGCGATTGAAAGATTAAATAAGGTGGTAAATTTTGACCCACATAATCTGGAAGCAGTATCCTGGCTGGCTGATGCTTACGCAGCGATAGGCGACAAAACAAATGCTATTAAATGGTATGAACAAAGTAAGCATTTAGTAAATAATCCTGACTTTAGTAAGGAGATTGACAAAAGGATAAAAGAAGTTCAAAACCATTAAGTGTATGATGGTTCAAATAAAAAAATAGGCAGCTTTTGATTTCAGTTTGTCTTATTATTAAAAATTATTAAAATTAAATTTATGCCTTGCGGTAAAAAAAGAAAACGTCATAAAATTGCCACTCATAAGCGTAAAAAGCGCTTAAGAAAGAATCGTCACAAAAAGAGATAATTTTTATTATCTGCTTTTCATTTCTTATGCCGGTATCACCGGCTTTACCTCTTTCCTTTAGGTTAGAAACAATAACCAATTAAAAGATTTGACTTGAAACAGGGATGAACAAGGAACTTATTATAAACGCTGCCCCTCAAGGAGTTGAAATAGCCTTGCTTGAGGATAAAAAGCTCGTGGAAATGCATAATGAAAATGCAAATTCAAGGTTTGGTGTGGGCGATTTATATTTGGGGAAGGTTAAAAAGTTGATTCCTGGCCTCAATGCTGCCTTTATAGATGTAGGTTTTGAGAAAGATGCTTTTTTACATTATTCAGATCTTAGTCCTTACGTACGTTCTATCTTAAAATTTACAAAAGTTGCCATAAGTGATACTTCAGAGTCTGGATTGAATTTTGATTCTTTTGTGGTAGAGCCCGAGATTGTTAAGACAGGAAAAATTGCCGAAGTTTTAAGTGGCAAGCCAAATATTTTAGTTCAGATTTTAAAGGAACCGATTGCCGCTAAAGGCCCAAGGCTTAGTTGTGAGATTTCCTTACCCGGCCGATATGTTGTTATCACTCCTTTCAATGATATCGTTGCTGTTTCCAGGAAAATTCATTCTTCAGAAGAACGAAAAAGGTTACAAAAAATAATAGAAGCGTTTAAACCAAAAAATTTTGGTGTTATAGTGCGCACCGCCGCAGAAGGGAAACCTGCCAATGAACTTCATGAGGATTTATTGGGATTGATCAATACCTGGAGGAGCATTCAGGAGAATTTAAAAGGCGCTGTTCCTCCTACACGGATTCTGAGCGAGGAAGGGAAAACAAACAGCTTTCTACGTGATTTGCTTACCGAGGATTTTAATAAAATTGTAGTAAATGACAAAAACATTTTCAACGAAACAAAAAATTATCTTCAAAAAATAGCTCCTGAAAAATCGGACATCCTTTCTTTTCACAATAATGGCTCGCCGATTTTTGATTCTTTTGGGATTACCCGCCAGGTTAAATCTTCATTTGGTAAAACAGTAAATCTTCCAAGCGGTGCCTATCTGATAATAGAGCATACAGAAGCGCTTCACGTAATAGATGTAAACAGTGGTTACAAAAGCGTTGGAAATAACCAGGAGCAAAATGCTCTGGAAACCAACCTTGAGGCCGCGGCCGAGATTTCGAGACAGTTAAGATTAAGAGATATAGGAGGGATCATAGTGGTTGATTTCATCGATATGAAACTTCCAGAGAATAAAAAGAGGTTGGCAGAGCAAATGGATCTTTTCATGCGGAAAGACCGGGCTAAGCATGCTGTTCTGGCAATTAGTAAATTTGGCCTCATGCAGATCACACGCCAGCGAATGAAGCCTGAAACAAATATAAATACTCTGGAAGTATGTCCAAGCTGCGAGGGTACCGGAAAAATTTCATCAACCCTAGTACTTGAAGACGAAATAGAAAAAAACCTAAGCTATCTTGTTATGCAAAAGCATACAGGATTAGCCATAGAAGTGCATCCTATTCTACACGCATACCTGACAAAAGGAATAATCTCTAAAAGATTAAAATGGAGTTTGCAGTTTAAACAAAAGGTAAAAATAAGGCCCAATACAAATCATCACCTCACCGAATTTCATTTCTTCGATAAGAACAATGATGTAATTAAGTTATAAAGCGTTTTATAACTCTCTAAACAATTACAAGTTTAACCTCCCTCATTATAAATCGCACAGCAAATAAACAAATAAGCTCATTTTTTATTTTTTAAAATTATTGTATTTGACAAAAAAAAGGCTGCATAATTATTATGCAGCCTCTTTTTATTTTGTTTCTGTTGTCTATTCTTTTACTATTTTAATAGTCTTTCCATCTTTAAATTTCAATAGGTACATGCCGCTTCCAAACCTGCTGATATCTACCTGAGTAGACGCCTGGGTTAAGGAAATTCTTTGCAACACCTTACCGCTCAGATCACTTAATAAGACTTGCGTATTTATAAGGTTCTTATCAGAAATATTAATTGTAATCTGATTTCTTGCAGGATTAGGATATACAGTCGTTACGCTTGAATTACTATTCCTAATAAAAATAATGGGACTGAATTTAGAACTTCCATCTACATCAACCATATTCAATCTGTAGTAATATACTGAAGATGTGCTAAGCTCATTATCAGTATATTGATAATTTTTAACAAGATTACTATTCCCGGCAGCGTTTACTCTTGCAACGGCAGAAAAATCGGATCCATTTTCGCTTCTCTGTATTTCAAAGTATGCACTGTTTTCTTCAGACTTCGTTGACCATTGCAGTAAGTTAGAACCATCTTTTTGAATGCCACTAAAATTGGTCAAAGTTATCGGCAACACGAGAGTGGAGGCCACCCAGTTAGAGCTAGGACCATTCAATGCAAAATTGTTTAACGTGCCCGTGAACTTATTGCTTGTTTCATCTACGAGTGTATCAACTCCCGGCGCAGGCGATGTGTTATCTCCCATTGCGACTCCCTCGTTGAACTTGTAGTAGTACTGAAGATTAGGTTCCGTACCAGTTAAGCCTTTCCCAGAAATATCGGCAATGTGCGCACTTGTAAGAGGTATGTTCCACATAGCAACCTCATCTATTTGACCAGCTAGAAACTGTTCTGGTATGCCTACAAATATGTCTGCACCTAACGTCATATCCAGTGAATCATTGCCGACAACTGTGGTTGCCAATGAGTCAGTAACTGCGCCATTCTCATAAAGACGAACAAAAAAGCCATCGTATGTAGCTGTGAGTGTGGTCCAGCTGCCATAGGTAATTGGTGGTCCCTGGAGAAGACTTAGAGAAGCACCGCCGTTGCCAATGAAGACATTCCAGGTATTATCAGGATTAGCAACAATTGCAAAACCTTTCACAACCCCTCCAATTAGGCCACCAGACGCAATGACGGTTTGATTCTGTCCGGTATTACCATTTATCTTAACAGAAACTTGTACTGAAGCAATATTTGGAACCATTGCACTATATGGAATTCGAACGTAGTCATTGATGCCGTCAAAATCCAAAGCATTTCCGCTTTGCGCATGCACATTTGATGAAACAACTCCCAGAAAAAGAACCAAGAGGGCTGAGTTTAATGTTTTAGTAAAATTCTTCATGTTAATTCTTTTTATATTAATTTGAATATGAGTCAAATCTACAATAACAACATCAATTAATAATCATTTTAAAAAAGTTTTTTTTGATTTTTTACAATAAAAGATATTTTTCGACGTTAGGGCGCGATTTAATTTTTGTTTTGCGATGATATTTTACGTAAATAAGGTGAATTCGACGTCAAATTTTTTGGATTGACGGACTTATTAGCATTCTAATTTGGTAAGTATATTTGCCTTTTGGTAAACTGGTAAATTTTATTTAATAGTAATATGAATTATTCCTCTCACGCCGATAGGTACACGAAAATGCGATATAGACGATGTGGTAATAGCGTATCAAACTCCTAATGATCTCCTTAGGATTATGGCACAACTTTGGCGAAAATGATGATCTCGAAAATTGCAGTAAAATTATGCAAACTGCTTTCGATAATGGAATCAGCCATTTTGATCTCGCCAATAATTATGGACCACCTCCAGGTGCTGCTGAAGAAACATTCGGCAAAATATTTAAAAATAATTTTAAAGTATTTAGAGATGAGTTAATTATTTCTACCAAAGCGGGATACACTATGTGGGAAGGTCCATACGGAGATTTTGGTTCTAAAAAATATTTAATGGCCAGCCTTGATCAAAGTCTTCAAAGAATGGGTTTGGATTATGTCGATATATTTTATCACCATCGGCCTGATCCGGATACGCCATTGGAAGAGACCATGTCGGCCCTTGATTTAATAGTGAGACAGGGCAAAGCCCTATACGTTGGAATATCAAATTACAAACCGAAAGATGCCGCAGGAGCAATTAAAATGTTGAAGGAACTTGGCACTCCTTGTTTGATTCACCAGGCCAGATATTCAATGTTTGATCGTTGGGTGGAGGATGGCTTATTGGATTTGCTTGACAAAGAAAAAGTAGGATGTATCGCATTTTCATCTTTAGCCCAGGGCTTATTAAGTGACAAATATATCAGTGGTATTCCTGAAGATTCAAGAGCCGGACGGGATTTGAAAAATGGCGCAATTACTGATGCCCAAATTACTAACGACGTTATTGATAGAGTAAGGCAACTAAATGAAATTGCAAAAAAACGCGATCAATCACTTGCGCAGATGGCGCTGGCGTGGATATTAAAAGACGATAGAATAACATCGGTAATTCTTGG
This sequence comes from Hanamia sp., assembly GCA_036509585.1. GTDB lineage: Bacteria > Bacteroidota > Bacteroidia > Chitinophagales > Chitinophagaceae > Ginsengibacter. Next base: position 19,105 of record DATCFI010000198.1, on the reverse strand, counting down.
AGCCAGCAAACCAAAGCAGGTAACCGATGCGCTAGGCGCCATTAATAATTGTGATTTTTCGAAAAGCGAACTGGATAAAATTGAACTCGTCCTGAAAAAGTAAATTGATTGTTGCCGTAATTTTGTTATTTATTTTAGTATTCGCACAAAATAACCCGCTTATGTATTCGAAAAAGATTCTGGCGATTAGCAGTTCAAGGGTTGGGAATTCGGGCTATCTTGAAAATGCAGTTCCTTTGATCGAAAATTTTCTCCGCAGTGAAGAAACAAAAATTGCCTTTTTACCTTTTGCATCAGCAGATGGTAACTATGAAGAGTACACGAATAGAATAAAAGATGCGTTAAAAAAGTTGCCCTATTCTCTAAAAGTGGTATTACCTGAAAATGCAGAAGAAATTATTGCTGAAAGTGATGTGTTGATGACAGGAGGTGGGAACACTTTTAAATTGTTACATGATATCTATGCATTGGGCATACTGGATATTATCCGAAGTAAAATAAACGCCGGTACGCCGTACATCGGATGGAGTGCGGGCGCGAATATTACAGGGGCAACTATCGGAACTACTAACGATATGCCTGTGATTCAGCCAAAATCGTTTAACGCCCTGGGGGTATTTCCGTTTCAGATCAATCCACATTATGTTAATATAAAGAAGAAAGGATTTAATGGCGAAACCAGGGATGACAGATTAAAAGAATTTATGATAATGAATCCAGGAAAATCAATTATCGGTTTGCCCGAAGGAACCGCATTAAAACTTTACAATAATCATTTAAAATTTATTGGAGATGTGCCAGGTGTTCTGTTTTTTGCGAAAAAAGGTACCGGGCAAATTATTCGCGAAAAGGTTGCACATGAAACGGATCTCACTTATTTGATGCAAAATATTTGAAGCGATTTTTAATCGTGAATCTGTAGAACCTATACATTTTACAACTCGTGTACAAAGGATTGACAGTATTGAAAGCGGCTATGCCGAAGGAAAAACACATTCATTAGGGGTTATTCAAAGGCAATATGGATACGGAAGCTTTTGAAATGTATATCCGGGGAAAAAGAAGCGAAAACATCCCTCTATATGTCATCGCAGTTTCCAATAATTTAGTCGGTGGACAACCTGTAAGTATGCAAAATATAAAGGAAATAAAATCGTTATGTAAAAAAAATAATATTCTTTTATTTATTTATCCTTGCCGTTTTGCGTGAGTTGGGATACGAGAATACTTCGATTCCCGGAATTGCCAGGGAGTTATTTTTGTATGGTGATGGGTGTATATTTAGTGCAAAAAAGGATGAATTTGTAATATCAGTGGCTTCCTCACCATATAATTTGAAGAATTGGCAGAGAAACGTAGAAATTTATATAGGCTCAGTAACTTTTGGGAAAGATTATTTTGACAGAAATTTAGTTCTTGCCATTATGGACTTTGTATGTCTTGCTATTCCACAAAGAGTTTATACGAAAAGCCATATCTATTAAGTGGCGGAAGTTATTATTGAAACCTTCAAAAAACGTGAAAACATTAAAGGGTTAGAAATAGAATACGAAGTGCCCAAACTAAAGCATTTTACTGTCAAATTGAAAGAAATAGAATAATTGCTTATTTTAGTAAACTGAAACTAACACCTTATGCGAAATGTCATATTAAAATCATCATCTTTTGCTCTTCTGCTTTTCGGCGTGTATAATTTATTTATCGCAACCTCAGTATTTTTTTTCTCACCCGAGTTAAAAAAACAAGAAGGGAATTTTATCTATTTTATAGTATTTGTTGATTTGTCCGCTGCAGTTATTTATTTGGTTGCTTCATACGGATTCTTTATCCAAAAGACATGGGCCACGCCATTTTTATTTTTTTCCACTTTCTTTTTTGTAATATCTTTTATCGGGCTTCTATTTCATGCTCTTTCCGGGGGCAGTTATGACGAAAGTATCATTATGGCTATCACTTTACGTACCTTTATCACGTGCGTTTTCACAGGGGTTGCATGGAAATATTTATCTAAAAAAATGGAATTACCCGCCTATTAAAATCAAAATAATTCACGTATTGGAGTTAGCAATAAAGGTTACTTTGCCTGTAATTGCAGATGGAATTTTATTCTCCTCCAGCATTTTTTTGATATTAAGATTGAGCTCTTCCAATAACTGATTCATTTGTTCCTGAGTTAGCTTTTTTTCCGTGAAATATACAATCGTGATAAGGACGCCGTCCGCAGTTATTTCTTGCAGGTGTACGCTATAAGAGATTATTCTTTTACTTTTTGAAGCAAGAATAACTTTTGTTTCCTTTATTGCTTTTTCTAAATTTTCCGACGAATTAGTTGGAGATAATTGCATTTTTATTTCGTTTCTTACAGAATCTCTTTCACTCCAATTGTCTAAAATACTATCCACCATTTGTTTATTTGGTATAGTAACCAATGATTTTTCTGCAGTGCGCACCCTGGTGCTTCTCAGGCCAATGCGTTCTACCGTTCCTTTCACATTATTTATCCGGATGCTGTCCCCCGTTACAAAAGGTTTATCAAAGAAAATGATGAAGGACGCGATCAGGTTCTCTAAACTTTCCCTCGCAGATAGTGCAAGTGCAGCTCCAACGATGCTCAATCCTGTAAGCAGATTGCCAATGTCAACTTTAAATGAATATTTCAGAATAAAGATGATTCCGAAGATGATAATAATTACACGAATAAAATCCTTAAAAAAGAAAATTAATTGGTATTCTCCTGGTGTTTTTTCGGCTCCGGATTTATACCTGATGACCATAACTAAAAAATCCATAAAACGAACAACAAGAGAAACGACACAAATGATAACAACAGCCGCCGCAATTGAATCCAATATTTCCCGGCTGGTGACATTATGAATTGAAAATTCAAGTTGCTGCGGGTAATTAAGCCAGCCAAAAGAGAAAATAATAGACAATGCCATTAAAATTCTTTCGATAGGTGTAATGATAATGCTGTCGAATTCACGTTTAGACATTCCTCTCCATTGTGTTTCCCCAAGCTTAAAAATCAATGTGGTGAAATATTTTGAAATAATCCTTTTTAAAATAACAATCAGTAATATAATTATGGCAACTATTATGTAGTCGCGAATTGTATTACTTAAAAAAACCTGGTCAAGGAACGGCATAGGTATTTTTTGAAAAATAAATTAAGGTAAAGTGTAAACCGAAAGTTGATTGTTTTTAAGAACATAGAGTTTATGGTTCTCAATTTGAACAGACCTGTTATTTGCCAGTGAGAGAGGTAATTTATAAGTTTTAAAATCTGGAAACGGAGGTGTGTATTTATAGAGATTTTCTTTATCAAACCCATAAATGGATTTTCCAATCACTTCAATATCCGACCAATGCAAAAAAGTCAATTTGGATTTAAAACTCCCATAATAGTCAAATATATAGAGACCTTTCAAGGGGTCGTACAAATAAACAAAGCCATCGCGATCAATTATTTTTTCAGGATCAGGCGTCGAATCAAATAACAATCTAAAATCAACGGTTTGCGAAAGAATATTTCCATTGTCATCTATTTTTTTTAGCGTGTTTTCCTGCTCATCAAATAGCCAGATATTATTGTCATAAGACGTAGTAACCGCCTGAACTCTGAAAATATTTGATTTGCGCAAATTAATTGCGATAATCAGGTTCAGATACTTGTCGAGTAAAACAATCGTAGAAAAGTTCTTGTAATACAAAATCGTTTTCCATGGATTTTGAGCATCTACATAAGCTAACTTTCCATATTGAGTCACCTGGTTAAAAACCCCTACAGAATCGCCGTTTTCATTGTATTTTTTCAACTGGTTATCGGAAGTAATCAAATACAATCCACCGATATTGTCTACACTAAATGAATAGACCGGAAAATTTATTTTCTTGATAGCCTTAAAAAGAGAATCATCCTGTGCTTTAAGTCCTGAAATAAAGAAATAGCACAAACAAAACAACAAACAAAAATATCTATTCTGATTGCTCATTTCTGATAATATTTCAATGTGATTTTATCATTTTCAAAAACTGCGTAACTAAAATATTTTATCCAATCTCCGAGATTAATATATTCACTTCCTTCTTTTAATCGATATTGAATCGGTAAATGCCTGTGGCCGAAAATAAAAAAGTCAAAATGTTTTTTCTTCAGCATTTCATAGCAATAGGATATAAGCCATTCTTTTTCTTCGCCCAAAAACTTCTCATCCTCTTTTCCCGTGGTGGCCCTGCTTTTCCTGCTAAAATAGTCGGCCATCCCAATACCTGTTGATGGATGTAATGTGCCAAAGAGAAATTGAGAAATCTTATTTCTGAAAATCTTCTTCATAAATTTATATCGATGATCTCCGGGACCTAATCCATCTCCATGACCAATTAAAAATTGTTTGCTATTAAATTCAAACTCACGAGCATCGTGAAAAACGTCTATATTCAATTCTTTTTCAAAATAGCCGTTCATCCACATATCATGATTTCCTACAAAAAAGTGAATGATAACGCCATTATCTGTTAGTTCGGCAAGTTTCCCCAAAATTCTTACAAATCCCTTTGGTACCACTTTTTTATATTCATACCAGAAGTCAAATAGATCTCCGAGCATGAAAATAACCGCAGCATCATTTTTTATTTCATCCAGAAATCTGACCAAAAGTTTTTCCCGCTCGAGGCTGGATGCATAATCAGGTGCACCAAGGTGAGAATCTGAAATAAAGTATATTTTTTTTCCGGAAGGTATCTGCATTATGTTTTTAGAACCTTTAAAGATGACAACTAAACTTTCTTTTGTAATTTGTCAGCCTCGTGAACAATCTTATAATTTGATGGATAAAATAAGCAAATGTAAAACAAAATTATGCCGGATAATTAATTGAGATTTGTTTGTAACATTCTGTTTTTCATAAAGGAAATAATAAAATTAAAAATACCCAAACGACTTCAATTCTTCATGCCGCTATAAGAAGATGAATGGTTTTTATGTTTTCAAAATAACTGTCGGTATTTTTATCCTTATTTTTAAACAATATCAATTAATTTCTTAAAAAAGAATTTCAATGAATTGGATATTATTAATTATCGCAGGGCTTTTTGAAACATGTTTCGCAACCTGTTTAGGAAAAGCAAAAGAAACATCCGGCAGCACTTCCCTGTGGTGGATGACAGGTTTTTTTGTTTGTTTATCGGTCAGCATGTATTTGCTATATCGCGCTTCCCAAACATTGCCTATTGGAACCGCTTACGCAGTTTGGACAGGTATAGGTGCAGTTGGAACGGTTGTCGTGGGAATCATGTTGTTTAAAGAGCCTACAAGTTTCTGGCGATTATTTTTTATCAGTGCGCTTATTTGCTCCGTTATCGGGTTGAAGTTGGTGACACACGAATTGCAGTAAACAAACAAAAAAAGAGAATTCTTACTCAATGCGGACCATTGACATACACATGGCACACACGTCATTTGCAAATCCTAAAATCCGTCAATGATGTTTGCCAGTTTCTTATCTTTTTCTGTAACCACATCTCCCGCATCATGGGTTGAGAGCCACATGTCCACTTTGTTATATTCGTTTGTCCATCTTGGATGATGATCCATTTTTTCTGCGGCTAATGCTACTCGTGTCATGAAGGCAAATGCTTCCGAAAAATCTTTAAATTCAAAATTTTTATGAAGTTTATTGTTTTTTTCTTCCCACATAATATTGATTTTTGAAGTTTATAAAATTCGTGACCGTTGATATTCTTTGTAAAGTAATTTTTAAAAAACTCAGATGGAAATTTTTAGACCTAAAAAATAAGGTGTTGCTTATTTTTTATTTTTTCGTTTGTTAGTTCCACCACTAATTGAACAGAAGGTAGTGTTCTGATTGATTTCATAAAAACAACAACTTCCTCATCTTTCATTAAGTCATCTTTCATCAACCATATGAAATTAATATGTTTAAATTCCGGAAGTAGGTATTCCCCATCATCTTCATTGTTATAAATATAATGCTTTATCGTTCCAGAAAGTTCGCCATATTGGTAAATAGGGAAAAAATAACTTCTTGTGTTTTTGTTAAGTTGTATTTCCAGGTTATTATTAATCCTTAGATCAAAATTGAAAATATGATTTAAATGCCAGCAAAGACGGTACTGTTCCAATGAAGCCACGATACCAAGCAGTCGGGTGTTTTCGAAGAAATCTTCAAGCATTGCCTCGTTGTCTATACGCAATTTCATGTTTACTTTTTTTAGAACGTCACGTTAAAACTCAATTCGTCTTTGCCGCGCATCACTGAAACTTTAGTAGCATCGCCTTTTTTAAATGTACTTAGAGCTGTCATATAGTTATAAATGTCAGTAATGTGGAAGTCGCCAAGGTTAACGATTACGTCGCCGGCTTTCATGCCGATTTGTTGCGCTATTTTGCCATCAATAATATCATCTGCCCTAACTCCCATTCCCGAATAGGTATAATCAGGCATAAATCCCAGACTTACTGTAAAATGCATTGATTCCATTTTGGGTTCGCGCGTTTTTGAAAATGCAAGTTTGTCTGAATTATTGGTTTCCTTCAATACATTTTCGACGTATTGAAGAACCCTGAATTCTCCTTCGAAATTGATTTTGTCTGCATCATCTGTTGGTTTATGATAATCAGCATGAATGCCGGTAAAGAAAAATAAAACCGGAATATCTTTTAGATAAAATGAAGTATGGTCGCTAGGCCCTATACCGCTCGAATCAAATTTGATGTTAAGCGATTTTGTTTTTTCGGGTAACACTTTCCCCCATGAGGGAGATGTGCCGTAGCCGCCAATTGTAAGACGATGAGTCGAATCATTCAAACGGCCGACCATGTCAAAATTAATCATATAGTCAACCGAGCTAAGAGGTATTGTTGGGTTTTCTGTAAAATATTTAGAGCCATATAAGCCAAGTTCTTCTCCCGAAAAGCATATAAAAAGATAATTATTTTCCTTGAGTTTTGAGTTTTTTAAAAACTTAGCTAATTCAATAACAGCAGCTGTTCCGCTCGCGTTATCATCTGCTCCATTATAAATTTCCGGTTTGCCGGTCCAGAGAGAATTATGATCTTCGCCATATCCGAGATGGTCATAGTGAGCGCCCAGTATAATGGTGTGTGCTGCCCCGTTATCAATGTATCCAATCACATTGTGGCCGGTTCGTTTTTTATTTCCCAGTGCCACCCGCATCGATAAGTTCAGGTTGGCAGTTTTGTCTTTCAGATATTTGTTTACAACGTTTTTTGAAACAAAAACAACAGGAATTTTGATCCGTGTAATTTTTGATTTTCCGTCAAATTTTATTTCGTCTTCTATTATTCCCGAATTATAAACAATACACGCGGAAGCACCTTTTTTCTCAAATTGTAATATCGTTTTTTTGACATCTTCTTCCAGGTCAAAATGAGGATTATTCTTATTTTCAACCAAAATGTCTTTTATATCCAAAAACCAGGGCATTCCCTTTTCCTGAAACGCGGGTGAAGCATCAGCTTTTATCACTCCATCGCTGCTGAAAATAAATGGAAAGAATTCGTTTTGGGTATCAAGAGAATCGCCATTAATAACTAAATAGGTGGTCGATAAAATTTGTTTGCCTTCATTTATTTCAAATGGCTGAATGAAACCATTCTCATCTCCTTTTGGGGTTAAACCGGTGTTTTTGAACTGTTCGGATATATATTCGTAAGCCAGTTGCTCGCCTCGGGTACCAGTTCTCCTTCCTTCTAATTTATCGCTTTCTAAATAGGTGATTCCCATTTTGAGATTGTCAATTGTCTTTTTATCTGATTTTGTTAGCCGCTGACCGACGGCGTATTGCGAAACAAAAATTAAAAAGAGTAAAAGATTTTTCATAAGCTGTGATTATTTAGAAATACAAATTTAGCACGAATAAATTTTAGCAGAGAAACGATAAAAATAATCGTGCCAATTATCTGTTTCCTGATTTCGTAAAATTTTTTTAGTGTTATACGAGTACTTTTGCCGGCTATATTAAATTAATTTGAACGAACAATTGCATATTGCTTTAGTAGGAAACCCTAATAGTGGGAAAAGTTCACTATTTAATTCATTAACAGGATTAAATCAGAAAGTGGGAAATTTTCCTGGGGTGACTGTGGATAAAAAAACAGGACAGAGCAGAATATCAGAAACTCTTTCCGCAAAAATCATTGATTTGCCGGGGACGTATAGTCTCTATCCGAAAAGAAATGACGAGTGGGTTTCGTATAAAGTTCTGCTGGATCAGGATCCCCAAGTAAAGGCAGATATTATTGTTTTAGTTGCCGATGCTAGTAATCTCAAAAGAAATCTTCTTTTTTGTTCTCAGATCATTGATCTAAAAATGCCTGTGGTAATAGCGCTTACGATGATGGATATTGCAAAAAAAAACAATATACAGGTAGATGTAGCGGGGTTGGAAAGAGAACTGGGCGTTTTGGTGATTCCGGTAAATCCAAGAAAAAATAAAGGGATCGCTGAATTAAAAAAAGCAATTATTCAGACTTCGGAAAGTGCCCACAGTTTTCCGGAACGTGAGTTTATAAATATGGAACCTATGGCGTCTGAAGCCATTAAAAAGATGCAACATATTTTCCCGGAAATCAGTAATTACAGGGCGGTACACTTTCTTATTAATCACGAAAGTTTTACACTCAGCAAAAACCACCAGGAAGCGATAGAAGATATTGAAGTTGCGACAAAATTCAATGCAACAAAAACGCAGGCTCAAGAAATTTTGCAACGATATGGGAAAATAAAAACAATCATGAAGCAAACTGTGGTGGAGACTGATCCGTTGCAAAAGGCTTTGCTTACACAGAAACTCGACGATATTTTACTACATCGCACATGGGGCTACCTGATATTATTAACGGTGCTTTTTTTATTGTTCCAAAGTGTTTTTGTTATTGCTCAATTTCCAATGAATGGAATTGAATGGACTTTTGCTGAAGCAGGGAAATGGCTGGGCAGTGTGCTACCGGCTGGCTGGTTTAGCGATTTATTTATCAATGGAATTATTGCGGGCCTTAGTGGTATCATTGTTTTTGTTCCACAAATCATGATTTTATTTGGGTTAATCACTTTGCTCGAAGACACTGGTTATATGGCGCGGATTAGTTTTCTTACGGATAAAATTATGCGAAAAGCGGGACTGAATGGAAAAAGTGTAATGCCCATGGTTAGTGGCCTCGCTTGCGCAGTGCCGGCTATCATGAGCGCTCGAAGCATCGAAAACAAAAAGGAACGATTACTCACCATCATGTGTACGCCACTGATGAGTTGCAGTGCCAGGCTACCGGTCTACACGGTATTGATCGCTCTGGTGATTCCCCATAAAATGTATTTTGGATTTATTAGCCTGCAAGGAATGGTAATGATGCTCATGTATTTCCTGGGAACTTTTATGGCGTTAGCTGCCGCTTTTGTAATGAAATGGTTTATAAAAAGTACTGAGAAAAGCTTTTTTATCCTTGAGCTTCCTGCTTACCGTGGACCGAGATGGAAAAACATTCTTACAACTATGGTAGAACGAGCTAAAATATTTGTGGTGCAGGCCGGCAAAGTAATAATGGTGATCAGTTTGTTGCTATGGGTATTGAGCACTTATGGGCCGCCGGAAAAGATGCAGGCCGTCACAACAAAATACGCGATGCTCGTGCAACAGAATCCATCACAATCCAATGAATACAGCAAATTAGAATCTACAGATCATCTCGAGAATTCTTATGCAGGTATACTTGGCAAAGCGATTGAGCCGGTGATTCGACCTTTGGGCTACGACTGGAAAATAGGAATTGCCCTTATAACTTCGTTTGCTGCGCGCGAAGTGTTTGTAGGTACAATGGCTACTCTATACAGCGTGGGTGATAATGTGGATGAGAATAGCGAAACACTACGCCAGAAAATGAGCGCAGCGACATGGCCAAACGGCGAAAAAGTGTATACACTTGGGGCGGGCTTGTCTCTCCTTGTTTTTTATGCGCTCGCTATGCAATGTATGAGCACACTTGCTATTGTAAAAAGAGAAACGCGAACCTGGAAATGGCCAATAATCATGCTGGTTTATATGACAGGATTGGCGTACGTGATGAGCTTTATCACATTTCATTTGTTTAAATAAAAAAACGATTCACCTGATAAAAGCCATCGAATTCCTCATGGAGAATTAAAAATATTTAACCTTTAGAATTAGTTTTCTTATTTGTCCTAAGTTACTTCTGAAGGTATAAAAATGCGAAATTTGTTGGTTTACTATACCAGCCAAAGTACTTCAACTATAACAATCCTTTAAACTCGACCTCGTCAAAATTGAATCCCATCTCTGCGTCATTGTGAGTGATCAATTGACCGCTAGCGGAGACTCCTATTATTTTGGTCTCGAAAATTTCATCTTGTTTTTTAAGTTTCACAATTCTGCCTTTCCCAAATAAATGTTGATTATAGGTTTCCAATAAACCTAAAAATGCTCCTGCCTTTAATTCATCTATGCGATTTAAAACAAATAGATAAAGCTCTTCGGCCAGTGGTAGTACTTCGTACGTTTTTTTGGTTGCGATACTTAAGGAAGTAGCATTAAGATTTGGCGATTCAAAATGGATTTGATTTACGTTTAATCCGATACCTATTACCGCCCACTGCCATAAAGTACCTTTAATTGTGTTTTCAATTAATATGCCACCTGCCTTAGTGTCATTAATAAAAATATCATTTGGCCATTTAACCGAAACGATTCCCGGAGCGTATTTCGAAACAAGATCGAAGCAGCCCAATGCTACCGACACGCTAAGTTGAAATTGCTGTGATATAGGCATCCATTGCATTTGCTGCGAAATAGATAAAATAATATTATCTCCTTTGTTACTACTCCACCTCCTTCCGCGTCTCCCTCTCCCATTGGTTTGCTCCATAGCAAACACAGCAGTTCTATCTTTTGCGTTGCCTTTTTGAATCATTGCCATGGCATAGTTGTTGGTACTATCCACACGGTCAAGGACAAACAAATTTTCAGCTTTAAGAAACATAAAATAAGATTAATAAAGAATTAGTATTTTTGATAAAATAGATACAAAATTTAAGTAGCAAGCTGCAATGTAAAAGATTAAATTTAATTTCGCAGATTGCTGAAAATTAGAATACGATTAAAAATGAACACATTTGAATAATTTAGAATTACTCCAAACAAGAAAGAAGCAAACTCTAACAAGAATAACAAGAAATAGTAAACTATTTAAAACAATTATTCATGCTATACAGGAGAAGAAAGGAGGAAAGATCGTAAGCCTTGACCTGAAAAAAATCCCTGAAGCTGTTACTGATTTTTTTATTATTTGTGAAGCTACTAACCCTATACAATTAAAGGCGATTGCCGATTTTATAGAAGAAGAAGTCAAAAAGAAGTGTGTGGAAAATCCATATAAACATGAAGGAAGGCAGGGAGAACAGTGGATTTTGATCGACTATGTAAATGTAGTGGTCCATGTTATGCTGGAAGAGCCGAGGAAATTCTATAGATTAGAAGAAATGTGGAACGATGCATCCATTATGGAGCATTAAGTTTTGATAAAAAGTGTACGGAATACAATAAATATTTAAACAAAAGCCTTTATAACAAAGGATAAAAATATTGCAGAAGCAAGAAGACATGGCAACTGAAGAACAGAAAAAGAAATCATTACAAAAAAGATTAAATCCCAATTTAACGCCTGGAAATACACCTGAAGAGGACCCTAAAAAGCGTCCGAAGCTTAGTATTTACTGGATTTATGGGATAATCTTCGCCCTCATTATCGCATATAATTTGTACCGGTCGGGTGCAGGGAGTAACGGTGTAGAAATAAAAGATACCGACTTCTATACCATGCTTCGCAAAGGTGATGTAGATCAGATAAAAACGGTTGGGAATAAAAAATTGGTGAGGGTGTTTGTCAATCCGCAAAAATTGGATAGTGACGCGGATTTTCTTAAGACTGTTTTTGGCCCCGAGTATGACAACGTAAAAAAGATTAAAGATGCTCCACAGGCTTTTTTTCCAATAATTAAAGATGAAGTATTTGCAAACAGAATAACTCAATTTTATAAAGATAACCCGGAAGTAAAACAGATTCCAGATGTTCCGGGTGATGAGGGAGAAATATTTGGACAGATTGTGAGCACACTTTTACCGATACTGCTTATTGCTTTAGTATTTATCATGATGATGCGCAAAGTAGGTGGGGGCGGTGGAGCAGGTGGCCCTGGTGGTATATTTAACATCGGCAAATCAAAAGCTACCCTGTTTGAAAAAGGCACGCGGGTGAATATTAATTTTAGCGATGTTGCTGGTCTTGATGAGGCAAAAGTGGAGGTAATGGAAATTGTTGATTTTCTTAAAAATCCAAAAAAATATACGAACCTCGGAGGCAAAATACCAAAGGGAGCTTTACTGGTAGGTCCTCCCGGAACAGGAAAGACCTTGCTCGCAAAGGCTGTAGCCGGCGAGGCGCAAGTGCCCTTCTTCAGCCTCAGCGGAAGTGACTTCGTGGAAATGTTTGTGGGTGTGGGTGCAAGTCGCGTACGTGACTTATTTAAACAGGCAAGAGAAAAAGCACCATGTATTATTTTCATCGATGAAATAGATGCTATTGGCCGTGCACGTGGTAAAAATATGATGATGAGCAATGATGAAAGAGAAAATACATTGAATCAGTTGCTGGTAGAAATGGATGGATTTGGTACAGACATTGGAATTATTATCCTGGCCGCTACGAACAGGCCGGATGTTCTTGATAGTGCATTATTACGTCCTGGAAGATTCGACAGGCAAATAACAATAGATCGTCCTGACATGGTAGGCCGTGAAGCTATTTTTAAAGTACATCTTTTGCCAATTAAAGTTTCCCAGACCTTGGATGTACATAAATTGGCAGAGCAAACACCCGGTTTTGCCGGAGCGGATATTGCCAATGTATGCAATGAAGCGGCGTTGATAGCTGCCCGTAACGGTAAGGAAGCAGTGGACATGAATGATTTCCAGGATGCCATTGACAGAGTGATAGGCGGCCTTGAAAAGAAAAATAAAATTATTCTACCCGAAGAAAAAGAGATCATTGCTTACCATGAAGCGGGACATGCTGTTTGCGGTTGGTTTTTAGAACATGCATACCCATTATTGAAAGTTACTATCGTGCCGAGAGGGACTGCTGCATTAGGCTACGCGCAGTATACCCCTAAAGAACAATATCTATACAACACAGATCAATTGCTAGACCAGATTTGTATGACACTTGGCGGAAGGGCATCTGAATCTATTTTCTTTGGAAAAGTATCTACAGGTGCCAGTAATGATTTGCAACAGGTAACTAAGATGGCTTATTCTATGGTAACTGTCTATGGAATGAATGATAAAGTAGGTAATGTAAGTTACTATGACCCATCCCAGGAAAATACTTTTCAAAAGCCCTTTAGCGAAGAGACGGGTAAAATGATTGATGAAGAAGTTCGTAAATTAATTCAAAATGCGTTTGTAAAAACAAAAGAATTATTGACCGAGAAGAAAAATGAGGTAGAAATTCTGGCAAAAGAATTATTGAAAAGAGAAGTTCTTTTCCAAAGTGACGTGGAAGCTTTGATCGGCAAACGGCCTTACGAAGATAAAAAAGCACTTGATTTTGTAGATAATCCCAAAGATGCGGTAGTAGAACTGCCGACGCCAGTTGTAGATATCAACACGGAACTAAATAGTTAAGAATGAAAGTTTCTTCATCCAAAGAAAAAATTTTAAAAAAAATAAGAGAGGCGCTGAGTGATCCGGCGCCTTTGCCTTTTCCAAAAAGTGAGGGATCCAATTCAGTTTTTAAGTCTGAGCCCAAAGAGTTGGAAGTTTTGTTTGCTGAAGAATTCGCCAAGCTCATGGGCAGATTTGCGTTTTGTGTCAATGAAACAGATGCAAAAAATCAAATACAAAACTTGATTACACAAAAAAAATGGAAACATATCTATTGTTTAGAAAATCAGCTTAAAAGTTTGTTTACTGATAAAGATTCCACAGATTGGAATCATCCTTCCCTTTCAGATTGCGATGCGTCGGTTACCTCATGTCATTACCTTGTAGCGCGTACTGGAGCTATTGTGATGAGCAGCGCTCAAAAAAGCGGTCGTACTACTAGCGTCTATGCTCCGGTTCATATTTGTATCGGTTATGTAGATCAGTTGGTCTACGATACAAGAGATGCACTCAAAAGCATAAAGGAAAAATATGGAACAAAAATGCCTTCTCTTATCACATTTGCCGTCGGACCGAGCCGTACGGCAGATATTGAAAAAACACTAGTGGTAGGCGTGCATGGTCCAAAAGAAGTTTACGTTTTTTTAATCGATCGATAATTTCCGGTCTGCATTTAGCCTTAAGACGAATGGCGTTTTATGACTCCATTGCTTCCAGTATTTTAACCTGCGTCTTTTTTAATTCTTCGTCAGTAGGAGAAAGCTTTTCCCTGGTGAAATTGATATCATCCATTTTATTCAGAGGTATTAAATGAAGATGTGCATGCGGAACCTCAAGTCCTACGACACTTAGACCACACCGGTTACCAGGGAAAGCTTTTTCAATGGCATAAGCTATCGGTTTTGCAAACAACAAAACTTCAGACAAATAGTCATCAGGCATATCAATAAATTTATCTATCTCTAATTTTGGAATTACCAGTGTATGCCCTTCCACCAACGGATTAATATCCAAAAAGGCGTAAAATTTTTCATTCTCAGCGATTTTAAAAGATGGAATTTCCCGGTTTATTATTCTGGTGAATATTGTCATAATAAGTTATCCATTTAAAGTTTTTAAAAACTAAAGACTTGCGACTTCATGCTGAAAGGATTACGCCGTTATTTTTTCTACTTTAAATTTTATCATGCCCGCAGGTATTTTTATTTCAGCAATGTCTCCTACCACTTTCCCAAGCAATCCATTGCCGATAGGAGAGGAGGCTGAAATTTTTTGTTCCTTTAAATTCGCTTCTTTCTCTGAAACTATCTGATAAGTGACCAGCTTCTTTGTGTTAAGATTAGTAAGGGTAACTTTTGTAAGAATCGAAACTTTACTGGTATCAATCGAACTTTCATCTACTATTTTAGCCGTAGCAATAATGCCTTCCAACTGTTTTATTTTAGCTTCCAGTATTCCTTGGGCTTCCTTAGCGGCGTCGTACTCGGCGTTTTCTTTTAGGTCTCCTTTTTCACGAGCTTCGCCAATTGCTTTAGACGCAGCGGGCCGATCAACACTTTTCATGTGCTGCAACTCTGCCTGCATTTGTCCAAATGTTTCCTGGGTTACGTAATTTACGCTCATAACATGGTTTTTTTGATTATCAATATTTACATAGTGACGAAAAAAAATACAACGTCTCGTATTTACTGAGACGTTGTACGAATACAAATATAAGAAAATAGAAGAAATTTAGTTCAGGCCTAATTTCTCCAAAAGAATTTTTGCCATTTTAAATAAAGCTTCGTGTGAGTATCCCGCAATATGCGGCGTTAAAATCACATCCGGCTGAGATACCAGCCAATTTAACCGTTGATTTTCTTCTTTAGAATAAGATGGTAAGTTTTCATTTTCCAAAACATCTAATCCAGCGCCCGCAATCTTCTTATTTTTTAATGCGGCTATCAAAGCGCTTATATCTGTTACCTTTCCCCTACAAGTTGAAATAAAATAGGGAGTTCGCTCAAGCGAATTAAAAAAATGTTCGTTGGCCATGTGTTCCGTTTCATGCGTAAGCGGCACATGCATACTGATCACATCTGAATAGCGACAAACCTGTTCGAAATTAGCTTCTCTTACGTACCCATTGCCAAAGTCGTACTTGTATTTATCATACGCCAAAACTGTTACCTCAAAAGAAGAAAGAAGTTTGGCGAACGCTGAGCCGGTATTTCCATAACCAATAATGCCGATGGTTTTACCTTCTAATTCCATACCGCGGTTGGCACCTCTTATCCATTTGTGATCTTTAATTTCTTCAAAACTGGAGCTGATTTTGTTGGAAAGATTAAGTAAAAGCCCTAGCGTGTGCTCTGCTACGGCATTCCTGTTGCCTTCAGGGCTGCTTACGCATTTTATTCCTTTTGATTCCGCATATTCCACATCTATTAATTCCATACCACTACCTAACCGTCCAATCCATTTCAATCGGGTTGCTTTATCTATTAATGGGCGGTCTATAGGCATTCGCGTAGTGACTACCAAGCCCTCTGCCTGGCTGATGATACCGCTTAATTCTTCGTAAGATATTTTTTCGGAAAACAGCACTGAATATCCCTTATGCTGTAACGTTTCCGTTAAGTACTTATGCGCTTTGGCTGTGATAATTACCTGCCTGTTCAATTTTGTTAAATTTTCAAATTAAATATTATAAGGATAGTTTTTGATCTCTTAAATTCAGGGTATTTTTATTTAACCAAATGCAATCATACTAATTTCTACGTTCACATCTCTGGGCAACGTTTTTACTGCGATGGTCTCCCTGGCAGGAAAATCTTTTTCAAAATATTTTCCGTATTCTTCATTTACTGCTGTAAAGGAACTCATTTCTTTTAAAAAAATGGATGTCTTCACTACATGGTCAAAGGTGAGTCCGGCTTTTTGCATTACTGCCTTCAGATTTTCCATCACCTGCCTGGTTTCGTCGGCAATATTTTCGTTTTTTATGTCTGATGTTCCCGGAATCAGCGCTATCTGTCCCGACAAAAATAGAAACCCGCCGGCTTTTACAGCCTGGCTATATGGCCCAATTGGCGCGGGTGCCTCTGCTGTATTTATAATTGTTTTTTTCATTTTAATAATTTTTGAAAAAGAGATTAAAGTTGCAAAACTTTCGTTCAAATAACAAACCTATTTTTGCAAAAAATTCAGTATGAAAATCTTTGTTTCTGCAAATGAACAGCAACAGAATGAATTGAGGTCATTCAAGGCGGACCAAAAAAATGAATTACTGTTTTCAATTGATAATCCGAAAGCGGAGGATTACAAATATTATGATGTTTTTTTTATTTTTTCAAATTCATGGAAAGAACTGGATTTTCAAAATTTTGTATCAAAACCTGTTTTCATAAATATGGTGGTAGAAACTTTGTTTGATTATGATTTTCAAGCAAATGTAAACAGAATCAATGGGTGGCCGGGTTTTATAAAAAATCCCTTGTGGGAAATAGTTTCTTCTGAGCCGGAAAGAGTAAAAGATATTTTTAAATCGCTAAATCGAAAAGTCACCTTTGTTGATGATGAACCAGGCTTTGTGAGCGCTAGGGTTATTAGTATGATCATTAATGAGGCTTTTTTTACTTTAGGGCAAAATATTAGTTCAATGGAAGAAATAGACGTAGCAATGAAATCAGGTACAAATTACCCACAAGGGCCTTTCGAATGGGCGAAAGAAACTGGGATAGAAAATATTTATCATTTGCTTGAAAAATTATCACGGAAGGACGATAGGTATTTGCCTGCGCCTGCATTACACAAACATTACCTCGAACGATACGAAATGTTAATTTATAATAAATGAACTGAATCTGATGAACTATATCTTAAATATCCATACTACTACGGAAAATGCCGTTGTCAATTTATGTAACGCGTCAAAAGTGATAACAACCTTGGAAAATCCGGATCCTAAAAAGCACGCTTCGTTTCTTCACATGGCCGTTGAACAAATTTTGAATGATACTGGCGTAAAAGCCAATGACTTATCTGCTGTTGGAGTAACGTGTGGTCCGGGTTCGTATACCGGAATACGTGTAGGACTTGCAAGCGCGAAAGGATTGTGCTTTGCATTAAATATTCCTCTGATTTCTTTAAATACGCTTGAAATAATGGGCCTTTCGCTTATAGAAATTGTAAAAGATAAAAACGCCCTCTATTGCCCAATGGTAGATGCACGTAGAATGGAGGTATTTAGCGCTGTATACGGCCATGATTTAAAGGAAGTTATCCCGGCATCAGCGGTTGTTTTATCTGAAAATACTTTTCAGGATTTAATAGCTGCGCAGCCTGTTTATTTTTCAGGATCAGGTGTTCCCAAATTAAAAAAATTGAATTCGCAATTACCTGATTCTCGCTTCTTTTCCGAGGTGTCAATTTCCTCAGAAAGTCTGTGTGCCTGTTCATGGGAAAAGTTTCAAGCAAAAATCTTCGAAAATATCGAGAATGCTTCACCCTTGTACCTCAAAGAGTTCTACACTGTTGAAAGAAATAAATAGGAGAAAAAACACATTTTAATATTTCATTACAAACTATATCTATTTACAATACGTATTTTTGTATAAGAAGAATTTATTTCTTGTTTAAAATCAATTATCATATCATTTAAACCAAATTTATTATGACTACAACAGTCCAAAATCATCCCCCAGCCCATCTGGACCATGACCGAGAAAGTGAAGCGCTTAAAAGTATGGATTACTTAAAAATAAAAAAAGCAGCGTTGGTTTTAAGAGCCTTGAATCATAAACTTAGGCAATTAATACTCAAAACAATAGATGAGCATAAAAGGATCACTGTTACCGAGCTTTATGTGAAATTGCGTCTTGAGCAATCTGTGGCATCTCAGCATCTTGCGATTTTACGCAAGGCAGAAATTGTAAACACGGTGCGTGAAGGAAAATTTATCTTTTATACGATTAACGAAAAACGTATTGGTGAAATCAACAAGTTTGTACAAAACCTTGTGGGATAATTTTCGGTTTCGGTTTCTCAAAAACACTTTTTTTTAATTAAATAAATGCCTTATTTAGGAACCTCTTAAATAAGGCATTTATTTTTCATATATTTTACATGTTTATACAACAAATTTACACTGGTTGCCTCAGCGAAGCTGCTTATTTTGTAGAAAGTAACGGCGAGGCGGTTATAATAGATCCAATGAGAGATACGAATAAGTATTTTCAACTGGCACACGAACATAAAGCCACTATTAAATCTATAGGTATATACGTTTAGGCCACCCAATAATTAAAAAAGAGCTATTTTAGCTCGATGGATAAAAAGTTTAAATTTGTAGGAGTGAACTCAATCAAATTTAATCGGCAATTTAAAGACGAGGCAAGTTGTTTTGAATATT
>DATCFI010000197.1:0-15878 GCA_036509585.1 Hanamia sp. | reverse complement strand
TGCTGGCAGATGTCAGTTAACGCTTCCCCTTTAGGCCTTAACCGTTACTTCAGTATCAGTATCAGTCCCAAATCGCCCATTTTACGAGACCTTAAAGTAAACAAGACAGAGAATTACTATAATGGCTTATAAAGAATAAAGAAGCAGATCAACGATTCTTCGACACCCCTCTTTTGATATAGCTAATCCAGGTATTTATAAAATAGGCATTATTTTCATTGCTCAGCTCAGCATCACTAAGATGCATCGTAGCCTTTATCTTATCGCAGCTGGAAGTAATTACGTAATCGAGTCTGTTTCCTGAACCAAGATGGACAACATGGCCTTCAAATTTATCACAGCCCACTTGGTATTGTTTAGCCTTTCCCATAATATTTTTTGAATTTAATGTTTGAGATATTTCGTGCAATACAGCTATAAATCTTTCAATATCCCTGGCTTCAATAGGAAAAAATCCATTATATTTTTGAGTAACAGACAATTCATCCGAATAAAAAGCTGGTTGGTACATTTGCTTATCAAGTAAAATATATTTTTGGGCATCAAGTTTAACAGATCCAAGAAGTATGAAAACGCAAAATATTAAGAACCTCATAAAAAATTATTTGTATTCGCCGGAGAAGCCTCTCGCCACGTCAATCAATTGATCACGCGTACAAAGTGGGCGGCCTTTTTTGTTACCAAAGGCATTAAATGTTTACTTTTTGCTGCATGGGGGATAAAATAAATTCGGCTGTGATAGAATAAATACCCGATTATAAAAACCGGGAAGGAGGGAATCCGCTTGTTCATTAAGGTAGATTAATCTATATCCATTTGAGCCCAAGATGCACTAAAGCTGAATATCGAAATTGCCGCCAACTTTTGTGAAATTTAATTTTACATTGCCCAAGACAAACCGATTACATGAGCTTCTTCGCTTCATAATTGATAGCTTCCAGAACCACGTTGTGTAATGATGCAGTAGAATTATTGATTAAATAATCAATTATATGCTTATTAAGGTCCATAGCGGTAGCATGAGGTGGTAGCGTAGAAGCCAATTGGTTAACGACATAAATGTTTTGCTCTTTTAGATTATTGATGGCTCTCCAAACCTCCGGAGACACGTATATTTGCTGGCTCATATTATAATCATATTCCTGCTTAATAGAATCGATCAGCGATATTTGCATTTGCCTACACGATAACCCTGCATTATTAACACGCGATAGTAAGTTCTGTAGTGAAATCCTTTCGGTAAGCAATGTAATTCTTTCATAAGCTTGCAGACGCAACTTAAGAGTCTCAGGATCATTTTCAGGTTTTTGTGCCAGATCCTTTTTAACAGCATTCAACTCTGTAACAAGCCATATAAAAGCTAACATTAAAATGAGAAGAACAATTCCGAGTACAGTTTCAAATGTTGACATTTCTATAATTTATAAACAAAAATAATTATTCCTTTAGCAAAATTGTAATTTTGCATTTTACATCTATCCTGAGCAAAAAAGGGTGTTTTTGATAGAATTCGCGAATTATTAGTTCAAACGAATTTCCGTTATAATTAGTGTAAAGAAAATATAAAAAATATGGAAATCATCAGCGAAACTCCGATAAGATTTAGTAAAAGTGCCATTAATGAGATCAACCAGCTAATTCTTAACAAGGATAATTTAGGGAAAAGTTTACGCATAGGCGTAAAAGGAGGAGGCTGTTCCGGTATGTCTTATTTGCTAGGATTTGAGGAAAAAACAGATAAGGATGAAATTTATCGGATAGATGGAATCTCATGTATTATAAATCCGGCGCATTTAATATACTTGTATAATATGGAAATCAATTGGGAAGGCGGTTTGAATGCTAGGGGCTTTTCGTTCAATAATCCCAATGCTAGTAAAACCTGTGGCTGCGGTAGTTCATTTGGCGTATAATTTCTAATAGCAAACGGACAAAAAGAATTGATTCTTATTTAGCCTAAAAATTCAAAAAAATAAAACAGCGAAATTATATGGTTTAGTGAAAACTATTGTGAAGCGATCGCTTCTTCACCATACATCTGTCCTTTAAATTTTAGTGACGGCGAAGAAATGAAATCTCCTAATCCAAGTTTTGGCCATTTCTCATCGACTGCACGAATCGTTTTATCATCAGCGATAATTATGTTGGGCCAATCCCGGTAAAAATCGTCAAATTGTTTTGTCTTTAAAGTACCGTCAAATCCGATGCAGGCAACATATTGATACTGATTTTCTGCTAAATGTTTCTTTACTATAAAATGATCGCGTTTTGGATCAAGGTTATTGCAAAAGCGCCATAGTGCTACAGGCAGGTCGTTAGCATCAACTGTATGTTCAACATATAGGATCATTTTTACGCCAGCCATTGATGCCAAATTGCAAATTGACTCGTGAAGTTCTTTTATGTGATTTCTTTGGTTCTTCTCCACAGAAATTATAAGGCAAGGAATCTCTTTTTCAATCAGAGAATAATTTACAATTTTCACTTCAGGGAAAAGAGTTTTTAGTTCGTTTGCTGACCACTCGGTAAAACAAGGAGGCGTATACGAAAACTGGTCGTCTTTTTCTTCATCGTATTTGAAGGTTCCATCAATACACATCTTGCCGCCGAAACCCATCTTGCTGCAACTATGATCCAGTACATCCATAGGACCTTGCGAAAAATATATGTCCGTAGATGGATTTAAATTTCTAAAAACATCTTTAGCCAGATTTTCATAATCACTTAATTTAATCCGTTTTTTTTCTCCTTCAGGTGAAGTAACAACCAATATTTTATTAAACATCATCTGCCCCGCACCCCACATTGCATTCATTACTTTTTGTGCCTGACCAGCATAATCTTTTTTTATTTCAGAGATCACCAGGTTGTGAAATACTCCTTCCACCGGCATTTCCATATCGAGAATTTCGGGAACCAACGTCATTTTGATCGGAGCCAGAAATATTCGTTCGGTTGCTTTTCCGAGCCACGCATCTTCCTGCGGCGGAATACCAACAATTGTTGCCGGATAAATCGGATTCTTTCTATGAGTAATAGCAGTTATATGAAATTTAGGATACCAGTCCGGTAATGAATAATAACCTGTATGATCCCCAAAAGGACCTTCCCAAATTAGTTCATCATAAGGATCAACATAACCTTCGATGATGAAATCTGCATCGGAAGGAACCTCAACATCAGGTTGAGAAATGCATTTCACGAGCTCTACTTTCTTCTTACGTAAAAATCCTGCCAACATATATTCATCTACGTTTTCCGGTAAAGGAGCTGTAGCAGCATAAGCATATACCGGATCGCCGCCTAAAGCAACAGCAACAGGCATACGCTTATTTAATTTTTTGTACTCATTAAAATGCTTTGCCGAAACTTTGTGCTTGTGCCAATGCATTCCCGTCAGTTTTGGGCCAAAAACCTGCATTCGATACATGCCTACATTTCGCGAGTTGTTATTAGGATCTTTGGTATGAATAATGGGGAGTGTTACAAACGGACCTCCATCGTTTGGCCAGCATGTTATTACCGGAAGTTTGGTAATATCGGGTTCTTCCATAATTATTTGCTGGCAGGCCCCCCGGCCACTTATTACTTTCGGCATCCAGCTTGAAAACTGAGTTAGCTTGGGTAACATTTTCAGTTTATCCAGGATGTTCTCTTTCGGAGATGAGAGCAATTGGAAAAGACTTTCTATCTCTTTTGCAGTATCATTTAAGTCATCAACACCGAGCGCGATGCACATGCGCTTTTCACTGCCATAAGCATTCATTAATACCGGAAAATCGAATCCGGTATTTTCAAAAAGTAAGGCCTTTCCGCCATCCTTACTTTTACTAATCCGATCTGTTATTTCAGCGATTTCCAAATGCGGATCCACGTACTCTTTAACCCGAATCAGCTCATTTTTATTTTCAAGAACAGTGAGAAATTCCAATAAGTTTTTGAATGCCATAATGAGGCAAAGATACTTTGTAAATAGGTAGGTCAACGGTGTCGCGAGAAACCCATATCTTTAAATAGAAATCGAATTACAATACGTTTCCAGGACATCTGTATTCCATCGAGCCCAAGCCTCCACCACCTAACCTAAATGAAAGAGTAAGCATGGTAAAATAATACGCATCGTTTCTCTTAGGTTCCCCCCGCTGCTGTCCAGACGGAGGATAATTTAAATTTCCATTTTTCAATTCATCACCTCTATAAGCTAATTCGACTGCTTTAGCGCCACGGTTTGCAAGCAACAGGCTTTTGTCTACATAAGCTGTACTTACATCATCAAGATGATCTGTAAATAATTTTCTGTAGCCAAACTCCAAACCAACATTTACATTATCGCTTAAGGACAATTTAACGCCCGCCCCAAATGGAAGTGCAAACTGAGTAAGCTTATAAACGTTTCTGCCTGCTACAAACCCCTCTCCTTCCGTGCTTAACGGTTGCAGGAAATATTTTGTTCCCGAACTATCGTAAGTATATGGATTGAAATGATATAATGCCACCCCCGCAAATAAATAGGGAGTTAATGAGTGTTGACTTATTGGAGCGGTAATGAAATATTCCATCCCAATATTGGCTTCAGTGATTCCTGTAGAAAAATTTAAATTGCGCGTTACATTTCTGCTATATTTATCATCGCCGGAAAGTTTTGCAATTGTGAATCCCGTACGAATGGAAAAATGGCTGGCAATATCATAAGAAAATCCAAAGCCACCGGCTACATGCGCCTGGTTAAGCGTAAATTCCTTATCCTGAAGATCTCCTTGATAGTTAGAGAACCCGGTATAAACATTTAGATGAAAATTTTGTGCGTGTGCAAAAAACGCGAATAGCACAATTGATGAGGATAAGAAAAAGGCTTTCATAGGTGGTGTTTTATTTATATTGAATAATTAGCTCTCTGATCATCCTTCATAAGAAGAATAAAATGACTTACGATATTAATGTTTCAATAAAAGGTTTTATTATAAACGCCCAATAAATAATAATATTTCGTTCTTACAAAACATTTTTTGGACACGACCATTGAGAATGCGAACTCGAAAATGCTCCTAATCTATAAGACAGTGAGACCAACGTAAAATAATACATATCTTTTGCTTTCGGGCTTCCTCTTTGTTTTCCAGCGGCAGGATATTGCAAACTTCCCCCCTTTAATTCATCGCCACGATATGCCAATTCCACCGCTTCAGAGCCACGATTAGCTAGCAAAAGGCCTTCATCTGCATAGGTGGAACTAACATCGTCGAGGTAGTCTGTAAATAATTTTCTTATTCCGATTTCCAAGCCAACGTCAACATTTTCGCTTAAACGAAGTTTTACTCCACCACCAATAGGAATGCCAAGTTGAGTTAAACTATAATTTTTCACTCCAGGTAAAAAACCTTCTCCTTCTGTACTCAAAGGCTTAAGGTAATATTTGTTTCCCAATGTATCATGGGTATAAGGATTAAAATGATAAACAGATATACCCGTAAAAAGATAAGGTGAGAATGAATGGACATGCAAAGGTGTAATAAAATATAGAACCTCCAGATTTCCTTCTGTTATATCAGAAGTAAAATTGAGATTCCTGCTTTTGTTACTTCCGTCCTTATCACTTCCCGATACCTTGCCTAATATAAATGCGGTCCTAAAATATATATGATCATTAAATTGATAAGATAAACCTGCGCCACCAGCTATATGAGATTGACTAAATAAGAAAGCATTCCCCTGCAAATCACCCATATAATTTGAAATACCTCCATATAAGTCTAAAGATAATTTTTGGGCACCAGCAGCAAAACTAAATAGAACAAATATTATCGAAAGGAATACAATTTTCATGTGCAGAATTAAGATTTTCCAAAATTAATCTATTTAAGTGTAACGGAGTTAGAAGTCATATAGTTCATAGTCCTTCAATAAAAATTTAAATCATACCTAAACTCTCACCAGTACGAAAGCAAATTAACAGTTAATACAAAATAATGTTCAAATTATAACTAACACATTAGTACTAGTTAATCCAAAAAGAACCCAGTTATCACAAAGGCCCAAAGTTTATAATTCCTTTGGCAAAAACAATTAAAAATTTTAGATTGTTTTAACTTCTTCAAAAACAGCTAATGCATCAGACGAATTTTGTCTAAACTGGCTATTCGAAGCATTAAATTCAGGAACCAACTTCCGCAAAATAAAAGGAATAAGTTCATTATTATGAGAACAGGCCGCTTGCTCCAGTTCGATAATCAGTGAGTTAAATCCAGACACCATGAGAGGGGACTTTTTAGCCCTTAAAATTCTGGGATGGTAAGTTTCAGCAAATTCTTCTGAGTCTTTAAATAACTCTTCAAACATCTTTTCGCCTGGTCGTAACCCACTATGAACTATGGAGATTTCCGACGATTTTAACCCAGCCAATTGAATCATTCGTTTAGCAAGATCAATTATCTTTACCGGGTTTCCCATATCAAACAATAAAATATCTCCCGACTCTCCTATCTTTCCTGCCTCTAACACTAATTTTGACGCTTCGGGTATTGTCATAAAATATCTCGTAATTTCGGGATGCGTAACGGTTATTGGCCCTCCCGCAGCTATTTGTTTCTTGAACGTAGCTACCACACTACCCGCAGAGCCAAGCACATTTCCAAAACGAGTGGTGATAAATTCTGTCCGGGAATCTTCACGGTCGCTCAAAGATTGTATATAGATCTCTGAAACCCTCTTGGTGGTTCCCATCACATTTGTAGGGTTTACCGCTTTATCAGTGGAAACCATTACAAACTTTTTGACCTTATATTCAATAGCAAGATCAGCGAGTACTTTGGTACCAAATACATTTGTTAAAACAGCTTCACTTGTAAAAGTTTCCATGAGCGGAACATGTTTGTAGGCAGCGGCATGGAACACAAAATCAGGCCTGTGGGAAGAATATATTTTCTTTAATTTTACGTTGTCTCTTATAGATGCAATTTCTACCTTAAGTAGATGCTTCTGATCATTTCTTCTCAATTCATATTCCAAGTCGAAAAGCCCTGATTCGGATTGATCTAAAAGAATAAGTTTCTTAAACTCATATTTAGATAGCTGTCGACAAATTTCGCTTCCAATTGAGCCGGCCGCACCGGTAACCATGATAGTGGCATCTTGATAGATATTTTGTATCATATCAAAAGGTAAACTTATCTCATCACGTTCAAGAAGATCTTCAATATTAAGTTCTTTTACCTGCTTTTTTTCAAAAAAGCCACCACGCCAATCTTTTGAATGTGGAATTACGCTAATCTTTATGTTTAAAGAAGCGCAAAGATCAGATATCGCAATTTTTTTATCAACGGATAATTTGTCAATTGCTATATATAAATGGGCAATTTGCTTTTGTTTGAAAAGTCTCGCAAGTTGAGGATTTGAAGCGTTGTATATCGGTAACCCAGCTAAGTTTTTTCCAATTTTAGAAACGCTATCTTCTATAAATCCAACCACATTAATATTTTTCTTAATGTCTTGCTCCAACACCTGCTTCGTTACCTGTCCCATTTCTCCTGCTCCGTAAATAATTGCTTTGATAGTATTTCCCGATTTCGACTGAGATGCTTTGGAATATATTTCCTTGACCAGCAGCCTAAACATAACTAAAAGAAAAATAACACTAATTAAATTAATAATTAACAAAGCAACCGGAAGAAAAGTAGTGATAATTGTATGGCCATCTACTGCATAAATAGTCAACCAAATCACAAACTGCAACGAAGCTAATTTAATGATGCGTAAAATATCGTTGATTTCTGAATATCTGATAATACCCCTATAGATCGGGAAAAAAAATACACACACCCCAAATACAATTAAATTAATTGCCACGGCCGGCAAAAACTTAATAACACTTGGAAGCACAAATAATACGTGCCTTGTCAAAAAAAATGAAAAGAGAAAAGAAATAGTTATTAACATCACATCGCAAGAAAATATGATCCAGCGCGGAGCGTATTTGTTTCTAAAGAATCTTTCGAGCATAAGTACAAATTGGGGGTCTAAACTTTGAAACGTTTAAAACGGACGAAAAACTTTAAACAAAGATAATTTTTAAATTATTTTTATTCTGAAAACTTACTTTAATATATGGAATGTTTCAATAA
Organism: Hanamia sp.; assembly: GCA_036509585.1. Taxonomy (GTDB): domain Bacteria; phylum Bacteroidota; class Bacteroidia; order Chitinophagales; family Chitinophagaceae; genus Ginsengibacter. Next base: position 7,761 of record DATCFI010000197.1, on the reverse strand, counting down.
ACATACCAAAAAATTGAATTGGTTAATCATCTTGTTGAAAGCATCCCTATCAAGTTTTCGCAAAATTAATAAAATTCAAACGAAGAAGTAGCCTATGAAATTGTCGTTGGAGTACAAAATTCCAAGTACGTACTCGAATGCTTCCGTTTGCTAATAAAAAATACCAGCATGTCACTAGCTATACCTGATTGAAAAATCAATTGATCTTAGGTTGAACAACGAGAACAATAAGTGCCAATTTATAGCTGCCGCCTCTGATCTAAAGCGAAAATATAGGAGTGATTGTTCAAAACTACAGCGAGATCAACGTAAGAAGTGTCCCAATTCGAATAAATCGCCTTTCACAACAATGCGACTACTCGCCTCTTAGTTATGTCAGAGAAAACTACATTTTAGAAGTTAACGCAATCGCGTAAATGTTTTGCAAAATCGTGAATTAATTTAAGGATTTGCTCTTCGAGAAACTCCTACACAAGTGTTTTTTTTATTTCAGGCATAAATTGCAGCATGTCCTGGCTTCTTTTCGTAATGTATCGCAATGGGTTTCCAGTATATATACTCCACGGTTTAAGACTTTTTCTAACCAACGAAAGGGCCCCCACAACCGTCCCCTCCCCAATTGTAACTCCGGGAAGAATTACTGATGATGTAGCCACCATTGAATAGCTTTGAAAGATAACAGGGGTGCTGTTAAGATTTTTATATTTTTCCTGAATATGAGTAAGAGAAGGCAAGGTGCGTCCTGAGTAGTCATCACTACTCGAAAAAACAGAAACTCTTGGACTAATGCCACAAAAAAATCCTACAGCGATTTTAGCCTCCCCTATCAAAGAGGTGTAGCATCCAATGTGGACATAGTCATCTAATTCTATTCCACCTAAGCCCGCAGATAAAATACAAAAATCATCTATTCTAATATAACTTTCCATTGATATTTTGGATGGATTATAGAAGGATGCCTTATCAGAAATAAATACATGGTGGCCTACTTTGGCAAATCCTATCTTGTCTATTTGTTCTCTCGTTAAAAAAGCCATTAATTAAAGTAAATTTTAAATTATTGAGTCAGTAAGAATACATCCACAAAGTAATGTTAAGTTTGGAAACTTTCAAGATTGCAAAGTATTTTATTTCTTGAATTATTTTAGGTTAGTTACTTTATCCTGCCCACGTTGCCTGGGACTTTGTTCCGGATGTTCCTTTATTTTCTTGCCAAACATTTCAGCATATCTCGCTGGATGTAGGGGTATAAATGGCGCAGCAAAGCAGGCGCTGAATACAGGTTTGGGTTCGTTAATTCCTTCTTAATTGCCGGCAATCTTCGCAGTATACCCACTGATAAAGTGGCACATAGCTTGCCCCGGAGTGAGCTTGCTAATAGGGGGCAGAATGCCGTACGCATCGGCTGAAAGTAGAAAAATATTCTTCGGAACACTACCAACTGAAGGATACGTAGCGTTGGCAATCAAACAAAGCTGATAACCCACTCTTGTGTTTTCCGTGATTTTTTTATTGGTGAAATCTATTTCATCCGTGCCGTCAATAAAGGTTGTTTTCTCCACCAGCGCTCCCTGTCTAATCGCATTATATATATCAGGCTCTTCTTCTTCATTAATCGTTTTTTACATAGCATCCTCCTTCAATAGCATCCTCCTTCAAAATTAAACACTTAATTTTTCCGTACATCCATGTTCGTCATCGCAAATTAACTTCCTGTTCGGATCAGCGCTAAGCGTAGTTTTACCCGTTCCACTCAACCCGAACAACAAAGCCGCATCATGATCTTTACCCACATTTGCAGAGCAATGCATACTTAATATATCATGATAGTGCGGCAATTTAAAATTCAAAATAGAGAAAATGCCTTTTTTAATTTCGCCAGTATAAGCAGAGCCACCAATCAGAATCGTTTTTTTCGTAAAACTGCTGATCGTAAAGTTCCCCTGCCTGGTACCATCTGTTTTCGGATTGGCAAAAAAAGTCGGCGCATGAATAATATACCAGTCCGGATTAAAGTTTTCCAATTCCCTTTTTTCAGGGCGTAAAAACATATTATATGTAAATAAATTACTCGCAGGGTCTTCATTGATGCTTCGGATATTCAGCCTGTATTCGGGATCCGCGCACGTATAGGAATCTCTTATCCATACAGGTTTGTTTCCAAAATGATCCATCATCTTGTGATAAAGGCTTTCAAAATAATCTTCGCCAATGGCATGGTTAATGTCGTTCCAGTCAACCGTGTTAGAAGTAATTTTATCTTTGACTATAAATCGGTCTCTGGGGCTACGGCCTGTAAACTTGCCAGTATTAATTACCAACGCGCCTGCATTGCTGAGTTCACCTTCGTTTCTTTCAAGGCATTGTTGCACCAATTCTTCGGGAGGCAATTGATAATGAATATTTTCGGCTGACGGAAGTCCTAAGGAAAATAACAAGTTTTTGGGAATAACAAACATCGTAGGAACTGACATAGCTTTGTTTTTGTGAAGGATGCAAAGGTAAGAATTCAATTTTTTGCAATCATTTTAAGAAGAAGCCTTTTAACCCACTTGCATCTTACAGTTTTTCGGGTTTGGTTTGCTGGCTTTATTAAAATTTGTGAATATTAAATAATTGTATCGAATTTTGAGAATCATTAAAAACAATAAAAAATTTATAATTCCAATTTATAATTTTTACAATTGGCATTTTTTAAAAATTAGAAATATTTTATTCGTGTATATTGCAATCCCTGTTTTTTTGAAAGTTAATTTTAAAGTTTTTCTGCGGATTAAGACTAAAAATAAATAAAAAATAAAGTAATGAAATATTTACCACTCAATCCCGAAATTTTCATTCAAAACCGAAAAAGATTTGTTGCTAAAATGGACAAGAATTCGATTGCTATTTTTAACAGTAATGATGAGTTACCATGCAATGGTGATGCTTTGCACTCGTTTGTACAAAATTCTGATTTGTTTTGGCTTTCGGGAATTGAGCAAGAAGATAGCATAGTAATTTTATATCCTGACAGCCCCGATCCTAAATACCGTGAAGTATTGGTATTGGTTCGTCCTAACGAATTAAAAGAGAAGTGGAATGGCCACCAGTTTCGTAAAAATGAAGCAGAAGAAATTTCAGGTATGAAAACAATTGTTTGGTTAGACGCGTTGGACGGCTTGTTGCAACCGTGGATTCATTTGGCCGACACGATTTATCTTAACACCAACGAAAACGACCGTAAAGCCAATGAAGTTGAGGTAAGAGATCATCGTTATGCTGCGTACATGCGTGAGCGTTATCCTCTGCATAATTACAAGCGCAGCGCGAAAATTTTAAAAGAATTGCGCGCTATTAAATCGCCGTTAGAAATTGAAGTAATGCAAAAAGCTATTGATATCACTGATGTTACACTCAGGCGCTTGTTGCAATTTATAAAACCGGGAGTAATGGAATATGAGATTGATGCAGAAATATGGCATTCATTTCTTTCTCAACGAGCCAGCGGACCGGCGTACGGAAGTATTATTGCGAGCGGCGACAGGGCCAGAACATTGCACTATATAAATAACAACCAGGAGTGCAAAGACGGGGAATTGATATTAATGGATTTTGGGGCGCGGTATGGAAACTATGCCGCAGATCTTACCCGCACCATTCCAGTAAGCGGTAAATTTGGAAGACGACAAAAAACAGTTTATAACACTTGTCTCGACTTGCATTATTATTGTGCTTCGATTTTAAATCCGGGTATCACGATCAGTGATTACACAGAAAAAGTTGGAGATAAGGCAACCGAACTGTTTGAGAAAATCGGCCTATTAAAAAAATCAGATATAAAAAATGAAGATCCTGAAAACCGCGCATATCGCAAATATTTGTATCACGGCATCTCGCATCATTTGGGTATAGACGTTCATGATTTGGGAACTAAAACTGAACCGATAAAACCCGGGATGGTTTTCACAATAGAACCGGGAATTTATATTGAAGAAGAACAAATAGGCGTTCGTATTGAAGATAATTATTGGATTACGAAAAAAGGAAACATAGATTTGATGAAAAATATTCCGAAGACGGTGGATGAGATTGAGGCGTTGATGAAACACACCCATCCTTAAAGGGGAAAAGCATGATCACTAATTATTATATAGCTAAAACTCAACCAGCACAAATGCCAGATTCTATAAATTCAAATTATCCACATACCCCTTTAGGACGTAGGAGTATCATTCCAAACATCTTCACACTGCTTAATTTATTTTTTGGCTGCATGGCTATTGTGTTTGCGTTGCAAACCGATTCAGTGATTATCTATATGAACGACCAGTTCAATACGAGTTTTAATATTCCAGAAAAACTTTCATGGGCCGCCATTTGTATTATCATTGCGGCAATCATAGATTTTGTGGATGGTTTTGTAGCGCGATTGCTGAAGTCTACAAGCGAAATGGGTAAGCAACTGGATTCCCTCAGCGATTTAGTAAGTTTTGGCGTCGCTCCGGCGATGATCCTTTATCAGCTGTTGAAATTCAGCTATGCAAGAGAAGTAAATGGTTTGGATGTTTCTATTATTTGGCTGGTTCCTGCGTTTGTACTTGCCTGTGCTGCGGCTTATCGATTGGCAAAATTTAATCTTGATACCGATCAGCAATATTCTTTTAAAGGAGTTCCGGTGCCGGCAGTAGGACTATTGATTGCGTCATTTCCACTTATTTTGCATTTTAGTCAAATCGGTGCAATTACTTCATGGATTATCGATAAATTTTCGATTGGGCATGCAGAAATAGAATATTTTTATTCCTCAGTAAATGGCTTAATTGTTAATAAATGGTTTTTGTATCCTCTAATTATCGTACTTAGCTATTTAATGGTCAGCAATCATCGAATGATGTCTTTAAAATTTCGTGACTTTACCTTTAAGAGCAATTTGTCGAAAATAATTTTATTAGCGGTCGCAATTATCGCTGCATTACTTTTGCAATGGATTGCCGTACCGGTAGTCTTTATTGTATATATTTTATTATCGTTAACCGGTCCGAAAACCATCGGATCAAAAAAAAAAGCTGAATGAATTTTATTGCAGAAATTAAAATAATGCCTTTAAAAGAATTGTTGGATCCGCAAGGTAAGGCGGTCTTGGGCGGTCTTGCAAATCTTGGAATCAAAAGTGTGAATGACGTAAGAATTGGTAAACATGTACAATTAAAACTGGAAGCGTCGTCAGCAAAAGAAGCCCAATCGATAGCGGAAGAAGCAGCAAAAAAATTATTGGCCAACCAGGTAATGGAAGAGTTTACCATTTCAATTAGCTAATTAGCACATCATCATATTAACATGCTCTACATCGTCCCTTCTCCGATTGGCAATTTAGCCGACATTACTTTCAGGGCGGTAGAGGTCTTGAAATCGGTAGATCTTATCCTGGCAGAGGATACACGAACTTCGGGTAAGCTACTACGTCACTATCAAATCGAGAAACCTACTTCCTCGTATCATCAACACAACGAACATAAAATTGTCACGCATTTAACGGAACAATTGATGTCTGGCAAAACGATGGCGTTGATTACAGATGCAGGAACACCTGGCGTAAGTGATCCTGCCTTTTTATTGGTGAGAGAGTGTATAAAAAATGACATCAAAGTAGAATGCCTTCCAGGCGCTACAGCTTTCGTGCCGGCCCTGGTCAATAGCGGCCTGCCAATGAACAGCTTCTGTTTTGAAGGTTTTTTACCATTAAAAAAAGGAAGGCAAACTTTCTTAAAAAAACTGGCAGGAGAAGAACGCACCATGGTTTTTTATGAAAGCCCAATGCGGCTGGTAAGAACGCTGAAAGATTTTATAGAATATTTTGGCGCAGAAAGACAATGTAGTGTAAGCCGAGAACTCACAAAAATATTTGAAGAAAATAAAAGAGGAAACCTTTTGGAAGTGCATGATTATTTTAATCCGAAAACAGTCAAAGGGGAAATTGTGGTGGTGGTGGAAGGAAAACCTTAAATAAGAATTCAACTTTTTTATTCTTTTACTGTAGCCTAACCTCTACACGCTAATGTAAACCCCATACTCCAACTCACTCTCCCCTATTTTTTTTATCTTTATCAAAAACGTAATCTATGTGGAAAAATAATATCCTGGAAACGATTGGAAATACGCCGCTTATTAAGCTGAATAAGATCACCAAAGATTTACCATGCACGGTTTTGGCAAAGGTGGAATATTTCAATCCCGGCCATTCTATAAAAGACAGGATGGCTGTGAAGATGCTGGAAGTGGCTGAACGCGAAGGAAAAATAAAACCTGGAGGCACCATCATTGAAGGCACTTCGGGAAACACGGGCATGGGACTGGCTTTGGCGGCAATCGTAAAAGGATACAAATGTATTTTCGCTACGACCGATAAACAATCTAAGGAAAAAGCGGACATTTTAAAAGCCGTGGGCGCCGAAGTGATTGTTTGTCCAACCAACGTGGAACCCGAAGACCCGCGCTCTTATTATTCCGTTTCAAAAAGACTTAGCGAAGAGGTTCCGGATTCCTGGTACGTAAATCAATACGACAACCTGGCCAACCGTGAAGCGCATTATGAGCAAACCGGTCCTGAAATATGGGAACAGACAGAAGGAAAAATCACGCACCTGGTAGTAGCTTCAGGCACTGGAGGAACTGTGGTAGGAACGGGAAAATACTTAAAAGAAAAAAATCCAAATATAAAAGTGTGGGCAATTGACAGCTATGGTTCTTTATTAAAAAAATATTTTGATACCGGGGAAACGGATGAGAACGAAGTTTATCCATATATAAGCGAAGGATTTGGAGAAGATTTTGTTCCTGCCAATTACGACATGAAATATATTGACGCCTTTGAAAAGGTTACTGACAAAGCCGGCGCGATAATGGCAAGAAGAATAGCCAAAGAAGAAGGGATGTTTTGTGGATACAGTGCGGGTAGTTGTTTGCAGGGGCTAATGCAACTGAAAGACAGCCTGAAAAAAGACGACGTGGTCGTTTGTATTTTTCACGATCATGGCAGCAGGTATGTGGCCAAAATTTACAATGATCAGTGGATGATGGAACGTGGATTTTTGGAAGTAAAAACCTTTAAAGACCTCGTAAGTGCACGTGGAAATCAAAAATTAGTTTCCGTAGATGCAGGGAACACGGTAGAGTCGGCTATCGAGTTGATGAAGAAATACGATATTGAAAATATCCCCGTAACAAAAAATGCAGTCATTGTGGGTTCTTTAAGCGAGGGAGGCTTATTCATCAAAATATTATCGGATCCTAAAATAAAAGAACAAACGGTTGAATCCGTTATGGAAAATGAATACCCAGTGGTACCATTCGATATGTCGGTAGAAAAATTAAGCAAGCTGATTTCAAAACATAACGGTGCAGTACTTAGTAAAGACGAAACCGGCGAACACCACATCGTAACCAAATATGACATTATACAAAGCCTTGCTAAATGATATTTCCGGGAAAGTTTCTATGAGTAAATCAACAAATCACAGACATTTTTGTTTGTAAAAAAGTATTTACCCAAATAAAAATCCAGGTATAATTACGATTTACCCCGTAATTACAATATCACGAAAATCAGGCAGTATTCCCCTTGCATACCTTTTGCCACTCTATATCTTTGTCTCAGAAGTTGATTGATGTTCAACAGACATTAATCCCGAATCCAAATCCATTGAAAAGATACCGTTCCTTTAATCCAGGAAAAGCCAAATAATCCGATATCAGTCAACTTCTTGTTTTTCCAAATCCAAT
>DATCFI010000196.1:0-28456 GCA_036509585.1 Hanamia sp. | reverse complement strand
TTGGGATATATTTCTTTAAAATCTTTTCCAATTTTTGTTATGGCACTTTTCCAAACAGTACCTTCTGTATTTTCAGGTTGTAGTGCGACATTAAAAGTTAGTTCCATTCTGTGATCGTTAAAAAGAACTAACGGCATTATTTCGTCATGCAACGATCCCTGGATGAAATTGCCAACGACCCCAACGATTGGAATTTTACCATGAGACATATCCGTTTCAACATATTTTCCAATAGCCTCCTGCGGGTTTTTGAAACCGAGCATTTGAGAACACTTTTCATTGATGAGAAGGCTACTAAGGGTGTCACTGTATACTAGGTTTGCTCCAGCCAGTAGCTTTATTTTGTACAGTTTAATATAATTGGTATCCACCGGCTTCATATCCACCTTGGTATCTATCTCCTGTTTCCTGTTGGTATATTTTAGACTGAGTTTCAGCCAGCCGGAAGTTGATGGAGGGAAACCTGCCAGGCTCACATTGGCAATTTCAGGGATGGCCCTAAATTTTTGTAACAAAACCTGTCGCTTTGCAGTAGTGGTATCTCTAAAATTAGTTCCAAAATAAATAATGGCAGTTTTTTTAAAACCCATGTCTTTATTGAGTTCTAAGTGGATTTGTTTTCCTACGATGATAGTAGCGATAATAAAAACCTGTGCAATTACAAATTGAGAGACAGTGAGTGTTTTCCTGAAAAATAATCTTCTTGTATTTCCTGAACCAGCGGCAGATTGATTTTTCAAAACAGTAATAGGCTTATAAGAAGAAAGTATTAATGCCGGATATATTCCTGAAAACAGGCTGACCAAAACAGTAGTAATTAATAAAAATAAAATCACTTCCGGTTGCTGAATATTAAAATGAAGTCCTTCGGGAATAAAACCTGAAAATGCTTTTAATAATAAAGGAGCAAAAATGATAGAAATAAAAGTGGCTATCAGTGTCAGGATAAATGTTTCGCTCAAAAACTGGAATATCAATTGTTTCCTCGAGCCTCCCAATGTTTTGCGTATTCCAATTTCTTTGGCTCTTTGAGAAGATTGTGCAGTGGTCAGATTAATAAAATTAATACAAGCCAACAGCAACAAAATTCCTGCGACAGCCATCAGCCCATATAACGCAGGCATATACGCTTTTCTCTTAACAAGATCGTCATCGCTCAAACTTCCAAAATGTAGATTTGACAGCGGTTCCAAATTAAAATTTAAATTAGAACGACGATTAGAAGGGGGGTGAGCATGCAACTTAAAAATCTCTGCGATTTGGTTCGTAATTTGTTTCGGATTGGTATTTTTTGAAAGTTTTATAAACAGGGTTGAACCAAAACTTCTCCAGTCATCCAAATGATTTCTTGTTAATGTCTTTTTAGTAGATAGTGAAACAAAGGTTTGGAAATCAAAATCCGTATTAGATTTCAAATTTTCCACAATTCCACTTACGGTTGTACGCACTGTATCATCGAATGTGATTTCTTTTCCTACCACATCATCTAAAGAAAGATTCGGGAAAAATCGCCGGGCGCTTTGTTCCGTTAATACAGTTTGGTAGGGTTCGGTTAATGAAGATTCCGGCGAACCCGCTAACCATTTATAATTAATTAGATTAAAATATTCTGCATCCGCAAAGACAATGTTTGGCTCGTTCAAAAAAACTAAAGGTCTTACACCACCAGGTTTCGCAATGCTCACAGGTACTTCAAAATCCCAACGCAGCAAAGACGTTGCCCCCTCCAATCCTGTCACTTCATTTCGCAGAGCATCACCTAACGGAAAAGGTACCCGTGCATCATCCTTAGTAACCACCCGATAAATACGATCACCTCCTTTTTCAAATTTATCAAAACTAAAATCATATTGAACAATCAAAAAAATCACCAGCGAAGAACTGATGCCGATGGCGAGCCCAAAAATATTGATGGCTGAAAAGAGCTTGTTGCTCCTTAGATTTCTAAACGCGGTCTTGAAATAATTCTTTATCATTTGAATTTATTTTCGTTTAAACATAACCGATAGTAAACAGACAAATATTGAAGTTTTCTATTCGCAACTCACCATCCACCTATTCACTTCTCAAACTCTCGACGGGGTTTGCAACCGCTGCTTTTATCGCCTGGAAGCTTACGGTTATCAGTGCAATCAAAATGGCAATCACTCCGGCTAAAACAAAAATCCACCACTGTATATTTATTCGATAGGCAAAACCCCGGAGCCATTTATTCATAGTCCACCATGCAACAGGGAATGCGATAAGAGAAGCAATAATTACCAACTTTAAAAAATCACGGGCTATCATTTGTACGATACCGGCCACGTTTGCACCCAGCACTTTTCGTATGCCGATTTCTTTTGTTCGTTGCTGTGCGGCATAAGTTACCAGGCCAAATAAACCCAGGCAGGCGATAAGAATGGCAAGCAAAGCAAAAGTGATAAAAATCTGTCCTGTACGCTGCTCTGTAGTATATAATTTATTAAAATCTTCATCCATGAAAGTATAATCAAAAGGTTTTGATGGCGCCATGGTTTTCCATTTATTCTTTATTTGTCCAATGATATTTGGAATGTCCTTTGAGTTGATACGTACAGAGATGCTTCCGTTGCTTTTACCAAGGAAAAGCGCGAGTGGCGTAACTACATCACGCAACGAGCTGAAGTTGAAATTTTTTATTACACCGATGATGTGGTAGTCAAGATTGGTTTTTGAATTCATATTTATCGGGGTATAGATTTTTTTATTCTGCAGGTCTTTTGTGGCAAGAAATTTTGCAGCAGCTTCATTTATAATGATACCGGTTGAGTCTGTAGCAAATTGAGGAGAGAAGTTTCTTCCCTGTAATATTTTCAAGTCGAGCGTCGGAATATAATTTTCATCAACTGTCCAGGCCTGCAAGTTGATTCCTGTGCTTGGGTAAAGGGCGGGCGATGTAAAAAAGGTGCTGCTATTCCTGTAGTAATTCACCGGAAGAAAACCTGTCATTGTAGCGTCTTTAACCCCACTTATTTGCAGCAGCTCATTTCTAAAAGTTGTTGCCTGGTCCTTTAATGCATCCGTATGGTTGATGGTGATAACCTGGTTACGGTTAAACCCAACATCTTTATTATGAATATAATTTAGCTGGTTATAGATAACTACCGTTCCGAAAATGAGAATGATTGAAATTGCGAATTGAAAAACTACCAATGCATTACGCAGCCATGATCTTTTAAAACCGCTGGCCAGTTTGCCTTTCAACACATCTACCGGCTGGAATGACGATAAGAAAAATGCAGGGTAGCTTCCTGCAAGTAATCCTACGACAATCATCAGTGCAATAAGCGAGAGCCACATTTTTGGCTGAAACAACGTAGAAGCAAGAATCTCTTTTCCGGAAAGTTCGTTAAAATAGGGGAGTAGCAACCAGGCAATAATAAGCGCAAAAACAACTGCAATGAAGCTTATTAAAAGCGATTCAATTAAAAACTGTTCGATAAGATTTCTTTTCAATGACCCCAATACTTTTCTTACGCCAACTTCCTTTGCACGGTTTGAGGAACGTGCTGTTGATAGATTCATGAAGTTGACACACGCAATCAGCAAGATCATCAGGGCTATTGCGGAAAAAATATATACATATTCGGCATTGCCATTTCCTTCGAGTTCTGCAGTTCTGTTTGAATGAAGGTGAATAGCCGTTAAGGGCGTAAGCGTTGCCTTAATATATCCTCCTCCCTTTTCGAATTCATCAAGGCTTTGATTGACCATGCTTTTTAGTTGTGGGCCAATATGCCTATCCATGAATGGATTCAGCTGTGCCTCCACTTGTTTTACGTCTGCATGTTTCTTTAAAAGGATATAAGTAGTATAGTTTTCGGCAAGCCCGTTATCCTCGTTGCTGCCACGGTTTTCCATCATAGGCACAAAAAAATCGAAATGGAAATGTGATTGTTTTGGAATGTCTTTGATTACTGCAGTGATCTTATAATTTCCAGTATCGTTAATCAACATTTCTTTGCCAATAATATCGGTGCTATTAAAATATTTTTTGGCAATTGATTCTGTAATCACTAAAGAATGGTATTCTTTCAACGCCGTTTTAGGATTTCCCGCAATAACAGGTAAAGTAAATACATCAAACAAACTTGAGTCTGCATAAGCAACCCTTCCTTCCGGGATGTCTTCATTTCCTTTTTTTACAAGAAAGCTTCCATACCAGCTGAGGCGTGTATAATTTTCAACCTGCGGCATTTCGCTCACCATTGCCGAACCCATTAAAGCAGGGACCTGCGCAAGATCCAGGTAATTGCCATTAAATTTTATTTCATTATTTACCCGGTAAATTCTGTCCGCTTTGAGATTATACCTGTCGTAGCTCAATTCATCCATCACATATAATAAGATCATCAGGCAGGTAGCGATACCCACTGCTAGCCCGGCAATGTTGATTGATGTGTAAAACTTACTTTTGGGAAGGCTTCTAAATGCGCTTTTGAGATAATTTTTGAACATGGTTTATTTCGTTTAATCGTACCTGTTATATAATTTATTTTTTATAGTAAACCGACAAATATTTCGTATTCCTATTCTCCACTGTCCACTCACCATTCACCTACTCACTTCTCAAACTCTCCACGGGGTTTGCCACCGCTGCTTTTATCGCCTGGAAGCTAACTGTAAGCAAAGCAATTAATAAAGCCAGTAATCCTGCAACTAAAAATATCATCCAATCAATTTTTATTCTATAGGCATAAGCTTGTAACCAGTTATTCATCATCCACCATGCAAGAGGAAAAGCGATGAGACAAGAGATGGCAACCAACTTTAAAAAATCTTTTGAAAGCAAGCCTGCAAGGCCTTTCGCTGATGCGCCCAACACTTTTCTGATGCCGATTTCTTTGGTTCTTCTTTCTGCTGTATATGCTACCAAACCAAATAAACCAAGGCATGAGATAAAGATTGCAAGAATGGCAAAAATCATCGCTAACTTTCCAATTAATGTTTCGGCAGAAAATTGCTTCGCAAAACTTGCATCTACAAATTTGTATTCAAAAGGATAGCCCGGATTGTCTTTTTTAATTACATTTTCTATTTTGGATAATGCATCTTTCATAGGTACGGATGACTTGATACGAATGGATAAAATATTGACATTTGAAGTGTCAGCAAATAATATTAACGGAGCACCCGGTGCATACATATCATTGTAAACAAAATCATTCATAACTCCGATGATAGTAAATTTTCTTGGACCGCCTTGTTTAAGCACGCTTCCAATTACTTCTTTTTGATTAATTATTTTTGCAAGGGTTTCGTTGATGATTACATTTGTGCTGTCTGATTTTATATCCGGATAAAAATTTCTTCCTTCTTTTAGTTTCAGTCCCATGGTTGAAATATATTCAGGACTTGCCGCTTCTCCTGTGATTAAAATTTGTTTGGAAGGATCTTTTCCCGGCCATTGCCAACTGCCCGAGTTGCTTTCAAGATTCAATATTGTACTTGTGCTCAAAGCCGCGTCTTCAACAGCGCCGGTGGCTTTTAAGTCATTTTTAATTACATTAAAATGTGATTGTAAATTTCCCTGAACAGAAGTATAAATCAAATCATTTTTATTGTAACCTAAATCGCGGCTTTTTACATGCAGTATTTGTTGGAAAATAATTATTGTCGAAATGATTAGAATAATAGAAATAGCAAACTGGGTAACGACCAAACTTTTTCTGATAAAACTCGCACTTCCTCCGGTTTTTATTTTTAATCCCTTCAAAACTTTTACCGGATTGAATGAAGAAAGGTAAAATGCGGGATAACTACCTGCAACAATTCCGCAAATCAATGCGATTAAAATTAATGCGCCAATATGAAATGGATTTCCTAATCCCATTGACAAATGTTTTTCTACCAGATTATTAAATGAAGGCAGTGCGAGAAAAATTAAAACAACAGAAAGGATTGCGGAAAGAAAAGCCATCATTAATGATTCGCCGATAAACTGAAAGATCAATTTATTTTTTCCTGCGCCTAAAACTTTTCTCACGCCAACTTCCTTTGCCCTTTGCTCTGAGCGGGCTGTAGAAAGATTCATGAAATTAATGCAGGCGATTATTAAAATGATCCATGCAATAAGGCTAAAAAGTTTTACATACTTTATTCTGCCTTCAACTTCTTTCCCATTTTGCCAACTATCATACAAGCGCCAACGGCTCATTGGATAAATTTCAAATTTTGCAGTAAGGTCTTTGCTTTTTGTATCTAAAAAATTGTAAAGCTTTTTGTTGATGGCCGTAATGTTAGCTTTTGGCTCTGTTTCTACAAACGTGGCCACGCCATTATTCCCCCAATCCAGCAGCCATTTATTTTGATTTTCATAATTTTCAAAAGGCGCCAGCCATTCAAATTTGAGTGTAACATTTTCAGGTAAATCTTTTATGACACCGGTAATAATATAATCTTCTTTCTTATTTACTTTAATCGGTTTTCCTAAAACATTTGTTATGTTGAAAAATTTATTGGCCATTTTTTCAGAAATAACCACAGAATTTAATTGCGAAAAAGCAGTAGTTGCATTTCCCTGGATAAACCGCAATTGAAACATTTTTAAAAAAGAAGAATCAACATAATTCCCCGATTCATTAATGTTCTTATCGCCTACCGAAAAAAGCAGTTCATCTCCGAAAGTATAACGTGTTGTATTTTTAATTCCGGGTATTTCATTTTTGATTCCGGCAGCCAAAGGACCGGGTGTAGCATCAAAGGTAAACGTAGTGCCATCATAAGTTTGATGGTCTTTTATTTTGTATAAATTTTCTTTGTTGGAATAATAATCGTTATAATTCAGTTCATTTTCTACCCACAAAAAGATGAGCGCAGCACAGGCAATTCCGATTGCCAGTCCGAAAATATTTAAGAAGCTGTAACCTTTATTTTTCCAAAGATTTCTGAAGGTTGTTTTGAGATAGTTTTTGAACATAGTATTTATTTTTTATTTTCGTTTGACCATCACAGATAGTAACCAAATAAATATTCAAGATTCCTATTCATCCAGGCCTTTACCGTTCGGGCAGGTATTCACAAAAAAGCCCCCAACATTCCCAATTCCAAAAGTCCCCTTTAAGGGATTCAGGGGTTTACTCACTTCTCAAACTGTCCACCGGGTTTGCTACCGCCGCTTTTATTGCCTGGAAACTAACCGTTACCAATGACACAATCATTGCAAGAATTGCAGACAGCAAAAACACCCACCAATGCATATCTACTCGATAAGCAAAACCTTGCAACCAATGCGACATGGCATACCAGGCTATCGGAAATGCAATAATGGTAGCGACTAACACCAACTTCAAAAAGTCTTTTGATAATAAAGTAACAATGGAACTTACGTTGGCTCCCAATACTTTCCTTACTCCTATTTCTTTTACACGCTGCGTAATTTCAAACGCGGATAAGCCAAATAAACCCAGGCAAGCAATGAAAATTGCAATGCACGCAAATGCCGTAAAGATCGTTTCCTGCCTTTTTTCTGATTGGTACATTTTATTAAAATTCTCGTCAAGGAACGTATATTGATAAGGTAATTCAGGCATATAGGTTTTCCATATTTTTTCAACGGAAGCTAATGCAGCCGGAATATTATTACCAGCCAGTTTTATTGAAAGGCTATTGAAGTAGGAGTCGGTTGACGTTGTTGGCGGATTTAAAAGAATCATTGGAACAATTTCATGTTGTAAAGATTCAAAATGAAAATCGGCCATTACTCCGATTACTTGTCCTTTAGTACCTCCATACTTAAGATTTTTGCCGATGGCATCCTGTGGCGATTTCCAGCCAATGGCTTTTACGGCAGACTCATTCAAAATAAAATTGGAAGTATCCATACTATATTCGCGGGAAAAATTTCTACCGGCAACTACATGAATGCCGTAAGTGGGAATGAAATCATAGTCAGCCGACACATTTCTAATATCGGCAGTAACGGGCTGCATGGAACCGCCAGCCATTGTTGACGCACCCTGATAGTCCAATAATCTTCCTGTAGGAATGCGTGAAGAACGGGCTACATCTTTTATTCCCTGGCTTTGCAATAAGTCATTTCTGAATGCGTCATATTGGGAATTGACAGAATTATAATAAGGTAGCGTAATGATGTGTTCTTTATTATAACCCAAAGAGGTATCCTGCATGTAGCGCAATTGCTGAAACACAATAATGGTAGTGATAATAAGTACAATAGAAATGCTAAACTGTGCCACTACCAAAACCTTTCTGAAAGAAATATTGCCGCCGCCGACTTTAAATAATCCTTTCAAAGTTTTTACCGGTTGAAAGGAAGACATAAATAGGGCAGCGTATAACCCAGATAAAATACCTACGACAAATGGTGTTAAAAAAAGTGGAATTAAAACGGGCAATTTCATTAAAATGCTTATCGAAAGTTGTTGTCCTGAAATTTGATTGAGCCACGGCAATGTAAAATATAAAAGAACGAAAGCTATTAAAATAGCGCTCCAGGCAATCAGCACTGATTCGCTTAAAAATTGAAATATTAATTCTTTTTTTCGCGCACCAATTACTTTGCGAATTCCGATTTCTTTTGCCCGTAATGAGGAGCGGGCTGTGGAAAGATTCATGTAATTGATGCAGGCAATTAGTAGAATAAATAAGGCAATCGCTGAAAAAATATAAACCCTGTTGATATCACCGTTGGGTTCTGCTTCAACATCCGTATGTGAATACAAATGAATATCTGTAAGCTTTTGCAGTCCGAGCTCTGTCAATTTTGAAGGTTGGTTTGGGCCATAATTGCCAGCCATTCTCTTATCCAGAAATGCAGGAAAACGTGCAATCATTTTTTTCGGATCGTAATGATTGGGAAGCTCTAAAAAAGTAAAGAAAGAATTATTGCCCCAATTGGTTTGCAGGTTTTTTTCACCATACACTGAAGAGTCCTTTAAAGTATTGAAAGAAATTAAGATTTTTGGATGCATGAAAGAATTTTCAGGAAAGCCTTTATAGATGCCCGTCACTTTTACATCAAACTGGTTATTTACTTTTATTACTTTGTTCATTGGATCTTCATTGCCAAAATATTTTTTGGCCACATCTTCTGTAAGCATTACGCTAAACGGGTCTTTTAATGCGGTCTGTGCATTGCCTTCCAGTGTCTTCAAAGTAAAAACATTAAATAAATTTTCGTCTGCGAAATACACTTCGTTTTCTGCGATTAGTTTGTCGTTATATTTGAACGGAAGAGTGCCTGCACCTAACAATCTTGTCATTTTTTTTATCTCCGGAAAATCTGTAGGAAAGTAGTATCCGAAAGGAGGCGCGATGGTACTTAATTTCAAAGAAACAACGCCTGCTGCATTTTTGAAAGTCCTGGTAACACGATAGATGTTCTCTGCATTTTTATTATAACGGTCGTAGCTTAATTCGTTCAGCACATAAGTGGTAATCAGCAAACAGCAAGTAAGTCCCACCGTCAATCCGAACAAATTAATGAACGAGATGAATTTATATTTCATCAGGTTACGCCAGGCAATTTTAAAATAATTTTTTATCATAAAAGATAATTTTTGATGTATGATTTAATGATGTTTGATTTATGCATTCATCGATGATTGTTGTTTATCGGCATTGATTAAATAATGTCAACAGTACACAAATAAATAGTCTGAATTTTTATTTTCAAATTTTCATTCTTCCTTCACTTTAATTAACTCCTTAATGGTTTTCTTTTGTTAATTAATAAATAATGGTTATCAAAAGAAAGTTCGGTTTATTAACGGCGGTCTGAGTTTCGATACGACCACTATTTACTACGTTATCTACACAGAAAATTAAGCCACATATTTAAGCGCTAACATTCAATGAATTAGGATTTATAAAAAAACAGAACTGTTCGGTTTTGATACACTAGGTGTGTCGATTTGATACACAGAATGAAGATTAGAATTTTAGTGACTAATTTCTTTTTTCAGAAAGCTGCATTGAGACAGCGTTTTCATGGCAGCATTTTTGCTGAAAGAAATACAAAATCTCCTCCAAATGTCAGAACAATCCAACCACAAAATAGAGGGAAGTTTTATCCCTTTACCCTCAAACAAAAATGACAAAACGGGTACTCCGGATCCCGGAGAAATTATAGAAGTTACCATAATGCTGAGGCGTAAAAAGGCATTGCCGGCAGGCGTAAAAAAAGGTGCAGTAATGTCGCGTAAACTATACCAGGAAAGTTATGCCGCGTCAAAAGAGGATGCTGATCTGGTGGAGGTTTTTGCCCATGAGCACGGACTGAGTACCGTGGAGGTAAGTTTGCCACGAAGGAGTGTTATTTTAAAAGGCACGCTTAGCGATTGCGAAGCTGCATTCAATACTTCGCTCCACAAAGTAGATAATTTTAGAGCCCCTGCTTCTAAAGTTCAGGTGCCCAAAAGCCTTGCAGATATTATCACGGGAGTTTTTGGGTTGGATAATCGCCCTATTGCCAGGCCCATGTTCCAGGTAGCAAAAAAAAACAGTAAAATGGTAGCTCATACTGCATCGCCGCAATCATTTTATCCGAATCAATTGGCTAAACTGTATGGCTTTCCTACCAAGGTTACCGGCAAAGGCGAATGCATTGGAATCATTGAACTCGGTGGTGGTTTTCGTGATACCGATATCACTAATTATTTCAAAAGCCTCAAGATAGCGGCTCCTACGGTAAAGGCTATATCTATTGACGGCGCTAAGAATAGTCCTTCTACAGCGGATGGTGCAGATGGTGAGGTAATGCTTGACATCGAGGTGGCGGGCGCCATTGCCAACCAGGCTCTTATTGCAGTTTATTTTGCTCCAAATACCGACAAAGGATTTTTAGATGCCATTACTACTGCCGTCCACGATACGAATAATAATCCTTCAGTTATTTCCATCAGTTGGGGAGCCGCTGAAGTAAACTGGACCACGCAGGCTTTGGATAACTTTAATGAAGCTTTTAAAACCGCGGCAGCATTAGGTGTTACTATTTGTGTAGCTGCAGGCGACAGTGGATCACGCGATGGGGAAACTGATGGTAAAGTGCATGTTGATTTTCCGTCATCCAGCCCTTATGCGCTGGCCTGCGGAGGCACTTCTCTGCAGGTAAGTAATAATAAAATTTCATTGGAAACGGTATGGAACAATTCATCGGATTCTGCTTCCGGCGGTGGCGTAAGTGGTTATTTTCCTTTAGCAGATTACCAGGCGAAAGCCAATGTGCCTTTAGAAATCGATACCAAATTTAATGGACGCGGTTTGCCGGATGTGGCTGCTAACGCCGACCCCAATACTGGTTATAATGTATTGGTGGATGGACAGCAACTCGTGATTGGTGGTACCAGCGCTGTAGCGCCTTTGATGGCCGGCCTGGTAGCCCTCTTCAATGAAAAATATAAAAAACCTTCTGGATTTATACATCCTCAAATCTATGCTAACCCCGGTTTGTGCATGGATATTACCAACGGAAATAATAAAACCACCACAGCAAATACCGGCTACGCTGCCGGACCAGGCTGGGATGCATGTTCGGGGTGGGGTGTGTTGTCAGAATTAGTTGCTGGTTAATAGTTCACAATGCAGGTATTGCCTTGCCTCTTGTTCATAAAAAAAGCACTTTATCTTTCACACAATTGAGCGTAAAAGACAAGCGCCTAAGTTTTTAAAAAGAGATTATAATAAAATTTTATTGCTGTTTCTGTGCAAACTTTTGAAGCAGTCCGGGCAATGCACCCGCGATAGCGCCGGTTACCGATGGAGGTAGTCCAAATTTAGTTGTAAGGCTGCTCACTAATCCTCCCTCTATCGCACTGGTTATTGAGCCACCGGATGCCATGCTGCTTTCAAGCTTGCCCAACATTCCGGCAATTCCACCTGTATCATTTGTTGCTGCTGAAGAAACTCCATTAGTAATATGAGTAGCAGTTTCATTATGTATTGCATCTGCCTGACCCGCAGGAATTGCCGCAGCCACAGCAGGATTTTCGGCTAAATGATCCTGAACCATTTTTAAAATTTCATCAAACATATATTTATTTTTAAGTGAACAGTTATTTTTAAATGATTGAATTTAAATGTACGAGTATTTTTAGTGCAATTTAAAATTTTGACAATTATCAGACAATTAAAATTGAGCTGGTGCGACTTTTAAACGAGGCACATATAATACCTATTGAAAGTAAATAAACTTCCGCCTGAATGAATTTTTGTTCCCTAATTTCACATTTGCATTTTCTCGCTCCTTAAACTCTTAACAGGGTTTGCCATCGCTGCTTTTATGGCCTTGAAACTAATAGTGATTAATGCAATCAATAAAGCTAAAATCCCTGCGACAGCAAATACCCACCATGAAATACTAATGCGATAGGCAAAACGTTCCAAACATTTGTTGATTGCCCAACAGGCAATCGGCGTAGAAATAATGATGGGGATGAATATTAATTTAAAAAACTCTTTACTTAATAATTGGTATTAATGATGGAATAAAATTTATTCTTCCATAATGTTCGTCATGCGGTTTTAAAATAATTCTTGAGCATGATATTTATTTTTTTGTTGAATCATCCAGGCTGCCCTCTTCGGGTAAATAGTAAACCAACAAATAGTTCAGATTTCTATTTGGTTTTAGATTCACCATCACACCAAAATATTCTCCGTAACCGTTTGTCCATCCAACATTCTTATAATTCTATGGCTATATCTAGCGTCATGTTCGCTATGTGTAACCATGATAATGGTAGTTCCCTGTTCGTTTAATTCTGTCAACATTTGCATCACTTCATTACCGTTTGATGAATCGAGGTTTCCGGTCGGTTCATCTGCGAGTATTAATTTAGGATTATTAACAACAGCTCTAGCTACTGCTACACGCTGCTGTTGACCACCTGATAACTGTTGTGGATAGTGGTTTCGCCGGTGCATAATCTGTACTTTGTCTAATACCGCTTCTATGCGTTTCTTTCTTTCATCACCTTTTATGCCAAGATAGATCAGTGGCAATTCTACATTTTCAAAAACGGTCAGTTCGTCAATCAAATTGAAACTTTGAAATACAAACCCGATGTTTTTCTTTCTTAGGTCGGCTCTTTTTCTTTCATTGAAATCAGCTACTTCTATCCCGTTGAATAAAAAGCTTCCGCTGTCCGGATCGTCCAATAATCCCAGAATATTAAGCAGCGTAGATTTACCGCAACCTGATGGCCCCATCACGGCAACAAATTCTCCGTCATTTACGGCAAAAGAAAGCTTGTTGAGTGCGACGGTTTCTACTTCTTCGGTACGGTAGATTTTTTCCAGGTCTTTAATTTTTATCATTTGTTTTGTTTTTTATTTAGGTTTGAATTTCATTTTAATATGAGTTTATTTCGATCTCAAACTGTTGATGACGTAAAATGAAATGTACAATTTGCTTTTTCTACTTTTAAATAATTATGACTGACAATCAAGTGAAAAATTGTAATTGAAAAAGTTGCAAAATATAAAGAACTTGAAAAGGACGTTACAGAAATAAGAAAAATGATTTACGCATTTATAAAAAATGTTCCCTGATAATCATTTTCTCCTTTCTTCCACACCTGATACCTAATTCGGTTTCAACACCAATTCCTGCATATCTCCATAATTCTCATAGCTACTGGTTACTACTTTATCTCCAGGTTTTAATCCTTCTAATACTTCGTAGTAATCTGGATTTTGGCGGCCAAGTTGTATGTCGACTTTGTAAGCTTTTTTCCCATCGTCGCTTACTTTAAAAATCCAGTTACCCCCGGTTTGCTGGTAGAATCCGCCTTTGGGCAGAAGCACAGCCTGCGTTTCATCACTGAGAGCGAGCCGTATCTGAAGAGTTTGTCCGCGACGAATTCCTTTAGGTGCTTTTCCAGCAAATTCCATATCTACCTGGAAACGGCCGTTAGTTACCTGCGTGAAAACTTTTTTTATTTCCAGGTTATAAGTGGTGTCCGCAAAATCAAATTGGCCTTTCAGCCCATTAAATATCCTGGAGATATAATGTTCATCAATATCTACGCGCACTTTATAACCACTTAATACGTCTATTTGTCCCAATTGATCGCCCTTATTTTTTGTCTGGCCTACTTCGGCATCAAGGGAAGTTAGTTGTCCATCAATAGGTGCACGCACGATCAGATCACCTACTTTTTGTTGCATTACATTTAATGCATCTTGAGATCCTTCATACAATTGCCTTGCCTGGCTTAGCTGTTGTTTTGTAGATACAGAGTCCTGTTGTAAAACTTGCTCACTAAGTTTTTTCTTTTGGGTATAGTAATCGTAATCGTTTTTTGATTTTTGGTATTCCTGCGAACCAATCGCTTTTTGTTCGTACAAGTATTTATCCAAATCATAAATCCGCTTCGCTTCTTTTAATGAACTTTCGACGTCGGTCATCGTGTTCAGTTTACTGACCGTATTTTGTTCTGCAGCATTTTTGGAAATTTGCATTTGCGTAAGCAGGTTATAAACATTTGTTTTTTGAGTTACAAGAGAAAGTTGGAGGTCTGTATTTGATAATCTTAAGATTGGATCACCCTTTTTCATTACAGTGCCATCGTCTACATATTTGTCTTCTACGCGGCCGCCTTCCACAGCGTCCAAATAAATAGTGGTAAGCGGAAGCACTACACCATTCACTGGAATAAATTCCTGGAAAGTTCCTTTTTTTATTTCACTGATCGTGATGCGATCCGTGTCCACATTCAGTTTACTCTTACCTGAGGTAAAATAATAACTTCCTCCTATCAACGCAACTACTGCTACAATCCCTGCAATTGTCAGAATTCTTTTGGTTGACCATTTCTTTTTTTCAATTACCCTGTCCATAATGTAGTATTTCGAAAATCGGGACATAAAAAACCATTAATTGTTGGTTTACTGCCGGATGTTCCCTTTTTATTTGTTTATAAATAGATAAAGCCATGCCATTATTTATGTCCTTGCTTTTCAATATATTAGAAAGAAGTATTTTTTTAAGGTGTTCGCTTTTGATACAACTACCGTTCATTTCTGATACAAAACGGCATGTTGCTCTTTTAAAGATACAAACGCCTGGAAGAAACATTCCTTTTAGTTCGTTGAATGTGCCATAATTCGGCAGCGCTAAAAATTCTTTTTCTTTCCTGTATAAATTGTGTTGCGATGGTCTCAATGGTTTCTATGGTTAGATTTTTGATTTCATTGCATGTTAACCTATCTAAGATGTCGGCTGCGAAATTTGACTGAAGGTTCATGATTTTTTATTTTTTATTTTTACAAATTGGGATTCGGTTAAAAAGAAAACCTTTTGATAAAAAGATTCTTTTTGCGGCGTTGGATATTCCATAAGTCGGCCGCGGTAAAATTTCTTTTTCTAAGTTTGGTAAAATTGTTGCAAACAGTTTCTTTTACTTCTGTTGTTAGAAATTTTATTTCATTTTTTGTAAGTGTTTCTAACAAAGTGTTTGATTGAAGTTTCATGATTTAATTTTTTTTTAGTTTTTATAATTAATTTTTGTTGCGGCTCTCATTTCTGGTTGGTTACAATTTTTTGAAAACCTTTTTTTATCTGTTCCGGTTCTATTGATTACAAACACGTGCCAAAATACAACTGTCTGTTTATCAATAGATATGGAAAGGGTAGCCTAAATGCAGTGTTCGCTTCTGATACAGTAAGTATCCGTTTCTGAAACACATACAGGCGCTTGGAAAATAATAAGGCATTCCGGAAGAAATGATTTGTAAAAACATTAATCTTGCAAAGAAATAATTAGCCAATTAGCCGGTTAGCTTATTAGTTAATCCTAAAAAGACGGGACAAGTTGTGCCAATGTGCAATATATTTTGAAGGTGGCGGGATGGAAGAAGATTGACAATGCAAGTAGAATAACAGGAATGGATAAACGTTAAATTAAATTAAGCAGTAGGCAGACAAATACGTGTGTTTTCTATTTAATAAATTCAATATTCTTTTATTATCATTGCTGCGAATAGTTTAAATTAAGCCTGATTAATTTTTTATTTTTAAAAATTTGTTTCTGAATGAATGCAAAAAACGCGACTATATTGATTATTGACGATGATACGGATGTATTGACGGCGGTGAAATTGTTATTGAAAACGGAAGTAAAAGAAGTTGTTATTGAGAAGAATCCGGAGAATATCCGCGCTCTTTTGGCCAAACAAAACTTTGATTTGATATTATTGGATATGAATTTCAACAGTTCAATCAACACCGGTAACGAAGGGATATTTTGGTTGAAAAAAGTGAGAGAGTTTGGTTCACACGCGGATGTAATTATGATCACTGCGTATGGTGGTATCGACCTTGCCGTTCGCTCGCTCAAAGAAGGTGCTACGGATTTTATGGTAAAGCCATGGCACAATGAAAAACTGTTGGAGACCGTAAAATCTACATTAAAGGGAAAGGGTAGAACACCTGAAACCGTGGCCGCTGGGGAATCGTCTGTTATAGGAAAAGAACTGATTGGCACGTCAGACGTGATGAAGGATATTTTTTTTAAAATAGAAAAAATAGCGCCGACTGATGCTAATATTCTTATCCTCGGCGAAAACGGAACAGGGAAAGACCTTATAGCAAAAGCAATACACGAAAATTCCTTTCGTTCTAAAAAGCCTTTTGTAAAAGTAGATGTGGGTGCTTTAACGGAGTCACTTTTTGAGAGTGAATTGTTTGGCCACAAAAAGGGCTCATTTACCGGAGCAGGAGAGGACAGGGAAGGGCGTTTTGAAGCTGCTAACGGAGGTACTTTATTTTTAGATGAGATTGGAAATATTACATTGCAACAGCAGTCAAAACTTTTAAGTGTATTGCAAAACCGACAGATAACTCGCCTCGGGAGTAATATTCCTGCGAGTATTGACATTCGGTTGGTATGCGCCACCAATCTTCCGCTAACAGAACTGGCAAATGAAAATCGATTTAGAAAAGATTTAATTTACAGGATTAATACTGTGGAGATCATAGTGCCGCCGCTAAGAAAAAGAGCAGCAGATATTATTCTGTTAGCGAAACATTTTGCAAATATTTATGCAAAAAAATATGTCAAATCTTCGCCTGAATTTGACGCGTCGGCGATTGAAAAATTAAGTCAATATTCTTTTCCGGGAAATGTGCGTGAGTTGCAATATACAATGGAACGCGCGCTCATTATGTCTGAGGAAAAAACTCTTTCTGCCACTGACCTTATTTTTTCGCCGATTGAGTCGGCAGTATCCGAAAAAGAGGAAGCAAAGGATTTGAATTTAAGCTCGGTAGAAAAAAGTGCCATTTTGCGTGTGATAGAAAAACACAATGGCAACATCAGCCGGGCGGCGAAAGAGCTGGGGCTTACGCGCACTGCATTATACAGGAGGTTGAGTAAGTATGATATTTGACCCTGTCTCCTGAAGGGGAACGAGGCAATTATATCCGGCTTTTAAAAGAAATTTTCTGGAATTTTCTGGTAAAATGATTGTTGACATTATTTTGAAATTTTTAGATCATTTATAAAATCCCCTTTAGGGGTTGGGGGTAATTATGTTTAAACGTTTAGAATTCCGAATATTTAGCAGGATACTGTTTTTGGCCATCGTTATGGGTGGCCTGAGCTATTTATTTTTTAAAGGTCCTCATATGTATCTTCTCTTGTTAGTGCCTGTCTTTATTTATCAATTGGCAGAGTTGTATCGGTTTCAGTACAAGGCGCACAAAGAACTAAGAGAGTTCGCTGAGTCGGTACATTATCGCGATTTTTCAAGATATTTTGATGTAAAGCATGCGCCTATTGAGTTGCAGCCGTTGCGAAAAGGCTTCAATCAAATCACTGACACGTTTAAAGATATCACCAAAGAAAAAGAAACAACCAATCAATACCTGCAGAAGATATTGGAACTTGTTGACACCGGAATCTTGTCTTATGATTACGAAACCGGTGAAATAATCTGGATGAATGAATCATTAAAAAGACTTTTGCAATTGCCTTATTTAAGAACGATTCAATCACTGGAAAAGCGGGACGAAAATTTATACCAGGAGGTGATCTCTTTGAAACCGGCGGAAAGTAAGATTGCAACAGTTCACCTGGAAGCGAGTTCGTTCAAGATATTGTTATCGGCCACAGCGTTTCAAACCGGTGAAAAGAAGTTTATGCTCATCGCTTTTCAAAACATTAATGAAGCGCTTGATGAGACGGAATCTAAAGCCTGGCAAAAATTATTGAGCGTGATGACGCACGAGATCATGAATTCGATAGCACCTATTTCTTCGCTTGCCGACACGCTAAAAAACAGGTTGGAAAAATCAATTGCCGCGTTTGAAAACAATAGCGGTGCGCTTCGCGACCTGGAGCTGGGTATAGAAACGATCAAAAGGCGAAGTGAAGGATTATTGAAATTTGCGGAAACTTATCGAAATTTAAATAAGATTATAAAGCCAAACCTACAGAAAATATATGTTCGCGATCTGTTGGAAAACACGTATCAGTTAATGCAGCCTACGCTTGAGCCAAAAAATATTGAGCTGGATATTATTTTAAAAGATACAGGTTTGATGGTAGAAGTAGACCCCAGCCTTATAGAGCAGGTACTTATTAACCTGGTGATTAATGCAAAAGATGCGTTGAAAGATAAAGAGAATGGACAGATTGTTTTGTCGGCTTCTTTATCGTCTAAACAGCGTGTAATTATAAAAGTTTCCGATAACGGGACCGGTATTACTGATGACGTTCAAGAAAATATTTTTATACCATTTTTCAGTACTAAAAAAACCGGAAGTGGTATTGGATTAAGTTTGTCCAAACAAATAATGATGCTACACAAAGGTAATATCCAGGTACATTCGGTTCAGGGGGAAGGGACTGCCTTTTCACTGTTGTTTTGATGATTTTCAGACGGAGTTAAATTTGCCGTAGAGTCATATCGGTAGCAGTCGCAATATTCTTCATCACAAAGTAATCGTCTAAGTATTTTATCTTTTAAAACATCCATATAATCCATCGGCTTTTTATTTATATAGATGGTTCTATAAATTAACCGAATGCCATGGCTGTAGTCCACGTACCAGTTTACATGGCCCGTGTACAAAGGCTGAATTGGTATTCCATTCATTTGCTGCCAGCCATAAATGGCCACACGATTTTTCTTTTCACTGCGTGTAAGCATACCAGTAATTACCACATCTTTTTTGATTCCTGCAATTAACCCTTTTCGTAACTTCCTTTGTCCTTCGATAATTAGGTTGTGCTGATACATAGTGACGGCGCTGTCGCGAAATGCATACATAGGCACAGGTTCTAATTTTACTTTTGCAGCTGTATAAATATCATTGACTATTTTTCTTGTGGGCAAAAAGCAATGCAGGGTGTCGGCGATTTGTTGTGCGGTCATGGGTGTTAGCGGGATGCGTGCGAAATCTTCATCTGATCCGATTGATAGATAATCCGGTGTCACAAAGTAAAAAGCGTGAATTACTTTTCCGTCATCTGTAGTTATGGATGTTTTTATTTTCACCATTTTTTTTAAAAACGGGGGAATGTTGCCATCAAGGATTTCAGTTTTTGCCGAATTTTCTCTTTCTTCCTCCGTTACGGCGAATATGCTTTTGTAAAATTCGTTTCCGGACACTGCTGCGGCCTTCCTTTCCGGCAAAATAATTTGCTTTGACATATTGCATGATAAAAGGCAAACAATCAGAACCAAAAGAAATAAAGGGTGTTTCATAAACTGAAAGTTAACTTAATTTAATTTTTTTGACTTTATCTTCGCAAGAAAATTTCCAAGATGAATTTACATGAATACCAGGCAAAAGAATTATTGAAAAAGTACAGTGTTCCTGTACAGGAAGGTATCGCTTGTAGCACGGTTTCTGAGGCTGAAGATGCTTACCGGTTTATTAATAGCCAGTATGGGAGCAAATTTGCCGTCATCAAAGCCCAGATACACGCCGGGGGACGCGGCAAAGGAAAGATAATAGGTACAGAACAAAAAGGAGTGGCTGTTGCTAAAAGTTTGGAAGACGTAAAAACCATTGCTCAAAATATTCTTGGCGGCACATTAGTGACCATACAAACCGGCGAGGCAGGAAAGCTGGTCAGCAAAATATTGGTAGCTCAGGATGTTTATTATGAGGGCACCGAACCTTTAAAGGAGTTTTATTTATCTATCTTAATGGATAGGGCCAAGGGGAAAAATGTAATCATGTACAGCACGGAAGGTGGCGTGAATATTGAAGATGTGGCGCACGACACGCCTGAAAAGATTTTTAAAGAATGGATACATCCCGGT
Organism: Hanamia sp.; assembly: GCA_036509585.1. Taxonomy (GTDB): domain Bacteria; phylum Bacteroidota; class Bacteroidia; order Chitinophagales; family Chitinophagaceae; genus Ginsengibacter. The sequence goes on along the minus strand of DATCFI010000196.1, from coordinate 8,197 downwards.
GGTGGATTACTTCCGTTTCAGGCAAGAAAAATTGCTTTTAATCTTGGTTTGAGCGGCACTTCATTTAAGAATTGTGTAAAGTTTGTAACTTCTTTATACAACGCTTATGTGGGACTTGATTGTGGAATGCTGGAGATCAATCCAATGTTCAAAACAAGCGATGGAAAAATAATTGCTGTTGATTGCAAAATGAATGTGGATGATAATGCCTTGATGCGCCATCCTGATATAGCTGCAATGCGTGATGTGACTGAAGAAGATCCTACTGAAGTGGAAGCTGCTAAATTCAACCTGAACTTTGTAAAATTAGATGGCAACGTTGGCTGTATGGTTAATGGTGCCGGCCTTGCTATGGCTACTATGGATATGATCAAATTAAGTGGTGGAGAACCGGCGAATTTCCTGGATGTAGGCGGCACTGCCAATGCGCAAACTGTTGAGGCTGGTTTCAGGATTATTCTAAAAGATCCAAAAGTAAAAGCGATCCTTATTAATATTTTCGGCGGTATAGTTCGTTGCGATCGTGTAGCGCAAGGTGTTATAGACGCATATCAATCTATTGGCGACATCAAAATTCCGATCATCGTTCGTCTTCAGGGCACCAACGCCGAAATAGCTAAAGACTTAATTGATAAAAGCGGATTGAAAGTAGAATCTGCTATTTTATTGAGTGAGGCCGCGGATTTGGTAAATAAGGCAGTGGCATAAAAATGAGTAAATATAATACAAGAAGAAAAATATTTTAGTAGGATTGTATCAATAATGTTGTGTGCCTGTTTTACAGGAGAGTACAAAAACTCTAAATTTGGTTAGATGTTGAGTGTCCTTATATAAATTAGGGTTTTTGGCCTCATCGTGTAGGACAATACTAAATATTCGTAGATGAAAAAGATTTTTACTCCAGCACTTGTTGGACAAATAATTGTCCAATTCGTAATTCAATTCGTTTTAATTGGATTAATTCTTTTTTGGATACAAAGTAAACAAGCACCATTAACTGCTGCTGAAACTTTAAAAAAAGAAAATTTCTTGAATGCAAAGCGTGACACATACTTTGAAGCCATAAATATTTTAAATAGGGAATTAGCACATACATCTTTCATAATAGATGGTAAATTAACTGACACTACAAATAGAAATATTGGTAGTTCATATCCTACGGACGTTGAAATAAATTCTTGTTTTTCCAAACTTTGCATTTATTCTGATAACCCTGAAATACCATTGATTTATCAAAAAATGTTCATTAATGCCTCTGCAAATAGGCCCATTTTACAAATGGTGACATTTATTAATTTAGTTAGAAGAGATTTAGGTTACGGTGGGCCTGTTATTGACACCGTTGGTGATAGATACAAGTTTATTCAAACACATCAAATACCTTAATCCTATAGTCTCCACGGATCTTCTAATTCAAATTATTGTCGACTATAGGGAGCAAAAGTGGAAGTTCAAGCACTGATAGTAAGGATTGGGTTAAAAGTATAATCTGGAATTTTCAACAAACGCAGGTCTTCTGAGCTGTGATTTTTTAGTCAATATATTTGTTGGACATTCAGTCATAGGAAAATAAAGTCTCTTGATTTTATTTTCCCACTGCCTCTCTCTTATAAAACTTAAATCCTCCTTCCTGTTTTATCAGCGCGCAATTATTACAGGTGCTGTCAAATCCCGTGTTGGTAATCTTTACAACAAAATAGGCGGGTTTGGTAATATTTCCTTTCAATAAAAATTTTTCATCTCCTTCGCCGTAAACTGGTGTAGCAGGTTTTTGAGCGTAAAAGTATTGGGCATAGCTTTTAAATCCTATCGGCCATACATACACGTCTTTTCCGGCAAGGCTTTCGTAAAAATTGATAGTCGGGGCTTGGGAATACTTTTCAATTTTTGGAACTACCGCAAGCAAATAAATAAAGAGGCAAAAAGCTGTCGAATAGAAAAGAAATAACAATGCCTGCCAGTTTTTCTTTTTACTGAAAAACGCAACTGCAAAAACTACAGCAATAAAATATACTATTCCAATAAAGCTTTCATAACCGCTCCAATGCACATTTACATTAAAACTTGCAGCGGCGAACGGATCTTTTAGATATGGTAATATCAAATCATGATGATTGGCGACGTAAGGAAGCGCGGCCAATAAAAATGAAAACACAAACCCCATAAACGCAATTAACACCAAAAGAGAAATCTTCATTTTTTGTTTGTTTACTATCAGCCAGTCAAGGTAACTTGTAGCCATAAACGCAAGCGGCATATAAGTAAGAGAGGAATAATGAACGATCTTGGTAGTAGTGATACTGAACAGGATCATGACTGTCCAAAAAAGAATTTTCATCAATCTTAAAAAATCTTTATTCCCGTCTACATTTTTACCAAATAAAATGGGTAAAGCAATAATGGAAATAGGGAAACAACCGATAAAGACAACCACGAAATGGTAATAAAACGGTTCGCCATGGCTAGCTACGGGATGCAGGAAAAGATCGACCTGGTAGGCAAGAAATTCTTTTAAAAACCAAAAACCATGTTCGATTATTTCTTCTCCAAACCATAGCGAACAAATGGCCGTAAAAAAGAGAATAAACAGTAGAATCTTTTTTACGCCGGGAAATTTTTTAAATCTTGTAAATAGAAAATATACGAAGAAGGTGATGAGGAACACAAGCAGGCCAACAGGACCTTTTGTAAGAGTAGCTAATCCGATAAAAAAACCTGCCAGTGACGGATACACGTATTTGTTCTTAAAGACTTCTCCTGAAATGTCGAGGTATGTGAAGTAAACAGAGAGAAAAATAAAGTAATTAAAAATCGGATCAATGATGCCTGACTTAAAATATAAATGTGGAAGAAAGGTGCCGAGGTAGCTTATTGCCCAGATGAACCCAAAGCGAGGCGACTTATATTTTTTGCCGATTAGAAAAAAAGTAACGAGCGTGATGATGCCAAAAATTGCATTAGGAAATCTTGCTGCGAACTCATTGATGCCGAAAATTTTCATAGCACCGACTTGTAGCCAGAAAAATAGCGGCGGTTTTTCCCAAAAGGGCTGAAAGTTTATTTGAACGCGGTGATAGTTTCCGGTAACAATCATTTCCCGCGCTGATTCGGCGAAATTAATTTCATCCCAGTCAAAAAGATGAACTCTGCCCAGAAATGGTATAAAGAAAAAAATACCTGATAAAATTATTATGGTAAGGTATAGGTTGCTTTGTCTTTTATCTATTGGGTTAGCAATTTCCATTTATAAAGTTTGAGTTTTGTAAGAAAATATAATATAGAAACCTTCACCACGCCAAGCCCATAAGTGATGCTCCGGCTTAAATTGATCGAAGAGGCCTCTTCAAAATACTTAGTAGGACAAGTTACTTCAGCGATCTCAAACCCGTTATAGAATATTTGCGCGACCATTTCATTGTCAAAGACAAAATCATCTGAATCCATGTTATAGTTTATTTTTTGCAACACTTCTTTATCGTATGCTCTATAGCCCGTGTGGTATTCCGATAGTTTCTGATTCATCAGGGTATTCTGAAAAAAAGTAAGCAGGCGATTGGCAACATATTTATACATAGGCATCCCTCCTTTTAGTGCGCCTTTTCCCAAAATACGGCTGGCAAATACTACTTTGTACAAATCATTGCCGATAATCGAAATCATTGCCAGCAACAACTTTGGAGTATATTGATAATCGGGGTGAAGCATAATAACAATGTCTGCGTTTAATTCCAGCGCTTTGTTATAACAGCTTTTCTGATTGCCGCCATAGCCTTTATTCTCAGCATGCTTAATGATATGATTTATTCCCAGTTTCTGCGCCACTTCTACCGAATTGTCCGTACTGTTATCGTCCACGAATACCAATTCGTCCACAACATCCATAGGTATCTCGGCAATCGTTTTTTCCATAGTTTGCGCCGCGTTGTATGCGGGAAGTACTACTACTACTTTTTTGTTGTTGTACATTGAATTGAAATTGAGTTTTAACGGCTACCCGTAATCTGCGAAAATAATTGATTGCAAAGTAAAAGAATGCCGTTAACAAATCCGGGTAGAATATTTTCCTTATTGTATTAAAAGTTAATACTCAGTGAACAAACTTTTAGTGAATATTTCGATTTAAGATTTTTGGAAAGTAGATTGTTTTTCCAACATAAGATTAATTTTTAACAGTAAACAAACTTTTATTAAAGATTTTCATTTTTGGTTCCCTTAATGCCTTCGTTGTGAATAAATCTGTAATTTCCGCAAATGAAAAAGGCTTTATCTCTTCTAATCGTTCCAATAATTCTTTTCAATAGTTGCACATTAATGACGAACAATATTATCTATCAATCCAACGAGTTTTCTGTTTTTGGCGACAGCGTGGTGCAGGGTAAATTCGTGGCGAGCGCTGTTTCACGGAGTGAAATTTTATCCAATTATGTAAGTGCCGCTGATCAATTTAAAAGCCCCGAGGTGAAATTTAAATTTAGTATTAATGGCGCTGATAACGGAGCCCCGGTTGGAAAAGATAATATGATTATTTGTGCAGGAGGCAACGGCAATTACGAAACACCTGTGATTCAATTTGGCCAACAATATATTGATTCAACAAAAAAACCTTCCAATGCGTATTTACCAAAAGATGTAAAGCTCACTTTGCGTGTAAACATGGCTGATGTATTAAAGTCATTCAAAGAAAAGGGCTATTATTCAACATTCGATGGAAATAAAATTTATAAGAATGATTTTAAAGGTGTGTTTGTTGCGGGAAATATTGCGCCATTGACATGGGATTTTAACAATCTGTATTCACACCAGGATCTGGAATTGAAAGACGATAACCATGATGGGATTTATGAAGTTACCTTAACCCTCAATCAACATCCGGACGAAAATAAGACAGCCACGTCATGGAAACTTGCCAAAGATATCAGCGCTTTTCCGCAATATCATTCGCCTGACGCCTTGCCGGATGCGCTGTACAACCTGGCTTTGGAAGAAATGCAAAATGCTATTGAGCCCGACAGTACTTTTCGCACAGGCAAAGAGTGGGCGGGCGTTTGGACACGCGACATCAGCTACAGCATTATTTTGTCAATGGGAATTTTGCAACCAAAAGTGGCGATGATCAGCCTGAAAAGAAAAGTGAAAAATGGAAAGATCATACAAGACACAGGCACCGGTGGTGCTTACCCGATTTCTACTGACAGGGAAATATGGGCCGTAGCAGCATGGGAAGTTTATAAAGTGACTGGCGACATGGATTGGCTACAATATGCGTACCCGGTGATTAAGAATTCAATTGATGACGATTTACATAATGTATATGATCCGAAAACCGGTATGGTAAAGGGCGAATCCTCTTTCCTTGACTGGCGCGAACAAACGTATCCAACGTGGATGCAGCCAGCGGATATTTATGAATCAGAATGCTTAGGGACAAACGTAGTACATTTTCAAGCAAACACCGTTTTGTCTGAGATGGCTGCTGTACTTGGGTTTGATTCCGATGTAAAAAAATATGAAGAAGTGGCGTCAAAGATAAAAGATGGAATTAATGAATATTTATGGCAGGACGATAAAAAATTTTATGGGCAGTACCGATATGGAAGAGTGGATAAAAGACTTTCGCCGAAATCAGAAGCGCTGGGCGAAGCGCTCACAATAATTTTCGATGTAGCAGATAAAGCGCGGTCACAGCAGATTGTTGCTAATACACCGGTTACACCGTATGGTATTTCGTGTATTTACCCGCAGATACCGGGCATTCCTCCCTATCATAACGATGCGGTTTGGCCTTTTGTGGAGTCTTTTTGGGCGCAGGCGTCAGCGAAGGCCGGCAACGAAGAATCTGTAACCAGGGCTATCAGCGCGGTTTATAGACCGGCAGCTTTATTCCTGACTAACAAGGAAAATTTTGTAGCGGCGAATGGTGACTATGCCGGCACGCAAATTAATTCAAGTAATATGCTTTGGAGTTTGTCGGGTAGTATCAGTTTGGTTTATAAAGTGCTTTTTGGAATGAAATTCAATGCGCAAAATCTTTTGTTTCAGCCATTTGTGCCCAAAGTATTTAGTGGAAAAAGAACACTTAATAATTTCAAATACAGGAAAGCTATATTAGATATAGAAATGTATGGTTACGGAAATGTGATACGGTCTTTTAAATTAGACGATAAGGAAACACCTAAACATAATGTTTTATCTTCCTTAAAAGGAAAGCATACCATTAAAATTGAGTTGGGAAATAATAATTTATCCTCCGTAAATATCAATAGCGTTCAAAATGAATTTAGTCCACAGATCCCCACTGTATATTATAAGAAAGAAACTCTATCGTGGAACGACACGAGTAAAAATATCTCATCGTATAAAGTATTAAAAAATGGAATGCTGTTTCGGCAAACGACAGAGACATCGATAAAAATTGACACGACTGGTTTTGGGTCTTATCAATTGATAGCTGTTGCTGGCAATAATAATACACAGTCCTTTGCAAGTGAACCATTGCAGGTATATCCGGCAGCAAATGAACAAATAATACAGATAGAGGATTTTGCCCCGAAATCTAAAAATGCCTACCAGGGCTTTACCGGAAAAGGGTTTGTTGAAATTAGCAAAACGGTCAACAGGAAAATAGATGTTCCAATCACCATAAAGGAAGATGGAAACTATATTCTTGACGCACGATATGCAAATGGAAACGGCCCAATCAATACTGAAAATAAATGCGCGTTCAGAACATTAACGATAGATAGTGCCGATTCTCACACACTTGTTTTCCCACAAAGAGGAAAGGACGAATGGAGCAACTGGGGCTGGAGTAATTTGTTGGAAATACCATTGACGAAAGGCATCCATCATTTTTCGATCAGTTTTGAAAGTTGGAATGAAAATATGAATGGCGATATTAACCAGGCGATGTTGGATTGCATGAGAATTGTTAAGCGGTAAGAAAATGGTATGATCATTTTTATCCCGCGATTCGAAACAGATGGAAAAGGTAAATAAATTTCACCGAAAAAATAGCGCTTATATAATTACATTATCAAGATAGATTGTACTTCTTTTATAATAACTGTAAGAAGGATTATAACGAATATAGCCATAGGCTTCCAATTGCCTTATGCATTTGTGATAGGTAACAATATTGTGAACATGCGCCAATTCCATGATTCTCATTCGGCTTACTGTTTTTGTGCCACAGTGGTATCAAAGCCATGTAAATACTACAATGGCAGACACTCAGCCGTTTGTCAATAATTAAATTGATTTCGTTGTTAGGTGCGCAGTTAGGGCAGGATCAGAACCAGGTGTGGCTTATATTATACAACCATCTCGAAAAGCTTACAGACATGCAAACATTGTACAACTCAGCCACCACACTGCAAAAGCAGCAGCTTGTAAGGATGGGGTTCGATAGCCAATTGTACTACAAAAGCGGATCTCTTTCGAACCCCTTATATCATGCCTGTATTTTCGCATAACAACGTGATTTTAAAGGAAAAGAAGTTGCTGATAGTAGAAGAAAAAAAGGGACTTTTTGGGAAAGTCCCCTCAGGTGGAGCTGCAGGGAATCGAACCTTCCAATAAAACCCCTATTAAATCAGTACTTTTAGAGGGTTAAAAAATTTTACTCACCGAATAACTCACCAAGATTTTTTAATGCTTTATAGCTGCAAAGCTAGACCACAAATATAAGAAAAATAATCCTCTTACTATAAATTTCACCGAAAGAATAGCCCTTATTTAATAACATTATCAAGATAAATTGTACTTCTATTATAATAACTGTAAGAAGGATTATAACGAATATATCCATAAGCCTCCAATTGCCCAATGCATTTGTGATAGGTAACAATACTTTGAACATGCGCCAATTCCATGATTCCCTTTCGGCTTACTGGAAAAGGGTTTGCCTGTTCGTTTTTGTTCCACAGTAATATCAAAGCCATATAAATACTACAATGACAAATACTGAACCTTTTGTCATTGAGTAAGTTGGTGTAAACTGCTTCAAAAATATCGGGAGGCAACATAATAACTACTCTCCTTTTGAATTTTGATTGCCCGAATTCAATAATTTTTCAAGATCACTGTTTCGATAAAAAAGGATTCCGCCAATTTTGACTGGTTTGAGTTTACCGGTAACACGAAGATTCTGTAAGGTCCCGGCAGATATTTTTAGCGCTTTTCTAATTTCACTGCTTCT